>SLBP01000150.1:0-14480 GCA_007126245.1 Planctomycetales bacterium
CCACAGTGGCGGCAGCGGTAGGAGCAGCGGGAGGTGATGCACAGGTGGGCGGACAGCGGCGCCGAGCGGCGGGCATAGGCCAAGTCGCTGAACAGCCGTTGCCGGTCGACGCCGCCGGCGAGGAAGGTAAGGAACGCCCGAGAAGGAATCGGCGGCACCGAGGAGTTGATCACGTAACGGCCCTCGAACGGCACAATCCGCTCGCCGCGGGCCGCACCGTCGAGGAGCGTTCGCAGTTTTCTCGGCGTGTATTGGGGATCGCCGCGGAACAGCTCGTCCATCTCCGCGGCGAACTCCACGTAGCGCGCGTCCCCGAGCATTTGTTGGAGAATCGGCAGATTGGAGGGAAACATTGCTCACTTCCTGGGCTCCAAGTGTCTCGGCTGGCCGACTATTCCCCCGCCCATAACGACTCCAATAAAGTCAGAGTCTGCTCGACCAGCTCCCGGCCACCCTCGGGGCCGATCTCCGTGCTCTCCGGGATGGCACCGTAGGCGCCCCCGGCCACGGAACGCGCGGTGGGCACGTAGCTCCCCCTGCCGGCGAGTTGAACCACGAAGGTCTGGACGGCCCGGCTCCGCGTTTGGATCTGCAAGCCGAAGTCGAGGTATAGCTCGAAGGGGTTCGTGGCCATGGCCATGTCGCCGATGCGGACCACGTGGACCTCCACGGGCATCGTCGGCCGGCGCTGCTGGAGCTCGAAGCGCTCCAGCACCCGGGCGGCCCTGGCCAAGCGCCAGTAGACCCCGGTGATGTTGCCATACCACCCGGGCTTCTCTTTGAGCTCGGGTTGCTCCTCCAACTCCTGGAGCATCTCTCGGTATTCCTCCCGCAAGCGGTCGAACGCCTCCTCGACGGTCTCGAGCTGGGGACGATGGTGCGTCCTCCTGGGGGTGCGGATGTCTGCTTCCGTGAGCCGCCGCCGACTGAGCTCCACGAGCTCCCTGCGGTGCATCAAGGTAGGATCCCAGTCGATGTGCGCTTTCATGTAGGGGAGGACGGTCATCACCGCGTCGGCGATCCGCGTGGCGATCTCCGCCCGCCGGTTCCTGCCGGTGATCTCTTCCATGCGGGCTTCGGCCCTGCGGTCGACGAGCACGACCGGCGACTGGTCCCCTGCGGCGGCGCACTGGGGGAGGACGTGCAGCTCCTCGCCTAAACGCTCGCGGAGCAGGTTGCGAGTCTCGTGCCAGAAATCGGCGGTGATCCGCGATCCTCCGCTCACCTGCGACGGCACGGCCACATTGATCACCACACCCGTGAGCTCGCCCTTGGCATTCCACGTGTAGAGAAGCCCCACGGAATGGCTCTCGTACCCCTCGATGTGGCTGAAATCGTCTCGGTCCGTACTGCCGTACATCTCCGAGCGTCCATCGTCGTACGCCGTCAGGCGATTGTGCCCTACCACAGCGTGCCCCAAGCCGAAGCTCACGCCGCCCGGCTGCCGGCCTTCCCATGCCTTCTGGACGGCCTCGACGATCCGCAGCGCAGCGAATTCCAGGTAGTCCGTCGGCGACATGGCGTCCAGGGCAACGCCCCAGCGGGACCAGGCGGCGGGGACCTCCAAGCCGTAGCCGGCGAGCGTTTCGGCAAGCTCGGGCAGTGTTCGCGTCTCCGGTGCGGCATGCGTGTGCGTGGCATGGAGGACGATCTTGTCCGCATCGAGCTCCGGCAGGGCCTCCGCCGCCAGGGTCCGGACCCGATCGCGCAGCCCGTCGCTGATGGCAATCAGGTCGCAACCGACCAGGATCGCCACTTCCGCGGAGCCGTCATCGGTGGCCGACTCGAGGGCCAGTGCCGTAGCCGTGATCGGATCGAGCACCCCTTCAGAGACCCGCGCAAAGGAGAAGCCGGTGAGGACGACCGGTTGATCGGGGGTCAGGTCGACTTCGGCCCAGCCCACGCGCAGAGGACCGGCATCGAGGCCTTCGCCTTGTGCGAACACCACCTGTCCTGCCGGACCCGCCAGCGCAAGCGATACGACGACGTGCACCGCACCTCCGAGGCACATGAGAAATCCTGGACGCATGGCTGCGCACCTCCATTCATCAAAGATGGAACAAGGGGTCATCCTCGATACTCCACCGCGAATTCTCCCACGAGGTCGACGGTCACGGCCTCGAAGTCGAAGCCGTACACCTCCCAGCGATCGCTCACTGCGGAGGCGTTGTCGATCTCCAGCGACCGCCGGCCCTGCGGCGGGTTGAGCACCAGCAGCGTCGCCTCGTGGAGTGGTGCGGGTGCCGAGAGGGTGAGCGCCGCTTCCGCGCCGAACTGCGCCTCCACGCCGCGACGCTGCCGCTCCCATCGGTCGATCTGCTCGCTCGTCCACCACTCGATGCCCTGGGAGCGGCCGTATTCCACCAGGTCGGTCAGCGCCTCGGCCACACCGGCGGTGAGGATGTGGGCCGGATGGAAGAGGAAATGCGCCACGCCGTGATGCCGCACCGCGGAATCGAGGAGCTCCCTGCCGTATTCCGCCGGGCAGACGATGACGAGGTCCTGGGTGAGCATGTTCACTTCCAGCACGTCCAGAAAACGGGGCGGGTCGGCCTGGTCGTCGAGCGGGAAGAAGGGCTGCGAGCCGCCCAGCGGAAAGCCGATCGTCCCCCGCTTGCTCGGGCCGCGGGTCTGGTCCGAACGGATGCCCAGCGCCTCGCACCATCGGAAGTAATCGAGCCGGCTCTCCCAGCGCGTGTAGTGGTTCTTATTGGAGACGATCTCCTCCAGTCCGGCCTCTTTCAGCAGCCAGCGGTGCTGCAGGGCCATGTTCTCCTTGGACCAGGACGTGTGCGGCCCGACGGTGTGGGCATCGTAATGGAGGGCGATTTCGTGGCCCTGCTCCTCAAGCGCGTCGTAGAACGCTCGCGGGTAGCCGCCGGGGTAGATGATGCACCAGGTCGATTTCACCTGGCAGCGGTTCATGACCTCCAAGAGGGCTTCGGCCCTCTGGGGGTCGTTGCCGTCGCTGTCGTGGGAAATGTGCCCCACGGCCTTGAGGCCCCGCGGCCAATACCAGAGCATGGGCAGCGCGACGTCTTGCTGCCGGGCGGCATAGAAGACGGCACGGAGGATGATCTCCCGCAGCTCGTCGCTCACCGGCTCGAGAAAGGCGGGCGTGCCGTCCGGCTGCATGGGCGTACGGTCGCGCTGCCAGTCGAGCACCAGCCCGTCTTCGGCCTTCAAGATGCCATCGTCCAGTGGCGCGGAACCGTCCGGCGCCGGCGGGCCGTCCTGGAACACGGGCAACCCCTGTTGGATGTGCAGGATGGAGAAGATCAAATCGGGTCCCAGCAGGATAGACCGGCCCTGGCCGAATTGGTGCTCCAGAATGGCGCCGCCCCGCGGGGCGCGTGACGTACTCCCTTCCAATTCCGCCAGGGCGCGGGCAGCGCCGGGACGGGCGATACAGCCGCCGAACACGTGCAGCGAGCTCCGCAGCGCCGTGGTCAGGGGGTGATCCTCAGCGGTCGAGACGATCCAGCCCTCCGCTAGGGGAGCCGTACCCTGCACACCAAAGACCTCATCCAATGCCGACGTCCCGCCGATGCCGATCAGCGTACCGCCGCCGCGCACCAGGCCCGCCAGCGCCTCGCGCTCGGCAGCCGCAAGCTGCAGGTTCCCCGCCAGCAGCACGATGGCGGCCGAGCGGCGCAGCCGCTGGGGCAGTTGGGCGGACGAGACTTCTTCGAAGAAGAGCCCCGCGTGGCCGAGGATCTCCGCGATATACGGCCAGGCGCCGGCGCGGGGATCGGTGTCGCGGCAGACCGCCTGCGTGACCACGACCAGCGGGGCATTCCCGGCGACTCGGGGGGAATTGCCAGCCGGGAGCGTCCCGGGCGCCGGCGTCTCTACCGACCGTTCCTCCCCGCGCGCCGCTCCCTGCATGCCCGCCAGGTTCCCCAGCACCGCGCCCCCGCCGGCCGCGGCCGACTTCCACAAGAAACCACGCCGCGTCGTATCGCTACCCATCACGATTCCTCCACGTGGTCGAGATCCCGAGGTCTGGCCATCGATGCGGAGTACCGCCGTGGCTCCCCCTCCGGACACCGCGGCGACCGGTATTCCTCTTCCCATTTCACCGAGATTTCCGGCAAGGCGCACGCGATGCCTAGACTCCAGGACCCGGCGTTCCGCACGGGTCCTGGGCGAGCCGCTGCGCCGGTCATCCCGTGTGATGCCTCAGCCGGACCCGTTGTCCTCCGGGTACTCCATGAATTCGACCACCGCGCCGTCGCCGGTCTGGTAGAAGCCCACCACGGCCATGCCCGCGTCGAACGGCTCCAGCAGGACCTTGAGCCCCTCGGCGGCCTGGGCGATGCTCTTCACGCGATAGGCTACGTGGGGCATCTCCCGCACCGGCCCGGTCACGGGGCTGTCGGGGTCGAACCGCAGCCACTCGACGTGATAGGGATGGTCGCGAAAATTGGTCACCCAGACCTTGGTGGCCGTTACGTACGTCTCGTCCTCTTTCTTCTCCGTGGTGACGATTCCAATATGGTCGAACTCCATGGTCGGTCTCTCCAATGAAGAGGTGTTGTCCTCGGCGGCACGGACGCGGTACACCGCGCTGCCGGCCAGCGCGGAAGCGACGGTCACCGCACCGCCGGCCCTGAGAAAGCCGCGCCGCGTGGATCGGTTCTCTGCATTCATCGTATCGCGACCCTCAATAACGAATACTTCGGTGTACCCCAAAAAACGTCCCAGCCGCCGCGCATCGCCTTTCGTGATCGCGACGGCCGGTGAATGCCTGGAGTTGAACCCGCCTGCCCGCACAGGGATCACACTTCCACCCACTCGCCCGGCACGGGCACCGGGTAGCGGCCGTCGGCGTCGGCCTCGACTGGGGGCGGGGTGTCGGAAGTCATTGCGTCGAGTTCGGGGTAGAACTGGAAGTCGGAGGCCATCACCTCATCCCAGGTGACGATGCGGCCCGAGTGGACGGCGGCCCGCCCCATGATGTCGGCCAGATTGGAGAGCGCCGCGTAGCGGGCCTGGTTGAACGGCTCGTCGCGGCGGATCGCCGACAGGAAGTCGTTCCATTGCTGCTGCCAGGGACTCAGCGGGTCGCGTTCCGGCTCCCACTCGAGGTTGTCCGGCGCGATCCGCCGGTCGCGGTAGGCGCGGACGGTGGCGGCGTGGATGTCGCCCGAGAACTGGGCGGCGCAGCGGTCGGTGTGGAAATAGGTGGCGAACTCGTTGTGGCAGCCCGTCCGGTAGCGGCCGTCGACGATTCCCTTCGTGCCGTCGCTGAAGGTGTACTCGATATGGTACGAGTCGAGGTTCTGCGAGCGGTCGAAGTTGTCGGGCGCCCGCCCGCCGATGCCGTGGGCTTCCACGGGCCAGGCGTCCTTGATCCAGCAGACCTCGTCGATCTGGTGGATGGTCATTTCCGCGAACAGGCCTCCGGAGACCCAGAAGAAGTGGGTGAAGTTGCGGATCTGGTAGCTGAGCTCGTCCTCATCTTCGCGCCGCGGGCCCAAGCGGTGGTCGCCGTGCATGCGGTAGGCGCGGATGAGCTGCAGCTCGCCCATTTCACCGTCGCGGAGGCGCTTGAGGAGGGCGTCGCGGGCGGGCGAGTGGCGGCACTGGAGGCCGGCGGCGATCTTGAGGTTCGTCTTCTCGGCCTCTTCGCCGGCCCGCAGGATCCGGCGTGCGTTCGGCGGGTCGCAGCCGAACGACTTCTCCATGAAGACGTGGACGCCCTTCTCGACCGCGTACTCGAGCTGCACCGGGCGCCAGGCGACGTAGCCGGTGAGCATGGCCACGTCGCCGGGGCGGAGGCTGTCGATGGCTGCCCGGTAACTGTCGAAGCCGACGAAACGCCGCTCCGGCGGCACGTCGACGCCTTCGGGAAACTCCCGGGTCAGCACGTGGAGCGAGCGTTCGATGCGCTCCGGGAAGAGGTCGGCCATGGCGTGGAGCCGAACCGGTCCTTCCGGAGTCGAGAGGGCGTTGGCCACCGCCCCGCTGCCGCGGCCCCCACAGCCGATCAGCGCCAGGCGAATGGTGTTGTCCTCGGCGGCGTGGACGCGGGGGACGGCCGCGGCGGCCAGCGCGGAAGATACGGTCAGGGCGCCGCCGGTCTTGAGGAACTCGCGCCGCGACGATCGGTTTTCTGCGTTCATGGTTAATGATCCTCGAAAGAAAACTGCCTTTACCCCGCGAACTTCCGCTCCGGCCCCCGGGCCGCGCAAACGGCCCGGCAGGAGCCTGACGGGAACTCTGCCCCCTAAGATACCACCAGCGATGCCCACGGTGAACGCCCACCATCGGCGGCCGCTAAAGACAGATGTCTATTGGCCGAAAAATAGACCAGTCCCCGGCCGGCCCGTGAACGGTTGCCCGAGGCGAAAGCATGCGCGTCGGGCTAACCGACCACCTTAGAGAGGTGCTCCAGGCTCTTGCGGGCCTGCTCGGGCGTGCCGCATTCGACGGAGAAGACGATGTCCCGCGGGCACTTCTCCTGGACGATGCCGATGATCCGCGCCCAGTCGAGGACGCCCTCGCCGCAGGCGCAGCCGACGGGGGTTCCGGTGACCTTGCCGCGCTCCGCTTCCGCATGCTCGATGGAGATGTCTTTGGCGTGCAGGTGGACCAGCCGCTCCGCCACCCGCTCGACCCAAGCGTAGACGTCGTGCCCGCAGAGGTAGGCGTTGCCGGTATCGAGGTTGATGCCGATGGCCGGCGAGCGGACGAGGTGGTAGATGCGGTCCAGCCCCTCGGGCGTCCGCGAGTACTGCGCGTGCGGTTCCAGGCCGATCTTCACCCCCCGCCGCTCGGCGACGAAGGCCGCCTCCTGGAGCGTGTACTTGATCAGCACGTGGTCCTCCTCTTCCGTGGTCCACTTCGCCTTGATGCCCTCGTCGGCGTTGACGACGGGCACGCCGATCTCCGCGGCCACGCGGATCGCCAGCTTGATGTACTCGCCGTGCACGTCGGGCCGTCCCATCGGCCCGTGCGATTGCAGTCCGGAGACCTTCAGCCCCGCCGCATCGCAGGCCTCCTTGATGCGGTAGGGATCGTCGAACATGGAGACGGTGTGGAAATACCCCGCCTCGCTCATCAGCTCGCGGCCGAAGTGGACCATGGGCTCGAAGTACTCGTAGCCCATGGCGGCGGCCTGCTCGACCGCCCATTCGAACGGCTTGTCCGAGCTCCGCGAGAACTCCGCATTGAGACCGACAAAGACCTTTCCCATCCGGCAACCCTTTCCTGAAAGCGGTGATCCTCGAATCGGAGAGCACGACCGTTCGCGCCCCTTCCGCCAGACAGCCCGCGGCGCGGGGCTGGGAACTTCTACAACACCACGACGCGCAGCGCCAGCTCGTCCGCGGCTGTAGGGGCGCGTCTATGGTAACCGCCGGAGAGGGGCCGTCGATAGGGGGGCCTGCCGTTTTCGGCTGCTCGAGCGAGAGCAACCCGAGTCCCGGTTCACTCCTCGCTGCCGAGCCCCAAGGCATCCTCCATCGCCTCCAGGCTCAGCCGCTCGATCATCCGCCCCACCCTCTCCTTCGGCTTGGCGTTGGCGCGGTAATAGTCGAGGATCTTGTCTACCAGCGCCAGGGCGGCGTCGGTGTCGATCCGCTGCGCGAGGACCGTCCCGATTTTCGCGGCCATAGAGAGTATTCCTCGTGGGTAACGCTATTCGGCCGCGAAAATGGGACTGTCCCCTTCGCCTCCACCACGCGTTCCCGGGACGAGGCAGGCCTTCATGCTCCGCACGGAGATCACTACCACCCCAGTCGGCGATCTAGTTCGTCGAGACGGAAGCGGGTGCTTATAACCGAGTGGTTGGGGTCGCCGGAGCGGTACTTCACGTACGTCGTGGCTACGAAAGTGCCGTCCGGCAACAACTCGAGTCCCGAATAGCCGCAGTCGGCGCCCGCGTGGGAATGGAGGAGCCTGACCCGGTACTGTCCCTCCCGGCCTTCGACCACGTCTTCGTAGGTTCCCACCCAGGCGATGTAATGCCCGTAAGTGGGGCTGGCCCAGTCGGCAATACCCTGGCCGGCCCGATCGCGCATCGCCACCACGAGTCGCCCGTCGGGGGCATAGCGGAGCACGTGGCGATCGCCGGTGAGGGCGGCGGGCAGCTCGCGGGGCTCCGACCAGGTGGCTCCCTGGTCATCGCTCACCGCGTAGAGCGAATTCTTCCGCCGCGAGTTTTCCCGCATGAGCATCAAGAGTTGCTCGCCGTCCGGAGAGCGCACGACTGCCGGCTGCGCCCAGCGGTCGGGCACGGCAACGATCTTTCGCTCCTCCTCCCAGGTCAACCCGCCGTCCGTGGAGTTGCTCTGCCAGACGTGGGCGGGCGCGTCTCCCATGGCGGGCAGGTCCGACCACATCACCAGCCGTTCGCCTCCGTCGAACCCCTCGATGCTCTTGGGCGGCACTTCGCCTTCCAGCCCGTTGGGCGCCATGGGGCTCCAGGTCTCTCCGCCGTCCTCGGACACCGCCTGGTACATGGGATAGGGCGGCTTGCCGCCGCGGTCGCCCCGCCAATCCAACCCACCGCCGAAGACGAACAGCCGTTCCGTACCCTGCGGATCGATCAGGCGGTGGATGGTGGGCGTATTGCTTACCTCGTACCAGTTCTCGGGCACGGCGATCCTGCTCCACGTCCGTCCGCCGTCGTCGCTCCGCGCCAGCGGTCCGATATGGACGGCATGCCCGATCGACCAGGCGACGAAGATCGTCTTGCCATCCGGCATCAGCAGCGTGTCCACGTGTCCCTGATACGTCTCCTCCGTCCCTTCCGCCACGATGGCGTGCCGCTCCGTCTCGGCGGAGATATCCAGTGTGGGAATCGTGATCCTTCGCAGCGGATCGCCGTGCCCCTCATCGCAGGCTGCCACCCCCGCTCGACCGAGAGGGAATATGGGCGAGAGGATGCCGACCGTCAGCAGCAGGCTGCTCCACGTGCCCCGTCTCGCGCGACCGATCTTCATGGGTACTACTCCCTTGCTACGAAATGGTTGTGCCCGAGCCGCTCCTACAGCGGCTTCGTGCCATGACAGGTCGGGGGGGCGACCCTCGAAGCATTCGGGGGAATCGACCAGCATGGGGCACGGAGCCGCCCCCGTCAAGCGTACATCGCCCTCTCCTCCGTTACTGCCGGACATTGGCGCGAAGGTTGCTTGACTCGGCCTTCTGGCCGAGTACAGTGGCGGTGAGCCGCACGCTCGCACGTGCCCGGACGTAACCGTTGACGGGGGACCGTCCCAATTTTCGCGGCCGTAGAAGGCATTCCTCGTCGATAACGCTATTCGGCCGCGAAAATGGGACGGTCCCCTTCGGCCGGCCATTCGGATCGACAAGTTTGCGCAAGCGCCTGCCGCCGCGGGGCCCCTGCCCGTCGCCAAGAGGAGTTTTCTGCCATGCGATGCCCTCTGCTCACCGTGTTACTGCTGACTGCCGCAGTCTTCGCAGCTCGAGCGGAAGCGTTCGGCGAGGAGGCGGTGGAACTGACCGTGCTTGACAGCATGCAGCGGATCGGCCAGAGCGATCCACCGTTCGGTGCCGACGCCGCGGAGATCGCCGCCGCCCGCAACGAAGTGGAGTCGTTCCAGGTCGTGGTCACGGCGCCGAGCGGGCACCTCCGCGTGGTGGCCGCGGAGATCTCCGATCTCGTGGGGGAGGATGGGGCGCGGATCGGTAAAGAGAACGTCCGCCTCTACCGCCAGGAGTACGTCCGCGTGCGCCTATCCACGCCGCGGGCGGAGCTCCCTCCGGGGCTCTACCCCGATCCGCTGGTGCCCTTCACCAACCCCGTGACCGGGGAGCCCATCGAGCCGCTCACCCAGCGGCGGGAGCGGTGGGGTGAGCCGCTGGTCACCCGCGGGTACGACATGTACGCCTTGCCTTTCGAGGTGTTTCAAGGGCAGAACCAGCCCATCTGGGTCGACGTCCACGTACCGAAGGACGTTCCCGCCGGCGAGTACCGGGGGACGTTCACCGTGACCGCCCAGCAGGGAACGGCCTCGGTTCCGGTGCGCTTGACCGTCTGGGATTTCACCCTCCCCGACGGCCCCACCCACAGCACCCATTTCGGCCACTTCGCCACCGTCGGCCGGTTTTTCGACGTCGACCGCGGCTCGGAGCGGTTCCGAGAGATCGAAGCCCGCTACTGCCGCGCCTTGGCCGAGCACCGCATCAATCCGCCCATCCCCCGCCACCTCCTTCCCGAGGTGAATGCCGACGGCTCGCTTTCGATCGATTCCGAGCGGCACGAGGCCCTCACGCGCTTCATCGACGAGATGGCCCTCACCGATTTCCAGGTCCCCTCGGCCCCCTTCGCCCGCCTGCCCCACTCGACGCGTGAGCCCGGCTATGCCGACATCGCGCCCGAGGAACGGGAGAAGGCCCAACGCTATTACCGGGAGTACTACGAGTACCTCGAGGAGAACGGCTGGCACGAGCGGGCCTACGTCTACGTCCTGGACGAGCCCAACCTGCCGGAAAACTACGAGCAGGTGGTGGTGCTCGGCGAGATGATCCACGAAGCCGCCCCCGGCCTGAAGCGGCTGGTCGTCGAGCAGACCTACCCGCACGACCCCTCCTGGCCCAACATGGACGAGGCCATCGATATCTGGTGCCCCTTGTGGGCCTTTATCAATCGGGAGACCCTCGAAGAGAGGCTCGCCGCCGGCGACGAGGCCTGGTCGTATACCGCCCTCGTGCAGCGGGCCCCGCCATACCACCCGCGGTACGAGGAGGTCCGCGACAAGGACCCGCCCTATTGGCACATCGACCGCCCGACGCTGGTCTTCCGCGTGCCCACCTGGATCAACCGCCAGTACGGCATCACCGGGCTGCTCTACTGGAGCACGGTGACCAGGGTCATCGATCCCTGGTTCAATCCGGCCTTCACCCATCCGCGGCACTATAACGGCGGCGGCTTTCTCCTCTACCCGGGCGCGCCCTGCGGGATCGACGGGCCGATCACGAGCATCCGTCTGAAGGTCCTCCGCGACGGCCTGGAAGACTACGAGTACTTTGTCCTCCTGGAATCGCTGGCGGGGCCCGAGGCCGTGCAGGAGATCGTCGACCGCATCGCCCCGAACTGGTGGGACTACAGCCGCGACCCCGAGGCCATCTTCGCCGCCCGCCGCGAGCTGGCCGAGCGGATCGTGGCGGCACAGCAGTAGCCTGTCGGCAGACATTCGAGGAAAGGGGCGCAGAAAGCTGCCGCCGCACGGGGTTCCGGGCGAGGAAGAAGCCCCCCGGGCGGCGGAGGCATGGATCGATCCGTAAGGCAAGGGCCCCCAGCCGGGGAGACATCGATGATCAGCACCCCACGCATCCGCGTCTTCCTGGCAGCAACACTGTTCGGCCTGGCGAGTGGTCTGCCGTTGCCGGCAGCCGAACCGTACCGGAACGCCATCGCCCTCGACGTTCCCGAGGAATTGGGAAACCGCACCTTGGCCGAATGGGGGTTCGTCGACGTCACGGCCGCCCCCTTCCACGCCGATCCGACCGGCGCCACCGACGCCACGGCCGCCCTGCAGCGGGCGATCGTCTTCGCCCGCGAGCACCAGATGGTGATGCTCTTCACGAACCTCGTCGACTCACCACGGTTCCCCGGCGACGGTTCGCCGGAGCACTTCGCCGGGGAAGGGGTCGATCCGCATCGCTGGCACATGCTCATCGAGCGGTCCGCCGCGGAGACCGAGGTGGCCACGGCACCGCTGGAGCGCCCCGTCCTCTATCGTCGGGGCCGTCCCCGCGCAGCAGAGGAAGATTAAGGCCGCGGCCCTTCGAAGCTGTGTCGACGTGCGCCATGCTTGCCTCGGAAGCCCCTCGATTCAATCGCCTCGACGAACATCGTGGCGGTCTGCCAGAAAGGACGAGAACCCATGCCACCCCACCACGATACCCGACGGCAGTTCCTGCAACGCTCAACCATCGCCGCCGGCGCGGCGCTGGGGATCTCCCGCAGCGCCCATGCGGCAGGCAGCGACATCCTCCGCGTGGGGCTCATTGGCTGCGGGGGGCGCGGCAGCGGCGCGGCGGTCGATGCCCTTAATGCCGACGAGAACGCCCGCCTCGTCGCCATGGCCGATCTCGACGCCCAGCGCCTCCGTGCCAGCCGCGAGGCCATCCGCCAAGTCTGCGGCCGCCAGGTCGCCGTCGACGACGATCACTGCTTCGCGGCCCTCGACGGCTACCGGCACGTCATCGACTGCTCCGACGTGGTGCTCCTCGCGCTGCCCACCTACTTCCACGCCCCGTATCTCAAGGCCTGCGTCGATGCCGGCAAGCACGTCTTCTGCGAGAAGACGCACGCCGTGGACGCCCCCGGCATCCGCCTCGTTCTCGAGTCGGCACGGATCGCCGAGGAGAAGGGGCTCAGCGTGGTCTCCGGGCTCGCCTGGCGATACGACACGGGGGCCGTGGAGACGATGAAGCGGGTCCACGACGGGGCCATCGGCGAGATCACGTACATCGAGGAGACCTGCAACACCGGATCGCTCCGCAGCCGCCCGCGCCAGCCGGGCTGGAGCGAGCTCGAGTACCAGCTCCAGGACTGGTTCAACTTCTTCTGGCTCTCCTGCGACCTTCCCGGGCTGAACCTCGTGCACCACCTCGACAAAGCGGCCTGGGCCATGCACGAGGAGCCGCCCGTCTCCTGCTGGGGGATGGGGGGCAGAGAGACCCGCGTGGGCCCGGAGTACGGCGACGTCTGGGACCACCACGCCGTCGTCTTCCAGTATGCCAACGGGACGCGGATGTCGGCCTATTGCCGGCAGCAGGATGGCTGCGCGAGCGAGATCTCCGACCGCTTCTACGGCACCAAGGGCCGCTGCGACCTGCTCCGCTACCGCATCGACGGCGAGCGGCCCTGGCAGTACGAAGGCACCGCCTCGGACCGCTTCGCCCTGGAGCACGTCGCCCTCTTCCAGGCCATCCGCAGCGGCAATCCCATCAACAACGGGCTCTACATGGCCCGCAGCAGCATGCTGGCCATCATGACCACCTGGGCCTGCTACACCGGCCAGGTGATCACCTGGGAGGAGGCCATGCGATCGGACTACGTCACCGCGCCGCCGGGTCTTTCCCTCGCCTCCGATCCCCCCACCCGCCCCGATGACTCGGGCAACTACCCGATGCCCGTCCCCGGCATCCGCTACCCGGACTTCACTTCTTCGGGCTAAGCTTGAGCATCGACGCATTGCTCATGCGACACCCAGCCGCCCTCGATGCCGCTTCGGCCTTCTATTTCCTCGGCCGCACGAGCGATCATCCCCTGACGGGGAACGAGCTGCTGGCTGGTTGTCGCGGCGGTTTCTGACGAAGCGGGCCCGGTTCCCTACTCAGCGCCCGTGGCGGAGGAGCCGGCATGACGAATGGCCGCAATGAGCTCTTCGGCGGGCGCGTGCTTGGTGACGTAGGCCGCGGCACCGGCGTCCCGCATGGCCTTGGCCAGGGCCTCGTCCTCATGAAAGGAGAGTGCCACGATGGCGGTCTCGGGAAACCGCTGCTTGATCTGCCGCGTGGCCTCCACGCCGTCCATGTTGGGCATATTGATGTCCATGAGGACCAGGTCCGGCCGCAGCGCCTCGGCCTGTTGCACGGCGTCCGCCCCGTCGACGGCCTCGCCCATGACCTCGATCTCCGCTGACCGTTGAGCAGGCTCACGAAGCCCTCCCGGACCACGGCATGGTCGTCGACGACCAGCACGCGGACGACCCCGCTCCTGCCCATGAGGCCGCGGGCAGGCGGGGAGAGCGCCTCGGCTGGCAAAGGGAGAGTCAGTTCCACCAGGACCTCGACCTCTTGGGACCACGGGATCACCAGGCCGATGTGGGCGCCCCCTTCCGACCCCCGCGCAATGTCCAGGCGGCCGCCCAGCGCCTCCAGGCGCTCGCGGATGTGGAACAGGCCGAAGCCCTCGGGCTGCACCAACCGGGCCTCGACCACTTGGGGATCGAAGGCCCGGCCGTCGTCTTCCACCTCGATCACAAGAAAGCCATTGTCGGCGGATAGGGTGATCCGTGCCTTCCGCGTGCCCGCGTGCTTGCCCACGTTGGTGAGCAGCTCGCGGACGGCATGGAAGACGAAGACGCGGACGTGTTCGGGCACCACGGCGAGCTCGTCCACGGCCTCGACGGCGACCTCCATGCCATGGGCTTCGGCAAAATGGTGGCCCAGCCACTGGATCACGTCGAGCATCCCTCCCACCTGAAGGATCGGTGGCCCCAGCTCCTGGGTGAGATTGCTCGAGGTCCGCAGGCATTCGTCGACCAACTCGTCGAGCTTCTCCATCTGGTCCGCGCGGCCGCCCTGGTCCTCGGCCAGCCCGCGGAGGCGCATCTTCAGGGCGATGAGCAACTGCTGCAGATCGTCGTGCAGCCGCCGGGCCAGCCGCCGCCGTTCCCGTTCCTCCGCCCGGCTGAGCTGGGTGGCCAGGCGGCGGAGGGCCTCGGCCCGCTGCTCGGCCACGGCGGTCCGCTCGGCGACCTGCCGCTCCAGCGAGG
>SLBP01000061.1:0-14315 GCA_007126245.1 Planctomycetales bacterium
CCTTCCCGGCTGCCCCCCCGAGGCGGACCGCATCTGGGAGGCCATCACGGCGATCCTCGAGAACAAGCTCCCCGAGCCCGGCTCGGTGATCGGCGAGGACACCACCGTGTGCGACGTCTGCCCGCGGACGCGGAGCGAGAAGAAGATCAAGCGGTTCTACCGCACCTGGGAGATCATCCCCGACGAGGAGACCTGCCTCTTGGAGCAGGGCCTGGTCTGCTGCGGGCTGGCGACCCGCGCCGGCTGCGGGGCCCTCTGCCCGCAGGTCAACTCGCCGTGCATCGGCTGCTACGGTCCCAACGAGGGCGTCGAGGATTACGGGGCGCGGCTCATGAGCGCCCTCTCCTCGGTGATCGATTCCTCCGACCCGGAGGAGGTGGAGCGGATCATCCGCGAGGGGATCCCCGATCCCGTCGGCAGCTTCTACCGTTTCAGCCTGGCCCACAGTCTGCTCCGCCGCAACAAGCTCGATGCCGGCGGCAACGGCGGTGCCGCATCGCCCGCCGCGTCGCAGTAGGAGAACTCCACGATGAAGCGCGTTTCCATCGATCCGATTACCCGCCTGGAAGGCCACGGCAAGATCGACATCTTCCTCGACGACGAGGGGGACGTCGCCAACGCCTATTTGCAGATTCCCGAGCTCCGCGGCTTCGAGAAGTTCTGCGTGGGCCGCCCCGCGGAGGAGATGCCCAACCTCACGGCGCGCATCTGCGGCGTCTGCCCCGAGGCGCACCACATGGCGGCCACCAAGGCCCTGGACGCGGTCTTCCACGTCGACCCGCCCCCCACGGCGAAGAAGCTCCGCGAGCTCTTCTACAGCATCTTCTTCGCCACCGACCACACGACCCACTTCTACGCCCTGGGCGGCCCCGACTTCGTCGTCGGCCCGGAGGCCCCCAAGGCGCAGCGGAACATCCTGGGGGTGATCGCCAAGGTGGGGATGGACATCGCGGGCAAGGTCCTCAAGATGCGCCGCGACGGCCACAACCTCATCAAGTTGATGGGCGGCCGGCCCATCCACCCCAACTGGGGCCTGCCCGGCGGCGTCTCCCGGGGCATCAACGAGGAGCAGCGCAAGGAGATCGAAGCCCGGGGCCGCGAGGCCGTCGAGTTCGCCCAGTTCTCCCTGAAGCTCTTCAGCGACGTGGTGCTCGGCAACACCGACTACGTCAACCTGATCACCGGCGACGTCTACGTCCACCGCACATACAACATGGGAACCGTGGACGCCGAGAACCGCGTCAGCTTCTACGACGGGGCGATCCGCGTCGTGGGGCCCGACGGCAAGGAGCACGCCAGGTACCCCGCCGCCGACTACCTCGATTACGTCGCCGAGCGCGTCGAGCCCTGGTCGTACCTGAAGTTCCCCTACCTGAAGAAGGTCGGCTGGAAGGGGATGGTCGACGGCCCCGAGTCGGGCGTCTACAAGGCCACGCCCCTCTCGCGCCTCAACGCCGCCGAGGGCATGGCCACCCCGCTGGCCCAGAAGGAATACGAGCGGTTCTACGAGACGCTCGGCGGCAGGCCGGTGCACCACACCCTGGCCACGCACTGGGCACGGCTCATCGAGCTGCTCTACGCCACGGAGCGGTGGGTCGCCCTGGCCACCGATCCGGAGATCACCGGCAAGGAGTACCGCGCCCTCCCCACGGAAACGCCCACCGAAGGCGTCGGCTCCGTCGAGGCCCCCCGGGGGACGCTCACCCACCACTACACGACCGACGAGCGGGGCATCCTCACCAAGGTGAACCTCATCGTGGGCACGACCAACAACAACGCGCCCATCTGCATGTCGGTGAAGAAGGCCGCCCAGGGCCTGATCCGCAAGGGGGAGGTCCGCGAGGGACTGCTCAACATGGTGGAGATGGCCTTCCGCGCCTACGACCCCTGCTTCGGCTGCGCCGCCCACAGCCTCCCCGGACAGATGCCCTTGGAGGTGAACCTCCGCGGCGCCGACGGCACCGTCGTCCGGCAGCTCTCCCAGTACCTCGACTGAACGGCGCGCCGGGTGGGGAGGCAAAAGTTCGCGGCGCGTCTCACCCGACCGCGGGCCGGCGCCGCTAGAGCCCGTGGCGGGGGGTATTGCGGAGTGTTCCGCGTCGGCGGCCGCGCGGATGGGGATCTCCCAGAGGGCGCTGCCGATCGGGCACAGGGCGTCGGCCCCTCCGCGGCAGTGGAAGATCTAGGCGCCACCCTCGGCCGCGTCAATCGCCGGTCCCGGCGTCGGGGCGGCGTCCACCCCACCGCGGTTGATCGCGTCGACGAGCTGGCGGAGGCGTCCCAGGTCGCGGCGGTTGAAGTGGAAGACCAGCCGCGGGAGGTCGGCCAGCTCGGGCTCGTCCTTCTCCTCGGGCAGGGGGCCGCTCTCGACAAAGCGGCCCTCGGTGAGGACGTCGGCGAAATGGCTGTCGAGCGCCCCGAGCAGCCCCGGCTCCAGCGGGCGGGTCAGCCGCAGCACCAGGCGGTTGCGGACATAGCGCATGCTGTGGTACACGCGGAAGAAGCCCTCGATCTCCGCGACGGCCTCCTCGACCCGATCGGTGACGCGGTAAAGCGCCCGGTCCTCGGCACAGATCAGTCCCCGGGAGATGAGCTGCCCTTGGACAAAATCCTCGAAGTGCCGCCAGAAGTCGCCCCCCGGTTCGTCGAGGAAGACCACGGGGACCATGTCCCGCTTGCCGGTCTGCAGGAGCGTGAGCACCTCGAGGCCCTCGTCGAGCGTCCCGAAGCCGCCGGGCAACAGGCAGATGGCGTCGCACTCCTTGACGAACATCAGCTTCCGCGTGAAGAAGTACTTCATGTGGACGAGCTTGGAGTCGCCCGCGATCACCGTGTTCGAGGCCTGCTCGAAGGGGAGCATGATATTCAGACCCATGGCGTGCTCCCGCCCGGCCCCCACGTGTCCGGCCTCCATGATGCCGCTCGCCGCGCCGGTGACCACCAGCCAGCCCCGCTCGGCCATGCTGCGGCCGAAGGACACGGCCTGCCGGTAGGCGGGCGCGTCGGGGAGGGTCCGCGCCGACCCGAAAACGGTCACCTTCCGCCGCGCGCGATAGGGGCTGAAGACCTTGAACGCGTAGCGGAGTTCGCGGAGCGTGCGGCTGAGGATCTTCATATCGCCGCGGCTGGCCTTCTCGGCGTCGAGCTTGTCGGCGACATCCCTGATCTGCGCAATCAGATCGCTGATCCGGCGGCGGCCGGCCGGGTCTGCGTCCTGAGGGCCCGCCATGCGGAGGTTCCCCTCTTCATCGGGGGCCCCGTCCAAGGCGCGCGCCGGGTGCGATGGGACCTCGCCGTCCCGGGCACCACCGCGGCCGTCGTCGCCGGGTCCGAGGACTGGCTTTCGCCTTCTCTTCGCGTCTTCGCTCACGTCTCACCTGGATTTTCGAATAGCTACCCCGGATTTTCGGGGTTCTCGCACCCTTCCATTATAGTCAGCGCCACTGCGGCGGCGTTGGCAGCGGGGCGGAAATGCCTCGCCTGCCTGGTTTGCTGGGCCTTCGAGAGGAGGGCAGAACACCTACCCCCGCAGCAGCCATCCGATTTCCCGCCCGCCGAGGATCCGGTAGGCCGCCAGGTAGAGCCCCCCGGCCACGGCCAGCAGGACCGCAAGCTGGACGGCGGGGCTCGCGGGGACCTGCCCGCGGAGCCAGGGCTCGAGCAGCAGGCAGGCGACGGCCATCACGGCGGTGGCCGCCGCCGCGCGGGCCGCGGTGGTCGCCAGGGATCCCCAAGGGAGGGGAATCCTGGCGGCGAAAACGGCCAGCAGGACCGCGAGCTGCAAGGCCGCGGTCGCGGAGGTGGCCGCGGCCAGGCCCGCCTCGGCGAGCGGCCAGATGAGCGTCGCGTTGAGCGCCAGGTTGAGCCCCACGGCCGCCAGCCCGAGCCGCGCCGGAGCCCGCCGCTCCCCGATGGCGTAGAAGCCGCGGACGACAACGGGCAGCGCGCAGTACGCCCAGACGCCGGAGCCGTAGAAGGCCACGACCCGGGCCGCCCGCGCGGTATCGTGGGCCGTAAAGAGACCCCGTTCGAAGAGCAGGCCGACGAGCGGTTCGCCGAGAAGCACCAACCCCGCTGCGGCCGGCAGGGCCACGGCGAGCACCAGCCGCAGCCCCGTCGCGATGTCGCTCCCGAGCAGCTCCCCCTCCCCCCGAGCGGCCCGCCGCGCCACGGTGGGGAAGACCGCTGTGGCTACGGCGACGCCTACCAACCCGAGCGGAAACTGGTAGAGCCGCTCGCCGAAGTAGATCGCCCCGGCCGCTCCGGGGCGCATCGGGTAGCCCACCTCGCCGGGAAGCCAGCCGATGGTCGCCGTGGCCGGACCGGCCAGCCCCCAGGCGATGAGGCTGTCGGCCAGCGCATTGAGCTGCGTCACGGCCAGAGCCGCGGCCACGGGTGCCAGGCCGCGGAAGACTTCGCTCACCGGCTGGCGAACTGCGCCGAAGTCCAGCGCCGGCCGGAGCCCCGCCCGACGGACGGCCGCCCACTGAAGGCCAAGCTGGACCACCCCGGCTACCAGCACGGCACCGGCGAGCACGAAGGCGCGGCCGCCGCCCTCAGGACGCACTCGGGGGGCGATGGCGATGGCCGCCGCCAGCCAGCAGAGGTTCAGGACCATCGGTGCCGCTGCGGGGAGGGCGAACCGTCCCAAGGCCTGGAGGACGGCCGCCGACTGGGCCGCCAGGCAGACGAACAGCGCATAGGGCATCATCGCCGCCGCCAGCCCAAGGAGCAGATCCACCCCCGGGCGGCCGCCCCAGAGCAGGTAAGCGGCCCCCAACCCCAGCCACGCGACCGTCACGCCGGCTGCCAGCACGACTGCGGAGAGGGCGAATGTCGCCGCGGCCACTTGGCCCGCCCGCCGCCGGTCGCGGTCCAGCTCGCGGGCAAAGACGGGGACGAAGGCGGCCGTCAGGGCCCCTTCACCCAGGAGCCGCCGCGCGAGGTTCGGGATTCGGAAGGCGACGACGAAGGCGTCCAGCACCCCCCCACCGGACATGCCGAGAACCGCTGCCGTAGCCATATCGCGGAGCAGCCCGGTTATCCGGCTTCCCAGCGTCCCCAGGGCGGTCGTGCGCGCGGCGGCGATCAGCGAAACGGGTCGATCCATCGGTAGGGGGCCAATGGCGAGGGGCGGACGGAGGCGGGTCTTGCATGGCGTGGCGCGGAGAACGCACGGAAGAATACAAGTCTCTATCTTGTTTCTCCTCGACGCCATACTTCTCGCGGGGGGAGCCCCACCTCGCGCGCGACGCCAGCTACGGGTTTTGGGAAGGGTGTGCTGGCGCTCCTGCCGCCGCCTGCCGGGAACGATTCCCGGCGGAGCGCGCGGCGGCCGGCTTGCCCGCAGCACTGCCCTTTGCTAGTGATAGTTTGGGCCCCGATCGGCCGGAGCCCCCCCCAAGACGGATGGCTGGCGACTTTCGTGGTTGTGAATAAGAATGGGGATGACTATACTGCGCAGTTTGGAGTCTGCGGGCGAACCGCATCTTGTGGCAACCTAGAACCTTTTCCCCACTTTCCATGCGATTCGCCCTGGTTGACCGCATCGTCGAGTTGGAGCCCGGCCGCCGCATCGTGGCCGTCAAGAATTTGACGATGGCCGAGGAGTACCTCGCCGACCACTTTCCGGGCTTCCCCGTGATGCCTGGGGTGCTGATGCTGCAGGCGTTGACCGACGCCGCAGCCTGGCTGATCCGTGCCACGGACGACTTTGCGCAGTCGATCGTGGTCCTCCGCGAAGCGGCCAGCGTGCGGTACGGGCAGTTCGTCTCGCCGGGCCAGAAGCTGACCCTGAGCGCCGAGATCCAGGAGCGGCAGGAGGGCGAGACCCGGGTGAAGGTGCGGGCGACGATGGAGGGCCGCCTTACGGTGGCTGCGCGTTTGGTTCTGGCCCATTACAACCTCGCCGATCGCGCGCCTGCGGCTGCGGATCGCGACGAGGCGGTGCGCCGCGAGCTCCGCGGGGAGTTTGCGCTGCTCTGGCCCCAGGAGCGGTTTGTGGGGGCCCCGCGCGCCTGAGCGCCGCGGCCCGGAAAAAGGATTTGGCTTCCCCAGCCGAGGACACGATACCGATTTCCATGCGATTTGACGGCAAGACAGCCCTGATCACCGGCGGCAGCCGCGGTATCGGCCGCGCCTGCGTGGCGAAGCTCGCTTCCGAGGGGGCCGAGGTGGCCTTCGTTTACCAGAGCAACGAGGCGGCCGCCGAGTTGCTCGTCGAGGAGATGCGCGGCCAGGGTTGCAGCATCCGGGCCTGCAAGGCCGACGTTCGCGACGACCAGCAGGTCCGCGACCTCGTCCAGGAACTGGTCGATGCCTGGGAGCATCTGGACATCCTGGTCAATTCGGCGGGCATTGTCCGCGACGGCCTCTTGGGCGCCATGACGGCCGACCAGTGGCGCGAGGTGATCGAGACCAACCTCTTCGGGACGTACCACTCTTGCCACGCGGTCGTGCAGCCGATGATGTATCAGCGGAACGGAGCGATCGTGAACCTCTCCAGTACGGCGGCCGAGTTCGCCTCCCGGGGTCAGGTGAATTACGCCTCGAGCAAGGGGGGGATCGACGGCCTCACGCGCGCCCTGGCCAAGGAGCTGGCGCCCCGCAAGGTCCGCGTCAACGCCGTGGCCCCGGGGATGATCGAGACCGACATGAGCGAGGTCGTCCGCGGCATTGCCGGCGACAGGATTCGCGAGGCCATTCCCATGAAACGCATCGGCCGTCCCGAGGAAGTCGCCGAAGTGGTCGCCTTTCTCGCCAGCGACGCGTCGAGCTACCTCACCGGCCAGGTGATCCGCGTCGACGGCGGCCTGAGCCTGGGAGGCCATTGATTGACGGGTCCGCGACGCCTCCCAGGCGACACCTTCCGACCCCCCCAACACTTTGTGACCATTCCCAATCGGAGGATGAACGAGATGCCGACTTCGGAGGAGATCTTTGCCAAGATTCGCACTGCGCTGGTCGAAGCCCTGGGCGTCGATGACGATGAGGTCACCCCGGAAGCGCGCCTGGTAGGGGACCTGGGGGCGGAATCGATCGACATGCTCGACATCGTCTTCCGCCTGGAAAAGGCCTTCGACATCAAGATCGCCCGCGGGTCCCTCTTTCCCGAGGACATCTTCACCAACGCCGAGTACGTCCAGGACGGCAAGCTCACCGAGGCCGGCCTCGCCCAGCTTCGCGAGCGGATGCCCTTTGCCGATCTGGAGGAGTTCTCCAAGAACCCCGAAGTACAGGAGTTCGCCAACTCCCTGACCGTCGCCGATCTCTGCCGCTTCGTGGAGCACACCCTGCAGGTCTCATCCTGATGCCGCTCCGCCGGCGAAGCCCGGCTTCCCCCATGCCCCTCATCCCGGTCACCGATCTGCAGATCGCCCCGGGCGGTGCCGCGTCGTTCCCTCAGGCGTTTCCTCCACGCAGCGGCCAATCCCATGCGATGGTACTGGATCGATCGATTCATCGAGTTCGAGAGCGGCCGCCGCGCCAAGGCGATCAAGGCCGTCTCCCTGGCCGAGGAGCACCTCCACGACCACTTCCCCGGCTATCCGCTGATGCCCAACACCCTGGTCATCGAAGGGCTTGCCCAGACGGGGGGGCTCCTCGTCTGCGAGCATACCGGCTTCACCGAGAAGGTCGTGCTCGCGAAGATCGCCCGGGCCCGCTTCTACGAGGAGGCCGTTCCCGGCGATCTCTTGACCTACAGCACCACCATCGAGTACGTGAGACAGGATGGGGCGATGATCGTGGGGACGAGCCACAAGGGCGACGTCCTGCAAGGGGAGGTGGAGATCATCTTCGCGCACCTGAGAGACAATTTCGCGAGCCACGTCCTCTTCGAGCCGGAGACCTTCCTGAGGATGATGCAGGTGCTCAAGGCCTTTGAGGTGGGCCGGACCGCCGAGGGGAAGCCCCTCGCCGCTGCCCGGCAATGTCCTAGGCAATCGTTCGAGGAACCTTCGTGATGAGACGACGTGTCGTGGTCACCGGGATCGGCTGGGTGACCCCCCTGGGAGCCGGCCTGGACGGAGTCTGGCGGCGCCTGCTGGAGGGCCAGTCGGGGGTCGGCTACACCACCCTCTTCGACGCCAGCAACTTCCCCACGAAGATCTCCGCGGAGGTCCGCGACTGGGACCTCTCCGAGGCCGGCGAGGACCCGGCCGACTGGCAGTTCCAGGGCCGCCATACCCATTTCGCCGTCGGCGCCGCCAAGAAGGCGGTGGCCGACGCGGGCATTCTCGACGGGTCGCTCGACCCCCTCCGCTTCGGCGTCTACACCGGCAGCGGCGAGGGGCAGCAGGACTTCCACTGCTTCACCGAGATGATGGTCGCCGCCCTCGACGGCGATTCCCTCGACCTCGAGCGCTTCGCCCGCCACGGCCTGGAAGTCGTCCACCCCCTCGTCGAGATCGAGCAGGAGCCCAACATGCCGGCCGGGCACCTGGCCAGTTTCTTCAACGCCCAGGGGCCCAACGTCAACTGCCTGACGGCCTGCGCCGCCAGCAGCCAGGCCATCGGCGAGGCCACCGAGATCATCCGCCGCGGCGAGGCCGACGCGATGCTCTCCGGCGGCGCGCACACCATGATCCACCCCTTCGGCGTGACGGGATTCAACCTCCTCACCGCCTTGAGCACGCGGAACGACGAGCCGGAGAGGGCCTCGCGCCCCTTCGACCGCCTCCGCGACGGCTTCGTCCTCGGCGAGGGGGGGGGGATGATCGTCCTCGAGGAGCTGGAGCGGGCCCGCGCCCGCGGGGCCCGCATCTACGGGGAGATCGCCGGCTACGGCTCCACCGCCGACGCCTTCCGCATCACCGACACCCATCCCGAGGGCCGCGGCGCCATCAGTTGCCTCCGCATGGCCCTGGCCGACGCCGAGCTGGACGCCGACGCCGTCGAGTACATCAACGCCCACGGCACGAGCACCAGCGTCAACGACCGCGTGGAGACGCTGGCCATCAAGCGCGTCTTCGGCGACCGCGCCTACCGGATTCCCGTCTCCAGCACGAAGAGCATGATGGGGCACTTGATCGCTGCCGCGGGCGTCACCGAGCTGATCATCTGCCTGCTGGCCATCCGCGACGGCGTCCTCCCCCCCACGATCAACTACGAAACCCCCGATCCCGACTGCGACCTGGACTATGTCCCCAACGCCGCGCGCGAAGCCCCGTGCAGCGTGGCCCTGAGCAACAGCTTCGGCTTCGGCGGCCAGAACATCACCCTCGTCGTCCGCCGCTTCACCGGCTGAGCGATTCCGCACCCATGACGCTGCCGTGGCCTCTCCGATCACCGCGACTCCCGGCACCCTGCGGCCCATGTTGCGGCTGGCGCTGCCCGTGCTCTTCGAGCAGCTCCTGGCGATGCTCGTGGGCTTCTCCGATACGCTGCTGACCGGCCACTACCTGGACCGCCCCCACCTGGCGGCGATCAACCTCCTCGCCTACCTCCTCTGGCTCCTGTACGGCCTCTTCTCCGTGGTCGCCATCGGGGCGACGGCCATGGTGGCCCGCTACGTGGGCGCCGGCGACTACCGCACCGCCCGCCGCGTCACCAACCAGTCCCTCTTTCTCGGCGCCTGCTTCGCCCTCGCCGCCATGCTGCTCGGCCTCTACGCGGGGCCGCGGATCGGCTTCTGGCTCCGACTCTCCGGGGAATCGGCCGCCTTCTCCGGCCAGTACCTGGGCTTCGTGGTCCCCGTGATTCCCCTCCTCATGGTCCAAGTGGTGGGCGTCGCCTGCCTGCGGGGGGCCGGCGACATGGTGGCCGGCCTGGGGATCATGGCCGTGGTCAACGCCGTGAACGTCGCCGTAAGCTGGTCGCTGGTCCTGGGGCTGGGCCCCCTGCCGCAGATGGGCTGGACCGGGCTGGCCCTGGGGACCGCCGCCGGCTATAGCGCGGGGGGCCTGAGCGCGCTCTTCCTGCTGATCGGCGGACGATCGCGGCTGCATCTCCACTGGCGGGGGCTGCGCCCCGACAAGGACCTCATCCGCCGCCTGCTGCGGGTGGGGCTCCCCGGCGGCGCCGACACCCTGACGCTGATCGCCTGCCAGCTCTGGTTCGTCTCCCTGATCAACCGCCTCGGCGACCTCGCCGCCGCAGCCCACGGAGTGGCCATCCGCAGCGAGTCGCTGGCCTTCCTTCCCGGCGTGGCCTTCCAGATGGCCGCCGCCACTCTCGCTGGGCAGTACCTGGGCGCCGGCGACCACCGCCGCGCCGGCCGCAGCGTCCTCATGGCGCTGCTGGTGGGCGGGGGGCTGATGGTCACCGCCGGCCTCATCTTCTTCACCCAGGCCGACCGCCTCCCCTTCGTCTTCCTGAGCTCCGACCAGCACCAGATCGCCCGGGAGACCTCCCCCCTGCTCCGCGTCGTCTCCCTGGGGATGCCCCCCCTGGCACTGGCCATGATCCTCAGCGGCGCCCTCCGCGGCGCCGGCGACACCCGCTGGCCATTGCTGATCACCCTCGTGGGATTCCTCGGCCTGCGCATCCCCGCCGTCTACTACCTCTGCTTCCCGCAGGTCGATCTCCCCCTCCTCGGCTTGCAGATCCCCGGATGGGACCTGGGGGTCCTCGGCGCCTGGTACGCCATGGTGGCCGATCTGACCCTCCGCTCCGGGCTGATCCTCTTTCGCTTTCTGCACGGCGGGTGGAAGCACGTCCGCGTCTAGCGCCCCCCTCCCGCGCCTTGGCGGGCACCGGCGGCGTCTGTTACGATTGACCGATCGGATTCCCGATGCCCGGGCTCGTCTCACGGAACACGGAGTCGCCGGAGGGTCGGGAGGGAATCCACCCATCGTTCATCGTTGCCGGGCACGGAGACCACGGGTGAGCGCGCTGGCCGTAACACCCTCCGGACACCTGATCCTCTCGGAATCACCCCCTGCCGCGCCCCTGCCGGAGGCGCCGCTTCGAGGCCTGCGCAAGGCCTTTGCACAAGGATCGGCCGCGGGGCTGCTGCACCTGACCACGCTCCGTCACGAGGGGCCCCTGCCGGCCGACCTGGCCTTCTGGCGCCGCTTCGGCGAGCGCTACCTCACCGAGCTGTGCCACATCCCCGAACCGACCGGCGAGTTGGCTGCGGCCCTGCCGCCGCCGAGCGACGCGTGGCCCGCCCTGCTCGCCGCGGCACCGCCGATGCGCGGCGGCGAGTACCTCCGCGAGGAGGTCCTCGAGCAGCTCTGGACCGAGCTCGACGCCCTGGCACGCAGCCAGATCGCTGCCACCGCCGGCGGCCTGGCGGCCTGGCTGCAGGGCGTGAGCCCGCTCTGGCACCGCGTGGGCCGCGTCTCGTTCCACCTGGCCGAAAACAAGCGCGACGCGGCGTACCCCTTCGCCTTCCTGGCGACCTACGCCCCGCGGCTCCTCGACGGTCGCCGCGTCCAGTACCAGCCGCTGGGCAAGGCCCTCGAGCAGTACGCCGGGGCGCGGAACCGCAAGACGCTGGCCAAGCTCCTCACGCCGGTGCAGCGGGCCGCCGAGCGCTGCGCCTGGGTGAGGGATCTGATCGACTCGGGCGCCGTCTTCCACCCCCTCCGCTGGACGCCGGGCGAGGCCCACCGCCTGCTCAAGGATGCCCCGCTGCTGGAAGAGTGTGGTCTCTTGGTGCGGATGCCCGATTGGTGGACCAAGACCCCGCCGCGGGTCCGCGTGAGCGTGGCCGTGGGCAGCAAGAGGCAACCCCGCGTGGGGGCCGACGCGCTGCTCGACTTCCGCCTCGACCTGGCCATGGACGGCCAGGCGCTCAGCGAGGAGGAGTGGCAGGAGGTGCTCGCGGGCAGCGACGACCTCGTGCTCCTCAAAGGCCGCTGGGTCGAGGTCGACCGCGAGCGGCTGGCGAAGGTCCTCGAGCGCTGGAAGGAGGTCGAGCGGGAGGCGGGCGAGGGGGTCTCCTTCATCGAGGGGATGCGGCTCTTGGCCGGCGCCTCGCTCGACCCGGAGCGGGCCGACCTCTTCGAGGGCGAGGCCGCTTCGTGGGCGGAGGTCCATGCCGGCCCCTGGCTGGCCGAACGGCTCCAGGCGCTCCGCGCGCCGCAGTCGATCGAAGCGGCGCTGCCCGGCAAGGAGCTGCGAGCCACGCTGCGCCCCTACCAGCAGGACGGCGTCAAGTGGCTCGCCTTCCTCGCCGAGCTGGGCCTGGGCGCCTGCCTGGCCGACGACATGGGCTTGGGAAAGACCATCCAGGTGATCGCCCTGCTGCTCCTGCGAAAGCGGCAGCGGAAGGGCCGCCGGGGGGCGTCGCTGCTGGTGCTGCCGGCCTCGCTGCTGGCCAACTGGAAGGCGGAGCTCGAACGCTTCGCCCCCAGCCTTACGGTCCGCTTCGCCCACCCCTCCCTGGCCAGGGCGGAGGACCTGGCCGCCGCCGCCCGCGACGGCGAGGGCTTCGTCGGCGATGCCGACGTGGTGCTCACCAGCTACGCCATGCTGGCCCGGCAGCCCTGGCTGCAATCGCTCCGCTGGGACCTGGCGGTCCTCGACGAAGCCCAGGCGGTGAAAAACCCCACGGCCCGGCAGACGCGCTGCGTCAAGCAGCTCTCGGCCACCGCCCGCATCGCCCTGACCGGTACACCAGTGGAGAACCGGCTGGGCGACCTCTGGTCGATCTTCGACTTCCTCTGCCCCGGCCTGCTGGGCGGCTCGAAGGCCTTCGGCACCTTCGTGAAGCGGCTGGAGAAGTCGGCCGCCGGCCAGTACGCGCCGCTCCGCCGCCTCGTGGGGCCCTACATCCTCAGGCGGCTGAAGACCGACCGGTCGATCATCGCCGACCTGCCCGAGAAGACCGAGATGCAGGCCTACTGCCGGCTGACAAAGAAGCAGGCCGCCCTCTACGAGCGATCGGTCGAGGAGCTTTCCCGGCAGCTCGACCAGGCCGAAGGCATCCAGCGGCGCGGGGTGATCCTCGCCTTCCTCATGCGGCTCAAGCAGATCTGCAACCATCCCGCCCAGTGGCTGGGCACGGGCGACTACGTGCCGGCCGAGAGCGGCAAGTTCGCCCGCCTCGCCGAGCTGGCGGAGACCTTCGCCGAGCGCCAGGAGAAGGTCCTCGTCTTCACCCAGTTCCGCGAGATGGCCGAGCCGCTGGCCGCCTTCCTGGCCGGCGTCTTCGGCCGCGGCGGGCTGGTGCTCCACGGCGAGGTCCCCGTGAAGAAGCGGAAGCGGTTGGTCGACGACTTCCAGCGCGAGGAGGGCCCCCCCTTCTTCGTCCTCTCCCTCAAGGCGGGCGGCACCGGATTGAACCTCACCGCCGCCTCGCAGGTGGTCCACTTCGACCGCTGGTGGAATCCCGCCGTGGAGAACCAGGCCACCGACCGCGCCTTCCGCATCGGCCAGAGGAAGAACGTCGTCGTCCACAAGTTCCTCTGCCAGGGGACCGTGGAAGAGAAGATCGACGCCGTCATCCGCGAGAAGACGGCCCTGGCCGAAGCGATTCTGGAAGGGGAGGCCCCCAGGCTGATCACGGAAATGAGCGATGCCGAGCTGCTCGATCTGGTGCGGCTCGACGTATCCACCGTTACGGAGGAATGAACCATGTCTTGGAGATGGGGAGGTTGGCGGCCGTACGTCCCGGTCGCCCAGCGGCGCGCCCAGGCGGCCCGGGAGATGGAGAAGATGCGGAAGAAGGGGGTGGAGGTTCAGCCCGTGGCGATTGCCGGCCGCACCATTGCCCGGACCTTCTGGGGCCGCGCCTGGTGCGACCACCTCGAGGGCTTCGGCGACTACGCCAACCGCCTGCCCCGCGGGCGGACCTACGTCCGCAACGGCTCGGTGTGCCACCTGGCCATCGAAGAGGGGAAGGTTACGGCCAAGGTCGCCGGGCAGTCGCTCTACAACGTGGAGGTGACGATCACCACCCTTCCCGGAAAGGAATGGGCCGCTTTGAAGCGCCGCTGCGGCGGCCGGGTGGGCTCGCTCCTCGAGCTCCTCCAGGGAAAGCTCTCCGGCGAGGTGATGACCATCGTCACCGATCGCCGCACGGGCCTCTTTCCCCAGCCCAAAGAAATCCGCCTGGGCTGCTCCTGCCCCGACTGGGCGGTGATGTGCAAGCACGTGGCGGCGGTCCTCTACGGCGTCGGAGCCCGGCTCGACCAGCGGCCGGAGCTCCTCTTCGTGCTCCGCGGCGTGGATCACCTGGAGCTCGTCTCCTCGGCCACTGCCGCGGAGGTGGTGGGCAAGTCGCCGCAGGACCGCGCGCTCGACGCCGAGAGCCTCACCGACGTCTTCGGCATCGACCTGGACGACGCCGCTGCGGGGCCGACGGCCACGCCCGGCGGCCGCCCCGCGCGGCAGGGCAGTGGCGGGGCGGGGCGCCGCAAGACCGC
>SLBP01000167.1:0-14138 GCA_007126245.1 Planctomycetales bacterium
CGGGGACGATGACCGAGCAGCCGGCCGATGGCCGGAATGGTGCCGCTGCCGAACGAACCGGCTGGTACCTGGCCGAGCGGTACACCCAGGAATGGCCCCCAGGACCCAGCCGGGACATCGGACCTCAGCCCCCCGAGGCGCTCGCGGACGGTACCTCGAACGGCCGCGCCGCCCTCCTGGAGGCGGCCTTGGTAGAGGTGCTGGCCTCTTCGCAGCACCATTCCCGGGAGAAGGGCATCGCTCTTCCCGCCCGCACCTGGCTGCTCGATGCGGCATCGGAGCGAACCTCGCTGGTCCACGACGCGCCGCTGGCCGGCCCGGCGGTCGATTCGGCCCTGGAATCCTTGCTGGAGGAAGATGCGATTGCCGGCCGCCGGTGAGTCGGTCCCGAGGCTGCCATAGGCGGGGGTGCGTCGAGCCCGCCCCCTCCGCCGCAGCGTGGTGCGCGTAGAAGGCATAGCGGACGGCATCGTCAAACACCCGGCCGGAGATAGAGTCTTCTTCGGTGACGACGGTTTTGCCGAGAATCCGGTAGCTCTCCCGAAAGGACGCCTCCGGTTGGAGTTGAGCGAGGTGCGGCTCCTCGCCGTCCGCCCACTGGCTGCGGATTCGTTCGAGCACCGAGCGTCGCCCCCTGAGACTCGCCTCCGTTCGCGTCACGGAGCTGGAGGAATCCGCACAAGGACGTACACGGCTTCCAGTCTTCCAATGCCTCCCGGCGGCCGAGTTGCCTACCGCCATGGCGGTGGCGGCTTACCACTCGAATTCTCGCCAGTCGAAGGCTTCGGCGACGATCTCGGCATGCATTTCCAGCATGGTCCGTTTCATCGCCTCGAATCGCCGGGGGCGGCGTTCGGAGAGGTCGTGCTGCTGCCGGGGATCGCTGCGCAGGTTGTAGAGGCGGAAGTTGGTCAGCTCCGTCCGCTTGATGTCGCCGATGAACTCCTCCTCGAACCAGTTCTGCGTGGGCAGATCGAGGGTGGGGTCGGCGACCAACGACCAGTCACCATCGCGGATCACGCACACCGGGCGGGAAGGGCTGTAGAACCAGTAGAGCGGTGTGCCTCGCTGCGTGGACCCGCCTTCGAGCAGCGGCAGAATGCTCATGCCGTCGATGGTGCGGTCGCTGGGCACGTCGACGCCGACGATGTCGCAGAGCGTCGGCAGCACGTCCACCATACCCGCCGGCTCGGAAACCACCATGCCCGGCTCGATCACGGCGGGCCAGTAGAAGATGCCCGGCACGCGGATGCCGCCTTCCCAGAGGTTGGTTTTCCGGCCGGTGAACGGCCGGTTGCTCCCCTCCAGGTAGCTGCCGTGATCGGAGGTGAACACCACCAGCGTGTTCTCCGTCTCGCCCATCGCTTCGAGCTTCGCCATCAGCTTGCCCACGGCCTTGTCCAGGTACTCGATGGAGCCGTAGTAGCCCGGCAGGCGGGAATCGGCGTGGCGCTGCTCGTACTCCGGTGGCGCGGCGGGGCCGCCGGAGCGGTGGGGTTCGTTGAACCAGATGTTCAGCAGGAAGGGGTTCGCGGGATCGCGGTGCTCCTGGAGCCAATGGATCGCCTCGTCGATGACGATGTGGCTGGAGTAGCCTTCCATCTTGCCGACCGCCTGGCCGTTTCGCACGAAGTTTTCGGGGTTGCGGTGGGAAGGGTGGGCGTTGTTGCCGGTGGCCATCCAATAGTCGAAGCCGTGGTCGTAAGGATTGGGGCCCTGCGTCGACCCGTGGAGTCGAAAACCGCCCTGGCCGGCCATGGGGCCTTCGCCTACACCGTCGTACAGCGCGTAACCCAAGTGCCACTTGCCGACGTGGGCGGTGTCGTAGCCGGCGTCCCTGAGGATGCGGGCGTAGGTGATCTCTTCGATCCGCAGGTGCATGTTCTGCTCGGTGTTCAACCAACTGTAGACGCCGGTGCGCAGCGCGGAGCGGCCGGTGAGCAGCGAGGCCCGCGAGGGCGAGCAGACGGCCGACGCACCGTAAAAGTCCGTGAACATGGCGCCTTGCCGGGCGAGGCTGTCCAGGACAGGGGTCTCCACCCGGTCGCTGCCGCAGATGCTCAGGTCGGCATGGCCTTGATCGTCGGTCATGAGGATAACGACGTTGGGGCGTTCCGGCAATTCCCGGGCTGAGCTTTCGCCTACTGCCGCCGGCACCAGTACTGAGACTGTCAGCAAAACCCAGGTCGTCGGCATTGCCTTGGGTCGACCGCCCCGAAAGATGCTGTGACATCGCCATGTCGATTCCTGGGTCATCTTCAACGCTCCGAGACACTCGAGTTCGATGAGGGAGGTTCTTCGCGCAATATGCCCCGGCGGATCACTGCATCCTATCGACCGATGCGGCACGCCGCAATGGTGGGGCGATCGACCTGCCAGAGCTGCCAACGAGACCGCCCTTGTAACGCTCGCTTCGTCCGCTGGGCAGTTGTCGGTTAGGGTGGGTCGGCGGACACTGGCTAGTCCTGGAGCTTGTCCTGCCAACACGGCTCCTCGCTTGCCAGGTCCTCCACAGGAGCCGACAATGCCGGAAACGAACGCCTCCGGAGGAAGAGCCATGGCAAAGGACGGGCGACGGCGACCGGCGAAGTTCCGTGTCGGCGACAGGGTGCGCGTGGAGTCGGGCGCCCGGGACACCGACTACCCCGACATGCCGCTGGGAGGCTGGGCAGGAACGGTCTTTGAGGTCCACGACAACGGCATGTACACGGTGCGGTGGAGCGAGGAGACGCCGAAGGTATGAGCAGACAACGCTTCCTGGACGCCCTGGTGCGCCGCCGCCGCTCTCGGCAGGCCGTCTACGGCACGGGGACCTCGATCGCGTGCCGCGACCTGATGCAGCGCACCGGGGCGTGGTTTCCGGAGGCCCATCTCGACGCCGAATCGATGGCCGCCCTGGCGATCGCCGGTCACACGGTGCTGGGGCTGGACGTGGTGATGCCGCTCTTCTCCGTGTGCCACGAGGCCGCCGCCATGGGGTGCGCGGTCCGGTGGGGCGGGCCCGACGCCATGCCGGTCAGCGTCAGGCCGATCTTCCGCGACCTCGACGACGTGCGCGTCCCGAGCGGCCTCCTCGAGCACCCCGGCTGTGCCGTTCCCCTCAAGGCCGTTTCCCTCCTGCGGCGCCGCCTGGGTGAGAGCGCGGCGGTGTGCGGCAAGGTCTTCGGGAGCTGGACTCAGGGCTACCACTATTTCGGCGTGGAGAACTTCCTCATCGGCACCATCGACGATCCCGACCAGACCCGCCGGATTCTCGACCGGCTCATGCCGGTGACGGTTCGGTTTGCCTTGGCTCAGGTGGATGCCGGCGCCGACTGCATCCTCGTGGCCGATCACGCGACTCGGGATCTCTGCAGTCCCCGGGCCTACGAGACCTTCCTGGAACCGCTGCACACCGAACTGGCGGAGCGGATCCCGGTGCCAGTCATCCTGCACATCTGCGGCGACACCCGCGACCGCATCGATGCCATCGGGCGCACGGGACTGGACTGTTTCCACTGGGACACCAAGACCGGCGCGGCCCACGAGGTCCGCAAGCTCGCCGGCAGCCGCCTGGCGTTGATGGGCGGGATCAACAACCTCAAACTCCTGCAGGCAACGCCGGAAGAGATCGCTGCGGACGCCGCCGAGGCGTTGGCCGCCGGCATCGACGTCGTGGGCCCCGAGTGTGCCATTCCTCTGGCAACGCCCCTGGAGAATCTGCAAGCGATTGCCGCGGCCTCGGGAGCGGGGTAGCCGCTCAGCAATGAGCGGTTCTTGGAAGTGATACGCTTGGAATTCTCTCAATCGCTTCCGACGGCGCAACCGATACGACCAGGGGGGAGTCGATGAGAGCGGTCGTGGGGCTCGCTCCGCGCCACTGGCCGGTTGGGGGCCAGAGGCGAACGAAGGCCTGATCGTGGATCACGGCGCCGGAACTGGAATATCGCCATGTTGAGAGCGTTCTTCCTTCAACGGATGGCGGCTGGTGCGATGGCGGTGTGTCTGGGGTGGGCAGGCGAGGCGGCAGCGGCAGAATCGCGTTGGCCGTTACCGCGATCAGGTCTGCCGCCGGCTTCCCACCACGCGGGGCGCATGGAGACAGCGGTGCTCGGCAGTGACTCCGCAACGACGGGAGTTCCGCCATCCACGGGTCCTCTCCGGACGTTCTCCGAACTGGAGCATCTGGCACTGGAGAACAACCCCACGCTGGCGCTGGCTGCGCGCCGCGTTCAAGCTCTCCGCGGCAAGCATCTGCAAGTGGGGTTGCCGCCGAATCCGGTGGTGGGCTACGTGGGCGAGGAGATCGGCGACGAAGGCCGCGGCGGACAGCAGGGGTTCGTGGTCGGTCAACGCATCGTCACCGCGGGTAAACTGGGATGGAATCGCTCCGTGGTAGGCCAGGAGATCGCCACCGCCGAACACGAGTGGGCAATGCAGCGGCTCCGCGTGATCAACGACACGCGGGTGGCTGCCTACCGGGTGCTCGCCGCCCAGCGGACCGTGGAGCTTTGGGGGGAATTGCTCGAGATCAGCGAGGAGAGCTTGCGGGTTGCGGAGCAACTGCTGGCCGCCCAGGAGGTGAGCCGCGTCGACGTCTTGCAGACGCGGATCGAGGCAAACTCGGCCCGCCTGCAATGGGAGACGGCTGGTAACGCGCTGGCCGGCCAGTGGCGCGCTCTGGCGGCCGCGGTGGGTATTCCCGAGCTGCCCATGGCGCCGATCGAGGAGCACGGCCCGGAGACGTTCGCACCGTTGGAATGGGATGCGGCCGCGGGCCGATTGCTCCAGGAGAGCCCGGAGCGGCGGCGTGCTGCAGCGGAGCTCGAACGGGCGCGCGCGGCCCTGGCGCGGGAATGCGCCGGGAGGTTCCCCGACGTCGATCTGGAGGCGGGGCTCCGCTACGACTTCGCTTCCTACGATACGCTCGCCACCGTGGGTGTCGCCGTTCCCCTGCAGCTCTTCGACCGCAACCAGGGGAACATCCACCAGGCCCAGGCGGAGCTGGCGGCCGCCCAGCAGGAGCTCCGCCGCGTGGAACTGGCGCTCCACGAGCGGCTGGCCGAGGAGTTCCGCCACTATGCCGATGCCCGCGAATCCGTCGCCCGCTACCGCGAGGCCATTCTTCCCGACGTGGACGACGCATTGGCCCTCGTCCGCCAGGGCTACCGGCAGGGGGAACTCGGCTACCTCGAGCTGCTCGCAGCGCAACAGACGTACTTTCGCACCCACCTCGCGCTGGTCGAGGCACTCCGCGACCTGGAGGTCAGCCGCACGCGGATCGAGGGCCTCTTGCTCACCGGCGGCCTGGAGATCCCCGGGGAGTAGGAGCTTTCCTGGCCTGCTCGCGTCACACTTCAGCGCGAGACAGGTCGATAACGGTCACGATTCCATGGTGGGATGTTTCGTGTGCAGGCTTTCGCGCGCATCCTGGTCGACGACCGCGCCGGCGGCATGCCGACCGAACCGCCAGAACAGGGCCGGGCGGACGAGGAACTCCATGGCCGTGCTGGTGACGAGGCCGCCGATGATCACCGTGGCCACCGGGTAGAGGATCTCCTTGCCCGGCTCGCCGGCGGCGAGGGCGAGCGGGACCAGGCCGATCCCCGAGGTCAGGGCAGTCATCATCACCGGGGCGACGCGTTCCCGTCCGGCGCGAAGGATCATCTCCCGCGTCCACGACTCGCCCTCGTAGCGGACGAGGTGGAAGTAGTGGTTGAAGAGGAGGATTCCGTTGCGCGCGGCGATGCCGCATAGCGAGATAAAGCCCACCATCGCCGCGACGGTGAGCGTCTGACCGGTGAGATAGAGGGCCACCACGGAGCCGACGAAGGCCGCCGGCAGCGCGATCATCACCTGGAGCGCGAGGTTCGCGGAGCGGAACATGCCGTAGAGCACCAGGAACATGCCCACCAGCGCAGCGACGGAATAGAGCCCCATGCGGTTGGCCGCCTCCTGCTGGCTCTGGAATTGGCCGCCGTACTCCAGGAAGTAGCCGGGCGGCAGGGAACGCTCCAGCGTTTGCAGACGGGCCTGGATATCGCGGACCACGTCGACCAAGCCCCGGCCGGTGGTGTTGCACTGCACGACGATCCGCCGCCGCGTTTGCTCGCGATGGATGGTGTTCGGACCGGTTGAGGGGTAGATGCTGGCTACGGAAGCGAGGCTGGTGTTGCCGCCGTCGGGCAGGTCGATCCGCAGTCGCCCCAGCGCATCGATGTCCTCGCGGGCGTCGTCGTCGAAGCGGACGAGAAGGTCAAACGTCCGCTGACCCGCGAGGATCTCCGAGACCACCTCGCCATGCAGAGCAGTCTCGATGAGCCGGTTGATCTCGGCGCGCCGCAGACCGTATTGCTGAAGCCGGTAACCGTCGATCTCCACCCGGAGCTGCGGGATCTCGACCTGCGGTTCGACCTGCAGATCGGTGACACCGGGCACATCGGCAATGGCCAGGCGGATCTCCTCGACTTTGCGACGCAGGACTTCGAGATCGTCGCCAAAGAGCTTGATGGCCACCTGGGCCTGGACCCCGGCGACCATATGTGAGATCAGGTGAGCCAGCGGCTGCTCCACACTGCCGACGATCCCGGGGACTTCGGCCAGCGCCTCGCGGATTTCGTCAAGTACCTCACTGCGGCTGCGGCGGCTGTGGGGATCGAGGGTGGCGATGATCTCGGAGACGCTCACCGGATCGGCATGTTCGTCGAGCTCCGCGCGGCCCGTGATGCGGACCATGGCGACGATGTCGTCGATCTCCTGCAGGCGCTCCTCGACGACGGCGGCCACGCGTTCGGAGGTTGCCAGCGAGGTTCCCGGCGGCAGGAGGACATTGATCTGTACGGATCCTTCGTCGAAGGGGGGGAGGAAATCGCTTTCCAGCAGTACCAAGCCCACCCCACTGGCGCCCACGAGGACCAGCGCCGTTCCCAGGACGACACCGGGCCGGGCAATGCTCAGAGACATCGCCCGTTCGGCGGTGAAACGCAGTCCGCGGAGTACGAGACTGTCCCGTTCGCGATGGGAGAGCCGCTCGGCCGCAACCATCGCCCACCAGGCAGCCGGCGCGGTGAGCAGGGCGAAAAGCCCGTGGCCGAGCCACCCCATTTCCGACCACCACTGGGCAGCCTGCGACCATCCCGCCGCGGAGAGCCCCTGCGGCACTCCCCACAGCGAAAGGGCCAGGGTGGCCGGCGGGGCCAGGGCGCCGGCGAGATAGGGCCAGATGCCCGGGCGCGCGAGCAGCCAATAGGAGAGGATGGGCGTGACGGTCAGCGAAACGACCAGCGAGGAGACCACGGAGACCAGGAATGCCACGCCCAGCGGGGTGAACAGCCGTCCTTCCATCCCCCCCAGGGCGAAGATCGGGGCGAACACCAGAACCACGATGAGGGTGCCGAAGACCCGCGGGTTGCGGACCTCGGCGCTGGCATCGAACACGACCGCCAGGGGCGAGCGGGGCGTCGAGCTCAGACGGTTCAGTTTCAAGCGGCGGAAGACGTTCTCGACGCTTACGGTGGCGTCGTCCACCAATCCGCCGATCGCCACCGCCAGTCCTCCCACGGTCATCGTGTTGATCGACAGGTCGAAGGCAGCGAAGACCATCACGGTGACCATGATCGAGAGGGGGATCGCGGTGAGCGTGATGAAGGTGGTGCGGAAGCTGAGCAGGAAGAGGAACAGGACCACCACGACCAGGAGGCCGGCATCGCGCAGGGCCGCGGTGACGTTGCCGATGGCGCTGTCGATGAACGACTTCTGTTGGTAGAGGGCCGGCTCCACGTGGATGTCGCCGGGCAGCCCGGGCGCCAGCTCGGCCAGCGCCTGGGTGATCTGGTCCGTGACCCGGCGCGTGTCGGCATTGGGCTGCTTGGTCACCGTGAGCACGACAGCGGCTCCGCCGGAGAAGGCGCCCTGGCCGTTGCGGACAAAGGCCGCGCTGTCGCCGCGTTTGACTTGGGCCCCGCGCACGATCCGCGCCACATCGCCCACCAGGACCGGCCGGCCGTTCCGGGATGCGACGACGACCTCGCCCACCTCGCCCTCCGTGTGGACGCGCCCCAACGACCGCACCAGCAGCTCGTGGGGGCCCTGCTGCTCGAGGTAACCTCCCGTGGCGTTCTCGTTGCTCTCGGCCAGCGCCGTCTTCACCTCGCGGAGGGTCACGCCGTAGCGGACGAGTTGCTGCGGATCGACGAGCACCTGGTACTGCATCCGCTCGCCGCCCATGGCGAAGACCTGGGAGACGCCGGGGATCGTCAGCAGCCGCTGGCGGACGACCCAGTCGGCCAGCGAGCGGAGCTCCATGGCCGGAGTTTCGCCGGTCTCGCTCCACATGCCGATGATCATGATCTGCCCCATGATCGAGGAGATGGGCGCCAACTGCGGGGTGACGCCGGGAGGGAGCCGCTCGCCCGCCAGGGCCAGCCGCTCAGCGACGATCTGCCGGCCGGCGAAGACGTCGGCACCCCAGTCGAATTCCACGTAGATCACCGAGAGCCCCACGTCCGAGGCACTGCGGACGGCCTGCACCCCGGTGGCGCCGTTGAGCGCCGACTCGAGCGGAAAGGTGATCAGCGCCTCGACCTCCTCGGGCGCCAGGCCGGGCGCCTCGGTCATCACCACGACCCGCGGCCTGTCCAGGCTGGGAAAGACGTCGATGGGCAGGGCGCGCATCTGCCAGGCCCCGTAAACCGTCAGCGCGACGGCCAGGGTGGTCACCAGCACGCGCTGCTGCAGCGAGAAGCGGAGCAGGCCGTTGAGTGCGGCGTCGAGCATCGCGTTTCTCCGCACGGGATCAGTGGTGGTGGTGATGATCGGCGTGCCCGGCACCCCCGGCCTGCTGCTTCAAGGCGAGGTGGATCTGGTAGGCTCCGCGTACGGCAACGACGTCGCCCACCGAGAGGCTGCCGTCGACGGCGATGATGGCACTGCGCTGGTCGCGATACTCGACGTGGACCTCGCGGCGCACGAAGTCCTCCTCGATCTGCTGGAAGACGAAGGATTCCGCTCCATCCTGGACCACGGCCTCGACCGGGAGCACGAAGCGGTCCTCCCAACGCTCCAGCGGAACCTGCACCTGCACACGCTGGCCGGGCTTGAAACGCCAGGCGAGGAAGCGGCGGTCGTCCGATGTCCGGTGATCGCGGACCACCTCGTTGGGCAAGGAGACGAAGAAATGCAGGGCACGCGATTCCTGATCGATTGCATTCTCCACATACAGGATCTCCAGCGCTGACACGACCTCCTTGCCCGCCCCGTTCCCCTCGACGAGCATGTCCACCCCGGTCCCGCCATAGGCCGCCTGATAGAGGGCGGCGGCATCGCGCTCGAACGCGTTTCCTCGGACGTACAGTTCGCCGTAGTCGGCCAGTACCGCCAGCGCCGTGCCGGTCTGCAGGTGATCGCCGGGACGCGCGGCGATCTCCACCACCTGAAACGATCGGCTCGGGGTATCTTCGTGTGCGGCTGTCGGGGTATCTTCGTGTGCGGCTGAAGGAGCGGAGACGACCAGCCGGGACAGCAACTGCCGGCTCTGGGCGATCTGCTCGACCTGCTCGTCGCTCAGACCGTGCAGGATCAATGCCTGGCGCTCCGCCCGGATGGCCGCCTCGATGCTCTGCCGACGGTATTGCCGCTCCAGCAGGTTGCGGCCGGCCACGGCCCCGCTGGCAGTAACCTCCTCGAGGCGAGTGATTTCGCGCTCCACGACATCCAATTCCTCGATCGCAAGCAGCATGGCGCGCTGCCGGTCTACCAGGTCTTCGTCCGTCAGCCGCAAGACGAAGAGGGCGGTGCCCGGCGCCACGGCCTCGCCCTGAAGGGGAACCACCTCTTCTACGATCCCCCCCAAAGGCGCGGAGACCGCCACGAGGGTTCGGCCCGGACGTTCGGCCACCACGCCGGGAACCTGGATGCTGCGCGTGAAACCTTGGGGAGAAAGGGTGGCCAGGGTAAGGCCGATGTTCCTCCGTGCCTGCGCGCTCAGCGCAATGTGGGTGCCGTCCTCCGGGTGGTGATGGCGGTCCGCGCCGTCGTCGTGGGCGTGGTCGCCGGAGCCGCCCGGCACCTTCTCACCGCCACTTCGCAGCGCAGCGCGCTCCGCCCAGATCGCCTCGGTCAGCCCCGAAGCGACCCCCCAGTGCACCACACTCGCACCCAAGATCATCCCCGTGAGCGTCCCCGCGAGCACAGCCGCCCACCAGCGGGTGGACCGCGGCGACAGGTCCGGATCCGGCTCCCGCCTGGCGCCTGGTTCTGCCTGATGGACCCGCCGCGAAGCAGGCGAATGCGTTCCTGTCTCCAACATGGCCATGATGCTCCTCACTCCTGCCGCCCATCGGGCACGACAAAGCGGAGGCCGTCACACGACAGCGTTAACTCCGAGCCACAAGAAGATGCCGTGGCAGAATCAAACGAGCAGGACTCGCTTGAGCAGGTGGAGTCGCAGAGTGCCGAAGCCAGCATGGAACCCGACCAGGGACCTCAGACCAGCGCCTGGTGCGTTGCCCGCGTTCCACGGGAATGAGGGCACCGCATCGGCCGGATGGACCGGGGGTTCAGCAACGGCGCCTTGTTCGGCCGGGGCCGCAGAAACCGTCGCCTGCACGCACTGATGGGGAGGCGATTCTTCCCCCTCAGCGGGAACCTGGTCCGAGGGCGCGCCGGGAAACCCCTCCTCCAACTCGACGGACCGAGGGGGCGCGCCGCCTCGCGAGATTCGCTCCATTCCGCTCCGCGCGAAGGCATCACACCAGCAGCAACCCACCCCGAGGTGGGCTGCCAGTATGCCAATGAGCAGATTGCGGATGAGCGGGGGCATCGAAAGCACCATACCTTTACGGGTACGCTACGTGCCTTCCATCCTAGGCGAAGCAGGCCCGCTGGGCAATCGCAAACTCGCGAGCGAGCATCCTGGCGTTTCGGGCGGGGTGAGGCAGGGCCCAGGCCGCGGCAGTCTGAAAGTCTTCGCTCGCTACGGATTCGGGGTAGTGCCGCCCCCCCGCGTTTGCTATCCTCCGCCCGCCTGCGCGACGAACTCCCTGCCGGCTTGTGATTTCGGCGCTTGTCAATCGAGGTTTCCCATGGCTCGGTCAATCGGGACCAATGCCCCGCGTGCGGAAAGACTGTGGAGGCGGAATCCGGCCGCAAGACCAGCGGTAACGGCCCCAGCGTTGGCTACACGAAGGGTTGCCCATGCTCGATGGCTGGAAGGCGTGCTGGCCCTGACAGCCCTCGTCGGCTTGGCGGGCTGTCGGCCGCTCTGGCTCCGGGAGGCGCCGCGTCCCCAGTGGCAGGTGGAATCGCAGACGGAACGCGCGCCCCTTCCCGATCTGCCTCCACCGACCGCGCCGCACGGGGAGCCGGATGCGTCCCCTGCTGTTCCCGCACGGCTGGAGCGCCTTTCGCTGGAAGAGGCTGTGGTCCTCGCGCTGCGGCAGAACCGCGGCCTTAGGGTCCAGCAGCTCGAGCCGCAGATCGCCGGGACTTTCGAAATCATCGAGCAGGCGGCCTTCGACCCGGTCCTCTTTGCGCGCTACGACGTCACCCGCGACTACTACCGGGAGACGATCCCCCGCTTGGAGCACGTCTTCCGGGAGCTCGGCGAAGACGTCTTCGAGGTGGGGGCCTCGCGGCAGCTCCCGACGGGGACCCGCGTAGGTGCCACCGCAGCCACCTGGCGGGAAGACGACACCCCCGATGTCGGCCAGAACGTGAGCCGCCTGGGAGTCTCGGTCACGCAGGCTCTCCTCCGCGGCAGGGACTTGGGGGCCAATCTGGCGAACGTGGAGAAGGCCCGCATCGACCTTTTGGCCTCGGAGTTCGAACTCCGCGGCTACGCGGAATTCCTCGTCGCCGAGGTGGAGTCGACCTACTGGGACGCCGTGCTTGGGCAGGCGGAAGTAGCCATCCTCGAAGATTCGCTCGAGTGGGCACGCCGCCAATTGCAGGAGACCGACCAGTTGATCGGCGCCGGCCTGCTCCCCCGCACGGAGCGGCTGGCTGCCGAGGCCGAGGTGGCGCTCCGCGAACAGGCCTTGATCGACGCCGCCAACCGCCACGATACCGCCCAGCTAAGGCTCGGGAGGCTCCTCGATAGCCTACCGGCCGACGATCCCTCCGCGACCGAGCTCGTGACCCCGCCGGAGATGGCGGTCGTTCCGCTGGAGGCACCGCAGGAGCATACCACCCTGGCGCTGGTCCTGCGGCCGGACCTCAACGAAGCCCGCGCGCGGGTCCGGCAGAGCCGCCTCGAAGTCGTTCAAACCCGCAACGGGCTCTTGCCGCAGTTGGACCTTTTCGTGACGCTGGGGAAGACCGGCTACGCCGACTCGTTCGACCGCTCGGCAGGGAACCTCGGGCGGGAGGGATACGACGTCTTCGCCGGCCTGCACTACGAGTTCCCCCCGGCCAATCGCGCCGCCCGCGCGCGCCATGAGGGGGCGGAACTGCTGCGCGACCGCGCCGTGCGGGCGGTGGAGAACCTGGAGCAGCTCGTCGAGCTCGACGTCCGCACGGCCCACCTGGAAGTGCGACGCGCGCGCCGCCAGATCGACGCCAGCGCCACGACCCTCCGCCTGCAGCAGGAAACGCTTGATGCCGAACAGGCCAAGTTCCGCGCCGGCGAATCGACGAGCATTCTTGTAGCCCAGGCGCAGCGCGATCTGCTCGGCAGCCAACTCGACGAGATCAGGGCGGTCGTCGCGCTGCGCAAGGCCCTGGTCGAACTGTACCGCGTCGAGGGATCGCTGCTGATCCGCCGCGGCATCGCCGCACCCGGTCGGGGGGTGCCCGCCGATCTCCCCGCCTCACCTGCCCCGCCCGAGGGGTGGCTGCAGGCCTCTGACGATTGAGGAACAACTCCCTCCCGGGCCTGCCAGGTGTCCCCTTCCAGCCGGGCTGCGCTGGGACGGGATCTGCTGTCGGTGGAAACTTCAGTGAACCTAGCGACATTCGCTCGATCGGCCTCGGTTCTCGCCGCAGCCTTCCGCCCGTCATGCCGCCCAAATGATGAGAAAGGGTTGGACCCAGCGACCGCATCTGCTAGGCTATATGCCAGATGCGGCTGTTTTTATTGGGTGTGTCGCGGGACCTACCATGAAACTTCCCAGGCGGGCAAAAGTGATCCTGGCGTTCCTGACTGTTGTTGCCCTTCTGTTTGGATGGGCTGCGATCGACCATTTACGGGGCGGGGGAGTTGGGGAAGATACGTCGAATGAAGCCCCTTCCCTCGGCCTAGCGATTCGCCCGGTGGACGTTTCGGTGGCAGAAGTTCGGCCTGTGGAGCGCGCGGTCGAGGCAGTCGGGTCCCTCTTGGCCATGGAGGAAGTCACGCTACGGGTCAAGGTTGCCGGGCGGCTCGACGCGGTGCGGGTCGATCTGGGCGACAACGTCGAGAAGGACGACGTGGTGGCCCTCATCGAACGCGAGGACTACGAATTGGAGATGCGGCGGGCGGAAGCCCAGCTCGAACAGGCCCGGGCCCGCTTGGGGATCGAAAACGAGGGGACGCAGGTCGAGATCGACGAGACCAGCGTAGTCCGCCAGGCCCGGGCCACACTCCACGAAGCGCAGCGACGGCTGGAGCGGCTCGAGCAGCTTTCCGAGCCGGGAATCGTCTCCCAGGCCGATCTGGATGCGGCCGAGGTGGCCGTGGAGGTCGCCGAAGGGAAGCTCGAGGATGCCTACCAGGAGGCCCGCCACCGCCTGGCGACGCTCGCCGAGCGGCGCGCCGCCCTGGCCATCGCCGAGCAGGACCTCAAGGAGACGGTGGTGCGCGCCCCCTTCTCTGGAGCGGTCACCCGGCGCGTGGCCGACTCAGGCGAGTACTTGCAGGTAGGCGAGGCCGTGCTGGCGCTGGTCCGCACCGACGTGGTGCGGCTGCGGCTGGAGGTCCCCGAGCGGTTTGCCTCGCGCGTCGCGGTCGGTCAGCCGATCCGCTTCCAGATGGATCAGGACGGGGAATATCATGCGGCCGCCATCGAGCGGATGAGCCCGGTCATCGAGCCCGGCAGTCGCATGCTCGCGGTCGAGGCGGCCGTGGCCAATCGCGGCATCCTGCGGCCGGGGAGCTTCGTGCGGGGGCAGATCGTCGTGGACGAGACGGATTCGGCCGTCACGGTTCCGGCGGCGGCGGTGACGTCCTTTGCCGGGATTTTCAA
>SLBP01000063.1:0-13923 GCA_007126245.1 Planctomycetales bacterium
CCGGCGACGGCAAGGCGGAGATCGTCTACCTGGCGGTGACCAATGGGGGCTACCCCGACGACGGCGTCATGACTTTTAACAGCGGCCAGCTCTCGGTGACGGTCCTCTCCGGCCGCGACGGCACGCTCCTCTGGCAGCAACCCCTCTCGGCCGCGTACCGGAAAGCGGGGACCGACCTGGCCCAGCAGAACTTCCCCTTCCACCTCCGCGATGTGGCACCGCAAATCGTGGTTGCGGACTTCGGCGCCCAGGGCCGTGCGCTGGTGCTGGTGGGTGAGGCGAAGGTCCCAGCGGACGAAGGCCTGGCGCTGATCGCCCTGCGCGGGACCGACGGCGAAGTCCTCTGGCAGCAGCCCATCGCCACCGACGCGCACCAGTGGTCCGCCTACACCAACGCAGCCTTTGCCACGGCGATCGATTTGGACGGCGACGGGATTGCGGAGGTGGTGTACCTCGACTTCCTCGACCCGCAAGACCGAACCGGTGTGGTGACGTTGGGCCTGAGTGGCCAGGAGGCCGGGAGCGTTGTGCACGTGATCGATCCGAGCACCGGCGGGCCGGCCGGGCGGGTCGCCCGCCTCGTGGCACTCGACGGGCTCAGCGGTGCGGTGCGGTGGACCGTGGAGACGGCGGTCGATCCCGACTGCGGCCGCGTCAGTCACGATCCGCGCCGGGCGGCGCGGCGGCCCAGGGCGGTGCCGCTGCGGCGGGTGCAGGGCGAGCCGTGGATCGCCGTCAACCTGTGGGGGATGCCGGGCGAGGTCCTCGTGGTCGACCACGCCGGCGGGGTGGTGAACCGCTTCGAAGCCCGTAGCGACGATGCTGCCTTCCGCATCCTCGCCGTCGACGCGGAGGGCGACGGCAACGACGAGATCGTCATGGTCCGCGAGGCGAAGCTCCAGGCGCTGCGGCCCGAGGAACCCGAGGCGCCGCTCTGGACCGCAGGAAGCCGAGGCCTCTGGTCACCCGAGCTCCTCTGGGCCGAGGGGAACGATCGCCCGCTGGTGGCCTTCCGCACGGACGGAACGATCACCGGCATCGACCTGGCCTCGGGGAAAGCTCTGTGGCGCTGCGCGGGCCCGCGCCCCCGGTCGGGCGGGGCGTGGCTGGAGGTGGAAACGCACCTGGTCGAGAACGGATCGATGGCCTCGGCACCGTATCTGCTCTTCACCCATTCGTCGGTCACCGTCTGCCGCCGTGGAGTGCCCACCGATGCAGCCGCCCGGCTGGCGCTCCGCGGCCCGGCGCGGCTGGACGGTGCCCGCGATGCAGTCCGACTTCCCCTCCCCTGGGTCCCGCTGCCGCCGGATGCAGCGGCATTGGCGGAGATCATCCCCTGGGCCTTCTTCTTCTCCTTCACGATGGTCATCCTGCCTTTGGGCACTATGGCCTGGCTGGCCTACCGGCGGACGTGGGGCATGGAGACCATGCTCGGCTTGCCGCTGGTGGTGGCGCTGGCGGTGCCGGGACTCACCGCGGAGGGTCCGGAGGAGTTGCACACGCTTTTTGAGCGGTTCTTCGCCGCGGTGCTCGTCGTCCCGGCGGCGGTGTTGCTGGCGGCGGTGGTCTGGCAGGCGGCCCGGGGCCGGGGGCGCTGGCTGGGCATCTGGACCGCGGTCTTTCTAGGCACGTCCGCCGCGCTGGCGATCGCCGTGCTGTCCTCGAATGGTTTCCCGGGGAAGAGCGGCGTCTACGCATGGAACGGTTGGTATTGGATCGGCTTGCCCGCGTTCGAAGCCACGGGGATGCTCCTGCTGATCCACCTTGCGGCGGCGGCCGCCGTGCGCGGATTCCGCCGCATCCGCAGCGGGCCGGGTCTTCTGGTCGAAACGGCAGATGCCACTTAGGAGAAAGACCATGCTCCCCAGCGATGGCGGCTCCGCCGGCACTCCGCATTCGCTGCCGGCCAATGGATCCGCCGGAGAAGGCGAAGCCGACCTCTCCGCGACTGCGGGCCTGGTGCACTATCAACCTTGGCTGGTTTTGCTGGCGCGGCTGGAGATCGACAGCCGCTTCCAGGGGAAGTTCTCCGTGGCCGACGTGGTCCAGGAGACGCTCATCGAGGCCTGGCGTGACTGGCAGCAGTTCCGCGGGCGTACGGCAGCGGAGCGGCGGGCCTGGCTGCGGCAGATCCTGGCCCACCAGCTCGCCCACCATGCCCGCCGCTATGCGGGCACGCAGAAACGCGACCTGAAGCGGGAACGGTCGCTCGATGCCTCACTGGCCCAGTCCTCCCACCGTCTGGGGCAGATGCTCCCTGCCGATTCTCCCTCGCCGAGTGAGATCGTAGCCGATCGCGAAGAGCAGGTCCTCCTCGCCGAAATCCTCGACCGCCTTCCGGCCGACTACCGCGAGGTGCTCATCCTCCGGAATCTCGAGGGGCTCACCCACGAAGCCATCGCCCAACGCATGCGGCGGAGCGTGGGGGCGGTGCGGATGCTCTGGGTCCGCGCCCTGGCGGCGCTCCGCCAGGAGGCCGCGCACTGGATGGGGGCCGGATAATAACGGTATTCGGGCCTTGGGGCCGGCACCCGGACTGCCGGTGGGGAGGCAACGGCGTGGGGGGAAGCTATACTTGACCGTTTCGCCCCCGCAGTCTCCGCTGGGCCGGCACTGGGCCGGTCGCCCCAAATCTGCGGGGTTCGGTTGAATCGTGTCCGACTTGTCAAGGAGGTTGTCATGACCAAGGTAGAGCCAAGCACGTCGATCGAGGCGCTCGAGACCGCCCTGGCAAGTAAGACGGCCAGGATCGCCGTGGTGGGCCTGGGTTACGTGGGCCTGCCGCTGATCCGCGCCTTCGTGGCCGCGGGGTATCGCACGGTCGGCTTCGACGTCGACGAGGAAAAGGTCGAGAGGCTGCGGGCGGGCAGGAGCTACATCGGGCACATTCCCTCGGAGTGGATCGCCCGCTGCGTCGACGAGGGGACCTTCGAGCCCACGGCGGAGATGAGCCGCCTCGCCGAGGCCGATGCCATCCTGATCTGCGTCCCTACACCCCTGAACGAGAGCCGCGACCCCGACCTTCAGTACATCGAGGGCACCGGCCGCCATATCGCCGCGGCGCTCCGTCCCGGCCAACTCGTCGTCCTGGAGAGTACCACATACCCGGGCACCACCCGCGACGTGCTCCTGCCCATCCTCTCCCAAAGCGGCCTTGCGGCAGGGAAAGACTTCTTCCTCGGCTTCAGCCCCGAGCGCGAAGACCCGGGTAACGCCGACTTCTCTGCAGAGCGGATCCCCAAAGTCGTGGGCGGGATCGACGAGGCCAGCGGCCGGCTCGCCGAGCTCCTCTATCGCCAGGCGGTCGTCGAAGTGGTCCGCGTCTCCAGTTGCGAGGTGGCCGAGGCCTGCAAGATCCTCGAGAACACCTACCGGGCGGTAAACATCGCCCTGGTCAACGAGCTCAAGGTGCTCATGGACCGGATGGGCGTCGACGTCTGGGAGGTCATCGACGCGGCGAAGACCAAGCCCTTCGGCTACCAGGCCTTCTATCCCGGCCCGGGGCTCGGCGGGCACTGCATCCCCATCGATCCCTTCTACCTGAGCTGGGTCGCCCGGCGGATGGGCATGCCGACGCGGTTCATCGAGCTGGCCGGCGAGATCAACACCAGCATGCCGCAGTACGTCGTGCGCAAGGTGGTCGACGCCCTCAACGACGTCCGCAAGCCGCTCCGCGGCAGCAAGGTGCTTCTCCTGGGCGCCGCCTACAAGCGCGACGTGGAGGACGTCCGCGAGAGCCCCACCTTCGAGCTCATGGAGCTCCTCGAGCACGGCGGTGCCGAGCTGAGCTACCACGATCCCTACGTTCCCCGGCTGCCGAAGATGCGCAACTGGAACTTCGCGGGCATGACGAGCGTGGAGCTGACCGCCACCACGCTGGCCGGCCAGGACTGCGTGCTCGTCTCCACCGACCACTCCTCCTACGACTGGGAATTCATCGTCCAGCACGCCCCGCTGATCGTCGACACGCGCAACGCCACCAAGCACGTCCAGGCCGGGCGGGAGAAGATCCGCAAGGCCTAGCCCTCAGACATTGATAATGGGGGTCCCGCCGGGGACCTCGGCGGCGGCACGGGCCTCTTCGAGGGCCTTGTCGGTGCTGGTCGGATCGACGGCGCGGCAACTCTGGGTGAGCCGCTCGGCGATCTCGCGGAGTTCCGCCTGCCACTCCTCGGGCGTCGATTCCGGGGGAGTGAACTGGGCGAACTCGGCCGTGAGTAGAATCAGCCGCAACAGGTGGCGAAAGACGATCCCCTCCTGCTTCTGCATCTGTTTGCTGGTGACGTATTTGTTGAAATCGCCTCCCAGCTCGAGCAGCTCACCGGCTGCCCAGACGGGGTAGGTGTAGACGTCGTGGACGCCCGGGAACTCGTAGTCGAAGAGCAGGCGGAGCTTCTGCGCGAGGGTGAGCACCCGCGGGGGCGGCTCGTCCCAGCTCGCGCGGCGGCGGGGACGGTCGTCCTCCTCCTCTTCACCCTGCTCGACGAGCTCCTCCATGGTCGCCAGTCCGAGCTGCACGAGCTGCTGGTCGAGCCGCTGCGTGGCGAGCGGCCCGGGGGGCAGATCGCGCTGTTTGGGCACGCGGACGAAATGCCCCACCGACCGCGGCAGCTCGAGCACGCTCTCGATGGCCTGCATCCGCTCGGCGAAGTCGGCCACGCCGAGCTGGTTCACCAGGAAGATACCGTAGAGCGGATTGACGCTCCGCAGCATGAGCAGTTTCCCCAAGTCCTCCGTTGCATAGGCCTTTTCGGGGCGATACGGGGGCCGCTCGGCGGGCTTTTCGGAGCCGTCGCCGGCGGCCTGGCCGACCTCGGCGCCTGCTTTCTTGGCCAGCCGCGCCGCCGTGGCGGCATCGAAGATGCCGCCGGCCGGGGGAGCGTCGTCATCGTCGTCGGCCGGCGGAGGCGTTCCGTCATCCCCCTCGCGAAGCGGCCCCCCGGTGACGAACTCCGGCGGCGGCTTGGGCTCCAGCTCGACGTAGCCGGCCCGCCAGAGGACCAGCAGCATCTTGTCGAGGTCTGCCTGCCCACGCTCGACGGCGCGGCTGTCCATGAGTCGCTTGCCTACCAGGCGGCGGATCATATCGACCTCGGGCGAGGCCTCCAGCATGAAGGCCAGGAGCCGCCAAGGGAGGGGACCGCGGCTGACCAGCCGGCCGGGGGGGGCCGCGCGGAGCTTCTCGAACTGGGCCTCGTTCCAGTACTGCTCCGTCTCCCGCCGCTTGGGCATCTTCTTCTTGAGGGCCTTCTTGGCCTTGATGAGGCCCGGATCCTTGGTGTCCTCCGGGATCTGGTCGAACTTCGCCTTCCAGCGGGCGATCTTCACGTCGTCCTCGTGGGCCAGGACGAAGACGTAGCCCTGGGTATCGAACTGGGGACGGCCGGCACGGCCGAAAATCTGGTGCGCCGAGCTGGGCTCGATGATCCGCTTCTTGCCCGAGGGGCCCTTCATGATACTGGGCATGACGACCGAGCGGGCCGGCAGGTTGATGCCTGCCGAGAGCGTCTCCGTGCAGATGGCCACGGAGAGGAGCTTCTTCTGGAAGAGGTCTTCCACCACCCGCCGGTACTTCGGCAGCAGCCCCGCATGGTGCACGCCTACGCCCCGGAGGAGGAGCTGCCGCAGCTTGGGGCCGGCGCCGAGCTTGAGATCGTAGTGCTCGAGCGCCTCGCCCAGGCGGCCCTGCTGCCCGGCCGCCAAGAGCCGCTTCCCCTTGAGTTGCTCGGCCACGTCCCAGCACTCCTCGCGGTTGAAGCAGAAGATCAGCGCCGGCGTCCGCCGCGCCTCTTCGTCGCCGGCGGCCATCTCCTCGACGAACTCGCTGAGCAGCGCGTCGCCCACCCACTGGTACGTCAGCGGCACCTTCCGCTGGTGGCTCTCGACGAGCTCCACGCGGCGGTTGTGGGCCACGCGGAGGTACTGGACGAACTCGGGGGCGTTCCCTACCGTGGCGGAGAGGAGCAGCGTGCGGACGTGCGGCGGCAAGAGGCCGAGGGAGAGCTCCCAGACGATTCCCCGCTCGTAGTCGGCGAAGGAGTGGAACTCGTCCATCACCACCGCCGAGACGTCGGAAAAATCGAAGATCTCGCGGTGCAGGAGGCGGTTGAGGAGGATCTCGGCGACGACCACCAGGACCTTCGCATCGGGGTTCTCCCGGCGGTTGCCGGTGACCAGGCCCACGTCGTCGGGGTGGAAGCCCCAGCGGGCGGCGGCCGACTGCATTTCGCGGAACTTCTGCTCCGTCAGCGCGATCAGCGGCGTGGTGTAGTAGGCGTTCTTGCCCGTGTGCAGGGCCTCGAAGAGCGCTGCCTCGGCGATGAGCGTCTTGCCGGTGCCCGTCGGCGCGCAGACGAGCACCCCCTGTTCGCAGGAGAACCAGGCCAGGAGGGCCTCTTCCTGCGCCGGGTAGGGCTCGAAGGGGAGTTGCTCGATGTAACGTTCCGCGAGGTCGTCGCGGGAAGGGGGCTCGTTGGGCATCGCACCGCCGCTTGCGCTTTCGTCCGTTCGTACCGTGAACTCTTGGCGAACGGCGCCATCCTAGCCGTTCGGCCGCGGCCGCGGAAGGCACCGCGGCTCCAGCGGGCAACTCCGCTGGCTGCCGCTGCGGCCACCGGCTGCCGCCTTCGGCCTGACGATCGCTGATCTGCACACTCCGAAAAGGAAAGGATTGGGCTGAAATACGGGCTGCGATGCGGACGATCCGCCCGACTTCATAAAGGGGGACTTACGCCGCGGTTCGCCCTGCCACACCGGGCGATCGCCGCTGAGCATCCGGCTACTGGCCGAGGATGGGGAGAGCCGACTTGAAGGGCTCCGCTTTGAACGAGAGGGCCGCGGTGGGGCAGGCGGCCACGCATTCGGCGGCCACCTTGCTCAGGGCCTCTTCCAAGGAGCGGTCGAAGGGGACTGCCACGCGGACGTCGAAGCCGCGGCCGACAAAGGCCAGCCCCAAGGGCTCGCCGCCGCGGGCGGCAATCTGGATGCACAGCTCGCAGGCGATGCACTTGCCCGGCTCGTAGACGATCTGGGCGTGTTGGGTGAGGACCTCGTAGGGACGGCGGCTGGCCCCGTAGCGGTTCGGGTCGGCACCGTACCGCGAGGCATATCGCTCCAGGCGGCAGCCGCAGTGCGCCCGGCAGCCGCAACCCAGGCACCGCTCGGCCTGGGACACCGCCTCGGTGAGCGAATACTCCGCCGCGCCCCCGTCGGCTTCCTGCCGCGGCGCGGTCCCCGCGTGGACGAGGAAGCCACCTAGTTGATCGGGGGCCACCTTCCCCATGCGGACCGAGAAGGGCTTTTCGGAAAGCGGCCCCCCTCCCTCGGACAGGACGCGGTGGATGGACCAGGCAGCCTCCTTGCCGTCGGCCACGCTGCGGACCACCATACCCTTGCCTCGCAGAGCGTTGCCGGCGGCGAAGACTGCGGGTAGGTTCGTCTGGTAGGTGGTCCGCTCGACGTCGATGCCGCGCGCGGCCACGGCCAGCCCCCAGCCGCCGGCATCCCGGGCCGCCGCGGCGCCGGTGGCCACGAGGAGGGCGTCGAACTCGCGGCGAAGCTGTTCGAAGTCGTCGGCCGTGGCCACGGCTGCGCCGGTATGGACTTCGATGCCCACGGCGAGCAGGGATTCGAGCTCGGCGTCGAGGATTTCCGCGGGGAGTTGCTCCTCGGAGAATTCGCTCCGCAGCCGCCCACCGAGCAGCGGCTCGCGTTCGAAGAGGTCTACGGCGTGGCCCGCCTGGACGAGGTAGTAGGCGGCGGCCAGGCCGGCCGGGCCGCCGCCCACCACGGCCACCCGCTTTCCGCTCGGCGCCGCCACCTCCGGAAGGTAGGGCTCTCCGGTCGCCAGGTCTTCTTCGGCGACGAACCGCTTCAGGTCGCAGACGGCCACGGCGCCGTCGGCGGGAGCCCGCCGGCAGCCCTTCTCGCAGGGCTTCGAGCAGACGCGGCCCAGCACGGCGGGCAGCGCGATGTCGCGCTTCACCGTGGCGATCGCCTCGCGGATCTCCTCGCGGCCGATCTGGCGGAGCATGAGGGGGATGTCCATGTGCGCCGGGCACATGAAGTAGCAGGGGGCCAGGCAGTCGCCCACATGGTCGCTCAGGAGCAGCTCCAGGGCGGTCCGCCGCAGGGCATGGACCGCTTCCGTTTCGCTCTCCACTGCCATCCCGTCCTCGATGCGCGTGGCGCACGAGGGGAGCACGCGCGAGGTGCCGCTGATCCGAACCACGCACACCAGGCATGAGGTGGAAGGATCGCAGCCCTTGAGGTGGCAGAGCGAGGGGATCTCGATTCCCAGCCGCTCGGCCGCCTCGAGAACGGTGGTCCCGGCGGGCACGTCGATGGCGCGTCCGTCGATGGTGATCGTGGGCATGGCTGCCGGGTCTTTCAGGCGATTTCCACGGCGCCGACGGGGCAGGCCGCGCGGCAGTTGTCGCAGCGGGTGCACTGCTCGTCGATGACTTCGTGGCGTGCGTAGGGAGTGAAAGGGATGGCCCCCACCGGGCAGGCCTGGGCGCAGAGCGTGCACCCGATGCACTGCTCGTTGATGCGGTAGCGGACGAGCGCCGGGCAGCGACCCGCCGGGCAGCGGCCTTCGATGTGCGCCTGGTACTCGTCGCGGAAGTGGTGGAGCGTGGAGAGAACGGGATTGGGCGCCGTGCGCCCCAGCCCGCACAGGCTCGCCGATCCCACGGAGAAGGCCAGCGATTCCAGCGACTCCAGGTCTCCCTGCGTCCCCCGCCCCGCGCACAGGCGGTCCAGGATGTCCAGCATCCGCCGCGTGCCGATGCGGCAGAAGGTGCATTTCCCGCAGGACTGGTCCTGGGTGAAGCTGAGGAAGTAGCGGGCGATGTCGACCATGCAGTCGGCATCGTCGAGCACCACCAGCCCGCCCGACCCCATGATGGCCCCGGCGCCCGTGAGGGCTTCGAAGTCGACCGGCGTGTCGGAGAGGGCGGCGGGGACGCAGCCGCCCGAGGGGCCGCCCACCTGGACGGCCTTGAACCGCCGCCCCGGGACCATCCCGCCGCCGATCTCGTCGACGATCTCCCGCAACGACACCCCCATGGGCACCTCGATGAGCCCCCCGCGGCGGACCTTCCCCGCCAAGGCGAAGACCTTGGTCCCCTTGCTCTCCTTGGTCCCCATGGTGACGAATTCCGCCGCCCCGTGGCGGAGAATCCACGCGGCCAGAGCGAGCGTCTCCACGTTGTTGACCACGGTGGGCTGGCCCCAGAGGCCCTTTTCGGACGGGAAGGGAGGCCGCAGGCGGGGCGTGCCGCGGCGCCCCTCGATCGAGGCGATGAGCGCCGTCTCCTCGCCGCAGACGAACGCGCCCGCACCCTGCTTGAGCGAGATGTGCAGGCGCCGCCCGCTGCCGAAGGCGTTTTCCCCGAGGAAACCCCGCCGCCGGCACTCCTCCAGCGCCGCCGCGATCCGCTCCACGGCCGTGGGATACTCGGCGCGGATGTAGAAGTACCCTTCCTCGGCCCCGACGGCCAAGGCGGCGATGGCCAGCCCCTCGATGATCCGGTAGGGGAACGACTCGAGGAGCATCCGGTTCATGAAGGCCCCCGGGTCGCCCTCGTCGCCGTTGCAGATGACGTACTTGGGGCTCCCCTCCGCGGACGCCGCGCGCGCCCACTTCTCTCCGGTAGGGAAGCCGGCGCCGCCCCGCCCGCGGAGCCCGCTGGCGGTGATCGCCTCGATGATCGCCTCGGGCGCCAACTCCGTCAGGCAGCGCTTCAGCGCCACAAAGCCGCCGCCGGCGAGGTGCTCGTCGATGTCCATCGGGTCGACCCGGCCCCATCCCTCGGTGGCCAGGTGGCGCTGGGGTCCCAAGAAGGCGCAGATGGCGCCATCGCGGCGATCCACCCGAAGCGAGGCGGCGGGGTCCTCCCTCTCGTCGGTGAGCAGGCGGTCCAGCCAGCGCGTTGCCGCGTAGCGAGCCCGCCGCACGAGACCCTTGGGGCGGAAATGGCGGAGGACGATCTCCATGACGTCCTCTTCCCGGACTCGGGCGTAGAGTCGCTCTTTGCCGGCCGCCGGGGCGATCTCCAAGAGGGGCGTCTGGTGGCACATGACTACGCAGCCCACCTTCTTGACCGCCGCCGGCGCGCCCCACTCCGTCAGGACCTGCTCCACGGCCGCGTGGACCTTGCCCGTCCCCTGGGCTATGCAGCAGGAATCCAGGCCGATGCGGATCTCCCCCAGGGGCCGCTCCACCGGCTGCTGCCGCGCAGGCGGCCGTTGCCCCGCCGCACCGTTGGCGTGCTTGAGGAAATCGTCGAGGGTCTCGGCGACCCGCCGCGAGGTGAGCCCGCCGTAGGTCACCTCGTCGATCTGCACCACGGGGGCCAGCGTGCAGCAGCCCAGGCAGGCCACCTTCTGCACGGTGAAGCGGCCCTCCGCGTCGGTGTCGTCGCCGTCGGCGATACCCAACTGCCGCTCGAAGGCCGCCTGGACCAGCGGAGCCCCTTTGACGTGGCACGCCGTGCCGTGGCACACGCTGATGATGTGCTCGCCCATGGGGCGGTGGCGGAACTGGCTGTAGAAGGTGGAGACTGAGGTGATGGCCGCCGGCGTGATCTCCGTGCTCGCGCACACCCGCTCCAGGGCCGGCCGCGGCAGGTAGCGATAGTGGTCTTGCAAGGCCTGGAGAATGGGGATCACCCGGTCGGCCGAGCGTCCCAGGCGTTCGATGGTGGCGTCGACGAACGCGAGGTCGACCTCGCCGCCGGTAGGCGCCGCTTCCGCGATAGCCGTCCTGCTCGAATCGAACATGGGAAGTGGTGAGTGGCGAGTGGTGAGTGGTGAGGAGAACTCCACGCAACGGACAACGGGCTACTGACCAATAGCGAACAAGTGTTCCGTGCCGCGGACGAACATGCGGCCCTCCTGGAAGGCCGGCGTGGCGAAGACGCCCTCGCCGAGGTCGTTCTCGGCGACGATCTCGTGCCCTTCGCGGTCAATCCGCAAGACCCAGCCCTTCCCCTCATCGCAGAAGAGGTAGAGCCGGTCGTCTACCAGCGACGGCGTGGCGACGAAGTGCGCCATGAAGTCGCCTTCCCACAGGGGCAAGGTCCCGAAGGGCTCTCCCTCAAGGGCATCGTAGGCGCAAAGGATGCCGTACGAGGCGAGCGTAATGAGGAGATGGGCCGGCTCCCCGGTAGCCAGGGGGCTGGAGGTGTCGGGGGGCGACTCGTCACCGGTCCAAAGGACGTGGGTCTCGGTCACGTCGCCCGTGCCGTCGGGCCGGATCGCCGTGACGCCGGGGAACTCGTTGGCCACGAAGACGATGCCGTCGCCGTAGACGGGCGAGGGCCCCACGTCCTGCCGCAGGCAGTCGACCCGCCAGAGCTCCGTGCCGTCGGCGGAGTCGTAGGCGATCACGTAAGGGGCGGCGGCCGTAATGAGCTGCTCGCGGTCGCCGTCGTTGAAGACGATCGGGGTGGTCCAGGAGTTGGGGACCTCGCGCTCGACCTCCCACTGCGTTTCCCCGCTGGCGACGGCCAGCGCCAGGAGCCGCGAATCGCTGTCGCCGCTCGACCCTTGATCGAACTGCACGAAGAGCGTCTCCCCGTGGATCAGCAGGGAAGAGGCATGGCCGTAGACGTTCACCGGAATCCCCAGGCTACGCGACCAGACCACTTCGCCGTCGAAGTCCACCGCCGCCACGTCACCGTTGGCAAAGATGGCATAGACTCGCCGGCCGTCGGTGGCGGGTGTCGAGGCCGCATAGCCGGTCATCTCCATCACCTGGGGCGGCTGGGCCGTGCTCTGCGGGGTGCCGGGGACCTCCCGCTGCCAGAGGAGCTCGCCGCTCCCGGCATCGAAGCTATAGACCTCGCGCCGCTCTTCGTCGGCTCCGGTCAAGAAGATGCGGTCGCCCCAGACGATCGGAGAGCTGTTTCCCTCGAGAGGCACGGGGGTCTTCCAGAGGACGTTTTCGCCGCCGGCACCATCCCAGACGGTGGGGATGTTCGTGTAGGGGGAAATACCTGAACCCAATGGACCGCGGAACCGGGGCCACGCAGCGGCCCACTCCTCAGCCGACGGCCCCGGCAAGTCTGCGGCGGCCGCGGGCGCGGCGGCGGGAGCTTCCGCCGGGGCCGGCTCGGCAGGGGCGGGGTGTTCCACGGCCAGGGCCTCTTCGAGGCGACCGCGGAGATCCTGCGAACGCACCAGCAGCAACGCCGCGGCGACCACGAGCACCACCGCCACGGCGACCACCGCCCAGCGGGCCTGGGCGTACTCGGGCGTCTCGCGATCCACGGCGCCCTCGATGGGCTCCGGCTGCGGCAGCCGCCGCCGGAGCGTGGCCGCCGCCTTCCAGGCGGCGAACATCACCACGGCGCCCCCCAGCAGCAGGTAGGCGCCCACCTCGGTGAACCGCCGCTGGCGGAAGAACTCCTCGCGGAGGGACACGTCGACCAGGCGAAGCTGCTCGGCGAGGGCCTCGTTCTCCGGATCCTCGCGGAGCGCCGCCCGCAGGCTCAGCCACCGGGGGTCTTCGAAGGGATCCGCCGCCCGGCGGCGAGCGAGGTCGACCAGGAGCACGCCGGCGACGATTGCCGAGAACACACCGGCAATGAGCGTTGTCTGCACGGCGATGCGATAGGACTGCTGGGTGTCGTTCATCGTCTCGGTACTCACCGCGTCTTCCACTTCAGCCGGAGGCCACGAAGATCGTCAAGAGCCGTCAGGGAACGCGACTCGTTGGAACCGTTCGTCTTGATACGTCTCATTCGTGGTCTTCGTGCCATTCGTGGTACTCGTCTCATGTGGGGTCCCCCTTCTGCCGGGCCGCCAGTTCCGCCTGCCGCTCGGTCACCTCGGGCATACGCTCCGCGGGGATCGCCTCGCGGACGTCGTCGATCAGCCCCAGCCGCACCCGCTCCGGTGGGCAGTACCAGAAGCACCGCCCGCAGGAGACGCACAGCGCCGGGTCCGGAGTGTACTCGTCGCGGCGGCGGCGGATAGAAAGGTGGATCAGCTTCACCGCCACGACGATGGCCACGAAACCCCCGAAGAGGCCCCCGGCGGTGGCAAACGTCGCCCGCCGCTCGACGGCCTCGGCGTAGAGTTCCGCCGGGGGGCGGCCCGTGTTGTGGAAGGCTTCGCTGGCGTCGGTGGTCTCGTCGGTAAATCCGTGCTCCTCCCGGTAGACCTGCTCCGCCAATTGCACGGTATAGTCGAGCCGCGAGAGGGGTAGCTCGAGGTAGCCGCCGAAGAAGTACCCCGCCGCGACCAACACGGGGGCGAGGGCGATCAGCCCGGCCAGCCTGCGTCGCCCGCGGGTGCGGTCTTCGGGCGAGAGGGCGACGGTCGGCTCGCGGATGGCGCCGTACGGGCAGGCGTCTTCGCAGAGGCGGCAATGGATGCACTCCTCGGGCGGGATCCGCAAATGACTGCGGCTGACCCGCGAGCAGAGCCCCAACAACGCCCCCAAGGGACAGAGGAAACGGCAGTAGGGCCTCCCCACGAAGAGGCCGATCACCAGCAGGCTCACCCCGAAGATGAGCATTTGGACCGAGCCGCTCAGGCGGAAGAAGGCCACGAAGGGATCGTATCGGCAAATGATGTAGTCGCCGCTGGTGGCGGCGAAGAGCACCCCCAATCCCAAGTAGACGAAGGGAATCAGTCCCAGGGAATGCTCCAGCCACCGCGGCACGCGGACCGGCCGCAACGCCGTCACCTCCTGAACGGCCCCCAGCGGGCAAACGGCCGCACAGAAGGTGCGGCCGAAAAAGAGGGCGACCAAGAGCGGCAGCGTGAAGAACCCCACCCAGACCAGCGGGACGGTGAAGGTGCTGTCGGCCAGCGCCTGCCCCACGTGCTGCGTGGCCCCGATCGGACAGACGCATCCCTGACGCCAGAAGCCGAACCAGAGCAGCGCCACCACCGTCAGCCCGAAGAGCC
>SLBP01000104.1:0-13902 GCA_007126245.1 Planctomycetales bacterium
GCACGCGATCCACGCCACAAGTCACGCTGCATCATCCCCCTCCCACGTATCGGCTTGCCCTCGACCTTCGTCATTCGAGCTTCGACACTCGGCATTCCGCCTATACGTACTCCCAGTCCTTCAGCCACTGGTAGTCGGGCGGCAGGTTCGCCCATGCCCGCCGGCTGGCTCGCTCCAACTCGACCTGCTCGGCCGGGTCCAACTCGCGCCGCTCTTGAACGGCCCGGACGGCGTTGTCCACCTGGGCCTCGCTGATCAGGCCCGGAATGGGGGCGGTGATCGCCGGGTTGTTGAGGATGTAGCGCAGCGCCATGCGGGCAATGCGGCTGTCTTCCTCGGCGTGCGGGCCGTCGGGCGAGCCGTCGCCCTGGAACAGCGAGTTGCTGGCGAAGGGCTTGATGCCCAGAATGCCCACGTCCAGCTTCGCCGCCGTCTCCAGCATGCTGCATTCGGGAAGCACCTTGGTGTTCGAGGTGTAGGGGATGCAGATCATCTGCACGATGTCCGGGTAGGTTTCCATGAGCATCTTCGCCCAGGAGCGGTCGTGCGTGGAAAGGCCGGTGAAACGGCACAGCCCCTGCTGCTTCGCCTTGTCGAGCGCGGTGATCATGGCCTCGACGTCGGCCTCGGAATGCCGCCCGCCGCGCTCCAGCGCCATCAGCCGCCAGACGTCGGCGTACTCGACGCCACACCGCTTGAGCCCCGCCTTGAACAACTCGAGCAGCTTGTCGGCCCGGCGGTTTTCGGGCGGGCGGAGTTCGCTGCGGGGGTGCGAATAGGCCATGTACATCGAGTCGCGGCGGCCTTCGAGCACCTTGTAGTACACCTCCGGCTCCGAATCGCCCGCCAGGTCGATCATGTTGATGCCTACCTCGATGCACCGGCTCACCACGTCGTAGCGGTTCTTCATGAACGGGCCCATCAGGTCCTCGGCGGGTGCGTTGTAGGGATCGAGGGGCCCGTCGGCGCCGATCACCTTGTCGATCCGCTTCCAATGCCCGCCCAGGCACACGGCGGAAACCCAGAGGCCGGTCTTGCCCAGCCGGCGGTATTCCATGTTCGGGTTGTAGCTCCGCGTGTTCTTCACGGCGGCCGGCGGCTCGGAAGTCCCGGCACGCACGACGTTCCACGCCCCTCCGGCCACCGCGCCCCCGGCGGCGAGCCCGATCGCGGCGGCCGCCGTGTCGCGGACGAATTCCCGGCGGTTCATCGGGGAAGCTTTCATCGGTTATTCCTCCAAGGGTTCGATAGCGGTGATCACCACCTGGTGACGCTCGGTCAAGTCTTCTCCGGACCGACGTCGGTCCAGCGCTCGGCGGCGATCGATTTCATCACCGCTTCAAGAACCTTCTGGTTCTCGAGGCCCACGTCGAACCCCGGCTCCGCCGGCCGGTCCTCGGCGATGGCCGTAAAGAAATCGGCGAACTGGTTCACGAACGTGTTCTCGTATCCGATCCCGTGCCCGGGCGGCCACCAATGGCTGATGTAGGGATGGCAGCCCTCGGTGGCCTGGATGCTGCGAAAGCCGGGCACGTCGTGGGGATCCTCGGCATTATAGTATTGCAGCCGGTTCATGTCTTCCAGGTCGAAGTACACCGAGCCCTTCGCGCCGTTGACTTCCACCCGGTTGTGGTTCCGCCGGCCAGCGGCGAAGCGGGTCGCCTCGAAGGTGCCCAAGGCGCCGTTGTCGAATCGGGCCAGGAAGGCCGTGCTGTCGTCGACGTCCACCGGCTCCATCGCTGCCGAAGCGGCCTGGGCCGTGAGCATCGTGGAGAGGGTTTCCGGCGGGGCCTCGGCGGGCCGCTCGCGGATGAACGTCTCCTCCATCCCCACCACGCGGCGGATCTTGCCCACCAGGAACAGCGCCAGGTCGATGATGTGGCTGTTGAGATCGAAGTGCGGCCCCGCCCCGGCCATGGCCCGGGTGAGCTTCCAGATCCGCGGGAACTGCGGATCCATGATCCAGTCCTGGAGGTAGACGGCGCGATAGTGATAGATCTTCCCCAGCCGGCCCGAGTCGATCATCTGCTTGGCCAGCGCCAGGGCTGGGACGCGGCGGTAGTTGAAGCCCAGCATGTGCTTCACCCCCGCGCGGCGGACCGCCTCGAGCGCCCGCTCGGCCTCCTCGACGGAGAGGACGAACGGCTTCTCGCAGAAGATGTGCTTGCCGGCCGCGGCCGCGGCGATGGCCATCTCGGCGTGGACGTTGGGCGGCGTGACGATGTCGACCACGTCGATATCGTCGCGGCGGACCACGGCCCGCCAGTCGGTCGAGTACTCCTCGAAGCCGAAGGCCTCGGCGGCCTGCCGGACCGGCTCCTCGACCGGGCCCCAGATCACCTTCCGCACAGGTTCGATCCCCGTGTGGAAAAAGAACGGCGTCGCCAGGTAGGCGTAGCTGTGGGCCTTCCCCATGAAGCCGTGGCCCAAAAGGGCGATGTTCAGTTTCCGAGTCATGACCGCTCCCTTCGTTGGACCCTCTCGCGTGATAGTCAGCCGTAGGTTTTCCGGGCCGCGTGGTCGCCCATCGGCCCGGGCAGCTTCTGCACCCTAGCGCTCCCTTTCCTGTTGGATTTCGGCAACCAGCGACTTCAAATACTCGATGCTCGTGGCCACCAACTGATCCTCGTCCTGGTGGTCCTTGTGGTGGTCGGACTCGACGGCCAAGACACCGTCATAACCGCTCTCGGCCAGCGCCCGCACGACTCCGGGAATGTCGATCAGCCCCGTGCCGACGGGCACCGACGAGAAAAAGTACCACTCCTCGGGCCGCACGTGGCGGCAGGCGTCGACGTCTTTCGTGTGGGTGGCAACCGTGTACGGGCCCAGCCGCCGGGCCGCCGCCACCGGGTCCTCCATCATCCGCAGCGTGTTGCCCGTGTCGAAATTGACCTTGAGCCGGTCCGAGCCGACCCGCTGGAGGATCTCGAGGATCTCCTCCGACGTGTAGTCGATGTGGTTTTCCAGAGCCAGGACCACGCCATGGTCCTCTGCGATCTTCACGCTCTCGCGGAGCATGCGGACCACCGCCTCGATCTGCGGCCCGTGCGGCTCGAAGCGGAACATGAGCGACGATGCCACGATCCGCATGATCTTGGCCCCGATGCAGGGCGCCTTGGGGATCAGGGCGTTCATCTCGCGCCAGGCTTCCTCGTTGCGGCCGGCCTCCAGCCCGTCGGGATGCCCCCAGGCCAGAACCCGCGAGAGGCGGTGCTCGTCGAGCACCGCGCCCAGCTCGGCGAGGTAGCCCGGCTCCAGGCTTTCGAAGAAACACGACTCGAGCGACACGTCGTCCACCCCCAACTCGCCGGCGCGGCGGACGAAGTCGTGGAACGACCACCGCACGCCGGGGTCCGCCTGGTCGGGATAGATCTCGCCGAAATAGCGGTGGTAGCAGTAGCTGTCGATGCCGACTTTCATGATCGGTCTCCCAGGTTTCGCGTCAGCACATATCTTCGATCGCCAGGCCGAAGACCTGGCCCAGGAAGCCCAGATTCACGCCGTGATGCCCCACCAGGATCAGGTAATGGTGCGAGCCGAGCCGCTCCATGAGCTTCCGCCCGTCGCGCACGCGAAGCACGCCGCCGTTGAGGCAATCGGAGCCCGGGAACTGGGCGTAGTCCACCAGCTCGCCTTCGGTCATGCTCAGCCGGTCCATGCGGGGCAGGAGCTTGGCCAGCGTGATCGGGCCGATCGGCAGCCGGGCGTCGATGGCCACGGCGTTCTCGTCGACGATCGCCAGCACTCTCTTGCGGAGCGTCCACTCGGTCGAAAACGGCTGGGGAATCACCCCCATGTAGCCGCAGTGGGCGACCAGGATGTGGTTCTCCGGCTCCGACTCGACCGCCGGGAAGCTCTCGATCCGTTCGTGCTTCAGGGCCGGGTTGCCCAGCAGGAAAGGATACATATTGGTCATCATGATCGGCGCGCCGAGCGACTTGTGGAGCACGTACTTGGTCACCATCGCCAGCGTGTCGGCCTCGCAGCCCCAGATGAGGCCGCGCTCGCGGTAGAGCATGTTCCAGGCCAGGCAGGGCGTGCTCTCCGAAAAGTGCGACTCGTTGAGGCAGTTGATCCCCGCGGCCCGGATCGAAGGATCCGCGTCGAGATCGTCGCGCACCGCCAGGTAGAGCTTCGCCGCGCCGCGGAGGGCACGGGGGGAAAGCCCCTCGGTGGGAACGTCCCAGTCCCGCCACGCCTGGTCGGCCCGTTCGTCCGCCAGGCCTCGGGCCCGGGCTCCCAGCTCGCGGAAGCTCCGCTTCTCGATCGCCAGGCCGAACTTCTCCTGCATGCGCTGCGTGCACTCGTCCTCCCACCAGTAGAACCGCTTGAAGATCGGGGCCTGAAAGCCTTCGCCCGGATCGTCCTGGTAGACGAGGAACTTCGTCCCTTGCAATTCCCGCTTCACGCGCAGGGCCCGGACAATCTTCCCCGTCTGCTCCGGGTTGTACGGCCCGATCGTCTGCACCCCTTCGCTCCGCAGGTATTCGGCGATCTCCCAGTCCCACATCGACAGGGTGCCGAACTCCGACGTGACCAGCAGGATCGGCAGGCGGATCGCCCGGAATGCGTCCCGCTGCCGATAGGCCGCCCCCAGGAGCTGCGGGAAAAGCACCGCTTCGGCCTCCGGAATGGCCGAGCCGAGCGGGAGCGGCTCGAGGATCTCGGCATCCTCGGCCAGCAGCTCCCGGAGGACCGTAAGCTGCCGGTCGAAATCGGCGTCGCGGCCCGGATCGAAGTACAGCGGAACCAGTCGCGCTTTCATGGCATCGTCTCCTGCGGCAGACACAACTCATAGGCCGCCCCGATGCGCGGCCGAACACACCGCGGCCGATCGGCGGTGGCCGCGATCCGTCGCTCGATCCACGCCTCGTCGACCTACTCGATCACGATCTTGTCCCCGCGGCGGAACACCCGCCTGGGAAAACCCTCCGTCCGGATGTCGCCATAGTTGTGCCCTGCGTCGCCCGGATAGAGGCACAGCGAAACCAGCGGCTCGTCGCCCGTGTTGATCGAGCGATGCGCCCAGTACGGCGGCGCGTAGACCAGCCGGCCGGGGGCGAATTCCTCCCAACGGCACTCCCCGTCGGCCGTCTTCATCATCATCAGGCCGCGCCCGCGGAGGCATAAGTAGACCTCGCCGGTTGCCAAGACCGAGTGGTAGTGCCCCTTGGTCATGAAGCACTCCCGGCCGACCAGGCCCGGGTAGAGCATGCTGATGCAGTACTTCACCTGGCCGGCTTCTTCCGGGACCGGGCATTCAAAGGTCGCGTAGTGCGGGGGGTCCTCCTCGGCGGCGATCAGGGCTTCCAGCGCGGCCGGATCGGCATAGTAGCCCCGCATCTCCGAAGCCCGCCGCACGATGTGCTCGTCCGGGTCGCACATCACGCCCCGGGCCAGGTCCAATTGCTGGGCATACGGCTCCATGAACGAAGGGGTCGGCTTGAGCGGCATGGGTTTCCTCCTTGTCTAGCGGACGCTCTCGGCGATCCGCGAAATCTCGTCGAATTTCGGCCCGCTGGTCGGGATGTCGATGTGGAACACCTCCGCGATGACCCTCGTCCAGCCGTGGAGGAAATAGATCCAGCCGTCCTCGATCCGCAAGTCCTTCTCTTGCTGCTGCGCCCGGGCCTGCTCGAGGAACACCAGGTCGCCGCGGTAATTGAAATCCCAGGCGATCCCCTTCTCAGGCCAGGCGGCCGCGTCGCTCAAGGGCGAGCCGGGGGCATCCTTGCCCAACCCCGTAGCGTTGATCACCAACGAACCCGGCCGCATTCCGGCCAGAATCCGGTCGGTCGCCTCGGGCGTGGGGGTGTGATGATATTCGCGCGGGATGTCGGCCCCGATCCGCTCGTGAAAACGGCGGATTTCCTCCAGCCGCGGCAGGCTGCGATTGGTGACCACCAGCCGCGATGGCCGGTTCGCCCCGTGCGATTCCTTGAGCATGTGCCAGGTCACCGCGATCGCCGAGCCGCCCGCGCCGAGCACGAGGGCTTCGGCCCCGGTCTGCTCCCAATACCGCTCGGGCAGGAAGGCCTCCAGGGCCAGGCCGCTGGTGATCGGGTCCTTCGCGTGCCCGACCAGGCACCCCTGATCCTTCGAGATGCTGCTGATCTCGCCCATCAGCTCGGCAAACTCGTCGAGCCGGTCGAACTGGTCGCGGCACGCCGCCAGCAGGTCGAGCTTGTGGGTGGTCACCAGCGCGCCCAGCGAGAGGGGGTCCTCGCGGATGAAGGCCACCGCCTTGCGGTAATTCTCCGGCAGGTCGTGCCACTGGAAATTCATTCCCTGGATCGCCACGTCGCCCAACCCAAGGTACTCCGCCCACCGGGGGAAAACCTTCATAATCGATGACTTGTGCGTGGTGACGCCGATGAAATACATGGTCGGCGTCTCGGCCGGCGGGAAGGGCCGGTCCGGCGTCAGCGGCGGGCGTATAAGGATCTCGCTCATCGATCGACTCCCGAAGATTCCGACCACGCGTGAGCCCAGTCGAGCATTTGCCGATAACGGGCCAGCCGGGCGCGGTAATGCCCGGCCGTACCTCGCACCGGACGCACGGGCTTTTCCGTTTTGATCCAGCTCCGCGCGGCCGCGTCCAGATCGGCCAGCAGGCCCGCTCCGTATCCGGCCAGTAGGGCCGCGCCCAGCGGGGCCCCTTCGGCCCGCGAGACCCGGACGATCTTGATCTCCAACGCGTCGGCCTTGATCCGGTTCCAGAGGCCGCTCCGCTCGCCGCCGCCGGTGACGCGGACCTCGCGCATGGCGTGGTCCGCGATCAGCTCCCGCAGCACGTCGCGATAGATGGCGTATTCCAGCGCCACCCCCTCGAGCACCGCGCGGTAGAGATGCCCCGCCGTGTGCGACCAGGCCAGCCCGGCGAAGCAGCCGCGCAGGCACGGCCAGCTTGGCGAGACCCGCCCCCCCAGGTGCGGCACGAACATGGGATCGTCCGCCCGCGGCTCGATCCGCGCGGCGAGGGCCTCCAGCCGCTTCAGGCGGTCCTCCGGCGGCACCTTGGCGAGGGCGAACACCTGGCCGGCGATCCACTCCAGGTTCATCCCGCCGCCGTTGATGTAGGCGTACGGGTGCCATAGGCCCGGCACCGCGGACCGGCCCCAGCCGAGGACCTGGTGCACCGTGTCGGCGCGGAACTCGCTCGTGGTCGCCGCGAAGACCGAGGCCGTGCCCGCCACGTCGACGCATACGCCCGCGCGCGTCGCCCCGCAGGCCAGGAACGACGCCGCCGTGTCGCCGCACCCCGCCACCACCGGCGTTCCGCTCTTGAGCCCGCACCGCGCGGCCATCCTTGCCGCAACGCGGCCCACGATCGAATGCGGCTCCACGATCCGCGGCAGCTTTTCCGGGCTCACGCCGAACGTCTTGCACAGGTCCGCATCCCACTGCCGGCGGACGCTGTCGGCGAACCCGCTGAAGTGCAGATACGTCGTGTCGATGAACGCCTCATCGGCGCCGAGTCCGCAGAGCCGCATCGCCGCATAGCCGCCCGGCTGCACGAAGGCCGCGATCTGCCGGTAGACCTCGCCGCACTCGCGCTGCCACCACAGGATCTTCGGCCCGTGATTGAAGCTTGGCGGCCCCCCCGTCTTGCCGATGATTTCCGCGCCGGCCTCGCGCTTCATCCGGACGATTTCCGCCGAGCAACGCGTGTCCAGCCAGGAGTCGTAGGGGGTGACGTGCCGGCCGTCGGCGCCGATGCCGATGACGCCCGCCATCTGGCCGTCGATCCCGACGGCCGCCACCCGCGCGGAATCGATGCCTGCCTGCTCGACGCACTGCTTGATCGCGGCACACACCGAGCGGAGCTGAGCCTCCGGGTCTTCTTCCACGGCCCCCGGCGCCGGGTGGAGGAGGCGCGACTTGCGGAAGGCGGTCGCCCGGGTGCGGCCGGCCGCGTCGAACACCGCCGCCTTGGTCCCCTGCGTGCCGATGTCGACGCCGATCAGGTAATCGTCTTTCGTGGTCTTCATGCCGACCTCGCCAGGAGCACGATCTTGCCGGGTGGGGATTGGAGGGCGGCCCCGTAGGCCGCTTCCAACTCGTCGAGCCGGAAGACCTCGGAAATGATTTGCGCAAGGTCGATCCGCCCGGCGGCCAGCAGCCTGAGCGCGATGCGATAGTCCCGGGCCGAGCCGCCGGTGGAGCCCGTGATGATCTGGTTCCCGTAGTGCACGGCATTCGTGTCCAGCGGCACCCGCGGGCTGCCGCGGGCGAGCCCGCCGAACAGGCACAGCCGGCCATAGGGGGCCAGCAGGTCCACGGCCAGCGTCTGCACGTCGGCCACCGGGCAGGCGGTGATCACCACGTCGGCCCCGCGGTCGTCGGTCGCCTCCCGCACCCGCTCGAGCACGTCGCCGCCGGCGGGGTTGATCGCCAGGTCGCACCCGAGCTCCATCGCCCGCTGGAGCCGGTCCTCGGCCGGGTCGATCACCACCAGCCGCCCGGCCCCCGCGATTCGGCAGAGCATCAAGTGCATCAGGCCCATGGGACCCGCCCCGAAGATGGCCACCGTATCGCCCAGCTCGATCCGCGACACGCGCACGCCGTTCACCACGCACGAAAACGGCTCCAAGAGGGCCGCTTCCTTCTCCGGCACGTCGTCGGGCAGCTCGATGACGTTCCCCTGGGCGATGAAGCGGCCGGGAATCTCCACGTACTCGGCGTGGCCGCCGTCGCGGTCGATGCCGAAGGCCGTGTATTCGGGGCAGTAGTTCGCCTGGCCGCGGATGCAGGCGTCGCAGTGGCCGCAGCCGGCGTTGGGCGCAACGCCCACCCGCTTCCCGACCTCGAAACCGCAAACGTCGGGCCCGACGCACTCGATCGTGCCCACGAATTCGTGGCCCAGCACGATCGTCTGCCCGTCGGCCAGCTTGCGGTGCCCGCTGCGGATGGTTTTGATGTCGGTTCCGCAGATCGAAGCCGCACGCACGCGGAGCAGGATCCCGTCGCGGCCGATCGTGGGCCGCGCGACCGGCTGGATGGCGAACCGGCCGCCCTGCTGGTACGTGGCGGCGATCATCCGCTGCGGCGGCGTCACGGCGGCCCTCCTTCCGGCGCATCGAGCCGGACCGGCCGGCGCTCGGTGATCGAGCGGTTCCCGGCGTTCACCACCATCACGGCCGCCTTGCCGTCCTGCCCGCCGGCCCGCGGCGGACCGTCTTCCCGGATGCAGCGCACGAAATCCTCGTCCTCGGCCCGGTACGCGTGCAGGAACAGATCCATCCAACTCCGGACGATGGGTGTGGTGCTCCCGGCGGGCGTATGCGAAGTCACCGGGCTTGCCGCCAGGCTGCCCACGGTGATCAGGCCTTTCTCGCCCAGGACCTCGCAGCGGGAGTCGTAGCCGTACTGAACGCCCTGGGCCCCGCTGATCGTGCCCTGCATGCCGTTGCGCATCCGCGCCGAGAGGATCACGTTGTCGTAGAAGTCGGGGTGTTCCTGCCGGGCCTCGGGGGAGCGGTAGTTGCCGGCGATCGCGTAGACTTCCTCGAACTCGCTGCCGGTGAACCAGCGGAGCGTGTCGATGTCGTGGCTGTTCACTTCCGACAGCGGGCCGTTGCTCTGCCCGACGTCGTACATCCACGGCTTGGGCGTCGTGGGCCCGTGGGTCAGCGACTTCACGAGCACCACCCGGCCGATCTCCCCCGCGTCCACCCGCTCCTTGGCGGCAACGAAGCCGGCATCGAACCGTCGCATGAACCCGACCTGAAACTTCACTCCGGCTGCGGCCACCGCGGCCAGCATCGCGTCGCACTCCCGGGCGTTCATGGCCATCGGCTTTTCGCAGAGGATGTGCTTGCCCGCCCCGGCCGCCGCCACCACGATCTCCGCGTGGTACCGGCTGGGCGTGGCCACCACGACGGCCTCGACCTCGCCGTCCCCAAGGGCCTTCCGGTAGTCCGCCCAGGCCCGCTCCGGCCCAAGCTCCTCGCAGGCCGCGCGGCGGGCGGCGTCGCACAACTCGACCAGGGCGACCAGCCGGGCACCCGGCACGCGTCCGGCGGCGAAATTCCGCGCGTGGATCATCCCGGCACGGCCGGCTCCAATCACGCATACTCCGACGGTCGCTTGCTGTTTCATTTGCGTTTTGGTGTCGTTGCCTGTCGTTTTGTGCCGGAGTATAATCGTTATCGTAGCGTTTTGCAACGCTCGTATCGGGAAACCGCAGGCATATAGCACTGGAGAGGGGTATTTGGCCAGCACGGCTTTATTCACCGAGGAGCGACGCGTCCGCATCCTCGAGCTCATCCGAGAGCACAAGAAGATGACGGTCGCCGAGCTCTGCCGGCGCTTGGAGGTCTCGCCCGCCACCATGCGCGGCGACCTCCGCGATCTCGACCGTGAGGGGCTCTTGGTCCGCACCCACGGCGGTGCCATGGAGCGCTGGCGCGCCAGCTTCGAGCAGGTCTCCAGCAAGCGGAGCAACAAGAACCTCCAGGCCAAGCAGGCCATCGCCGCCGAGGCCGACCGGCTGGTCGACGACGGAGACACGATCCTCCTGGACACCGGCACGACCACGCTCGAGCTCGCCCGGCGCCTGCTCGCCCGCCGCGCGCTCACGGTGGTCACCAACGATCTGGAGATCGCCCGGACGCTCGAAGAGGCCCCCGGCATCCAACTGGTGCTGCTGGGCGGCATGATCCGCAAGGGCTTCCACTGCACCGTCGGGCCGGCCGGCCTGCGGATGGCCGACGATCTTCGCGTCGACAAGGCCTTCATGGCCACGAACAGCCTCTCCTTGGAGGCCGGCGCGGCCACGCCCGACTTGCAGCACGCCGAAACCAAGAAGGCGATGATCGCCATCGCCCGAAGGGTCGTCCTGCTCTGTGACTCGAGCAAGATCGGCAAACAATCCTTCGTCCGCTTTGCCGACCTCGGGCAGATCGACACGTTCATCACCGAGCGGCTCGGCGACGAAGACCGCCTGGCGCTCGAGGAGCGGGGCATCGAGGTCGTTCTGGCCGGAAAAGCACAATCCTAAGCGCGCTGCTTGCCGGCCCCGGCCGCCGCCACGACCATTCTCCGCCCGGTTTGGACGACGCTCCGCCAGCCCGGCCCGCCCGGCTGCACCAGCCGGTCGAACCGCCGCAGCGTCTTCTCGTCGCTGGGCGGAGTGACGCGGGTCGCGGTCCGCCCGAGTCCGGAATCGCCCTGCCGGTCACTACGCAGGGCGCGGTCGAGCGGCTGGTCCCCACGTACCCGCGACGGCGAGACCGAGCAATGCCGCCGGTATCACGGTCCAGAATAGGCGACTTGCCGGCTCGCCCGGGATCCGCCCGGCAGCGCCGGCGGTGGGGGCGAGGAGGGCCGCCCCCAGCAAATGCTGCACTCCGCCCAGCGCACCGGAGGCGCGGCGAGACCTCCCGCCCGACGCTTGGAAGACCCTATCAAGCCTGTTCCCAGCGCCCCTCGGTGAAGTCGGGAATTTCCTGGACGGTGCCCCCCTCGTCGAGCGACTTCTGGGACAGGGGGATGATGGCGCTCTGGGCGGCGGCGGCGGCGGCGTCGATGGGCGAGGGGCCTCCGCTGCGGAGTGTCTCGAGGAAGGCGCGGACCACCAGGTAGTCGCCCCCGCCGTGGCCGGTGCCGGCAGCCTCGGCGGCGTGCTCCTGCCACATGGGATGGTCGAACGCCTCCGCATAGGTGTCCAGCGACTCCCAGCGGTAGCCGGGCGAGCGGCCCTCGAGCCAGATGCCGTCGATCCGCGATTCGTAGCTGGCCGTGGCCCCTTGGAGGCTGAAGTAGGTCGTGCTCGGGTGGGGGCGGGCCGACTTGGTGTCGTAGCGGAGGTCGATGAGGGCCCCCTTGGCGGTGCGGATCAGGACGGTGGTGGAGTCGGCTACGCGGAACTCGACCTCCCGAGCCGGGTGCTCCTCGGGGAAGTGCCGGCGGGCAAAATGGTCCATGGCGATCTTGTTCGTCTCCATGGCCACCAGGGAGACCATGCGGTCGCCGCGGTGGATGCCCAGCCACTCGGCGACGGGGCCCAGGGCGTGGGTGGGGTAGAGGTTGCCGCGGTAGTCGCGGGCTAGCTCGCCGCGCCAGGTGAGCGAGCCGTCCGGGTTGAAGGCCAGCGCACGGCAGTCGTGGACATAGCCGCACTCGGCGAAGGAGAGCGGCCCGAAGAGCCCCTGCTCGACCATGTTGAGGATCATCATCACCGGCCGGTAGTAGTTGCAGTTCTCGGCCATCATGTAGATGCGACCGCTCTCGTTGGCGGCGTGGACGATGTCCCAGCACTCGTCGAGCGTCACGGCGGCGGCCACTTCGCAGAAGACGTCCTTGCCGGCCCGCATGGCGTCGGCCGACATCACGGCGTGCCACTGCATGGGCGTGCCCACGATCACGGCATCGAGGTCGTCGCGCTCGAGCATGCGGCGGTAGTCGTAGTCGCCGCCGGTATAGCTTTCGGGGCGGCGGCCCTCGCGCTGCTCGGCCACAAGGGCGACGGCCCGCTGGCAGTGGGCCTCGTTGACATCGCAGACGGCGGGCACCTCAACTCCCTGCGCCACCGCCAGGCGGAGAAGGTACGTTCCCCGGCTCCCCGCGCCGATCAGACCGATGCGCAGCGGGTCGTTCCGCTTGGCGGGGGCGGCTCTCGCCCACGCAGCCGAGGCCAGCCCCGCGGCCGCGCCCGCTGCTACCCCATGCCTGAAGAAACGACGACGATCAAGCGGTGTGGACATCTCAACCTCCTCAGCTAGGCGCAGCAAGTGGCAAGAATACCCGGAAGCGGTCTTCCCGTCACCATCTGTTATAGGATGGCCGGCGGTGCCGGACAAGCGCGGCACGCTACGCCGTTAACCCTTGTTGCTGTTGCGCCTCTACTTTCTCGGCCAAGACGACTTGCTAACGCCTGGCCGTACAGGGGAACGGTCGATCTGCGTGGGGTTCTTCTTTCTTCCGAGGATAGTCCCGGCCGGTTCTGCTATGCCTGGGGAACGAATCGATGACTGTGCGGTCCAGCACCTCATGCATCGGTTCACCCGGACCGCTCCCCTATTCTCGCATGGGCTGGCGAAAAACCCGCTGCACCCGGCTCTCCACCAAGACTCGGACGCCGCACGGTGCTACACTGGTAGCGGGCTGATCGACGCACAGCCCAAAGGAGAACGCAGATGCTCTATGCGATCGGTGTTGCGCTGGCCCTGGCGGGGCCGGCCCAGGTTTGGGAAGAGGCCAGTTCCATCCCCGTTCGTGCCGCGTCGGCGCCGGTGGTTGCGGATCGGACGTGTCCCCTCGACCCCACCGCCGTCGAGGTGGGAGGGCTGCTGGGCGAGCGGATCCGGGCCCACACCGCCGGGCGCGTGATGCAGATCGACGAGGACGTCCTGCTGGGGGGATTCCGCCACCGCCCCGGCTCGCACCCCTGGATCGGCGAACACGTGGGCAAATGGCTCCATGCCGCGTCGCTGCTCTGGCTGCATACTCAGGACGAGCAGCTACGAGATAAGCTGACTCGGGTGGCCCAGGGGCTTGTGGCCACGCAGGGCGAAGACGGCTACCTGGGGACCTACGTGCCCGAGAGGCGGCTGGGGCTCTATCCCGGCGAGGCCTGGGACGGGCATAGCTGGCACGACTCGGACTGGGACGTGTGGGTCCACAAGTACAGCCTCCTCGGCCTGCTCTCCTACTACGGCATCTCCGGCGACGACGAGGCCCTGGCCGCATGCCGCCGGGCCGCGGATCTGTTGATCTCGCAGTTTCCCAGCCAGCGGAGCATCCTCATCGCGGGGACGCACGCGGGCATGGCGCCCACCTCGGTGCTCGAGCCGATCGTCCTCCTCTACCGCGCCACGGGCGAGGAGCGCTACCTGGACTTCGCCCGCTATATCGTCAGCTCCTGGGACGAGCCCAACGGCCCCGAGGTCCTCTCCGCCA
>SLBP01000100.1:0-13819 GCA_007126245.1 Planctomycetales bacterium
CGGGATGGCCGCCGCCGTCGAGTCTCCTTGCGGCGTCCTGCGCCGCTGTGTCTCCATGTCCGACCGCATCGTTCCCGCCGACCCACACCTCCGCCGCTGGAGCCTCTTGGCCGTCTGCCTGGTGGCGGTGGTCGGGGGGTTGCTCTTGTTCGCCGTGCGAAACGCCCTCAGGGAGATGCACGACCGGTTCGAGGCGGGCGATCCGGTGGACCTCGACAGGATCGTGCTGCTGGTCCGCGTGCTGGCCGTGAGCAGCACGCTGGGATTGGTCGGCTGCGCGCTCTGGTTCTGGCGGCTGGGGACGCGGGTGCTCCGCGGCGGCGAATATCCCCCGCCCGGCATGAAGGTCATCAAGGAGACGCGCGTGAAGAGCGGCGGCGCCGCCCGCCGCCTCGCCCACGCAGCGCTGCTGGCCTCCGTCGTGCTCATGGCCCTGGGGACCATGGGGGTGTGGGGGCTGTACCACCTGGCCCTGCGTGCCCTCTGGTGAACCGGTCCGCCGGCTAAGAAGAGGGCTCGATCGCCCGCGCCCCTTCTGCTTCAAGCAACAACGGCGTCCACTCCGTTTCCGCGTGGCGGTGGTTGCGCAGATCTGGACATTCGTAAACTCCAGCTGGACAGACCACTAGAAGACGTCTTCGGAGGCGAAGCTGTCGAACTCCTCGTATTCGCGAAGGGCGCGGTTCTCGAACCGCGTCCACTCCTGCCGCCAGGCGAGCGGCACCTCGCCGGTGGGCCCGTTGCGCTGCTTGGCGACGATGAGCTCCGCCTTGCCGCAGATGTCGCGCTCCTTGGCCTCTTCGCGGGTGTGGTAGTACTCCTCGCGGTGGACGAACATCACCACGTCGGCGTCCTGCTCGATGGCCCCCGACTCGCGGAGGTGGCTCAGCCGGGGGCGGTTGTCGCGGGTGACCTCGGCCTGGCGATTGAGCTGGGCGAGGCAGAGGACGGGGGCGGAGAGCTCCCGGGCCAGTCCCTTGAGGCGGCGGGCGATGCGGGCCACCTGCTCCTGCCGAGGGTCGCGGGCATTGTCGGGCTCGATGAGCTGCAGGTAGTCGATGACGATCAGTCCCAGGCCGTCCTGCTTCCGCTTCAGGCGGCGGGCGGCGGCGGCGATCTCGGCGACGGAGCGGCTGGGCGTGTCGTCGACGAACAGCGGCGCCCCGCTCAGCTCCGAGGCCGCCCGCACCAGGCCGTTGCGGTCCTCCGAGGAGAGGAAGCCGCTGCGGAACTTGCTGCCGTCGATCTTTCCGCGCCCGCAGAGCATCCGCTGGGCGAGCTCGAGCTGGGCCATCTCGAGGCTCACGAAGAGGACGGGGCGGCGCTCCGCCACGGTGATGTGGTCGGCGATGTTCGTCGCCAGGGCGGTCTTACCCATCGAGGGCCGGGCGGCGAGGATCACCAGCTCCGCGGGGTGGAGCCCGCCGGTGAGCTCGTCCAGGTCCTTGAAGCCGGTAGAGAGCCCCGTGGCGCCGCCGTGCTCCAGGCGCGCGTCGATGTGGCGGAAGGCTTCCAGGAGTACGTCGTGCATGCTGGCGATCTGGCCGCTGTCCTGACGGTCGCGGATGGCGAAGACCTGCTCTTCGGCGCGGTCCAGGAGCTCCTTCGGGTTGCGGGTCTCGTCCCAGGCCTCGCGGAGGATCTCCGTGCTCGTGTGGATCAGGTTCCGCAGCGTCCCCTTGGCGCGGACGATCTCGGCGTAGTAGACGGCGTGGGCGGGCACGGGCACCGACTGGGCCACCTCGGCGAGGTAAGCCATGCCGCCGACGGCCTCGAGGTCGCCGGCGGCGCGGAGCCGCTCGGTGAGGAGCATGGCGTCGATGCGGCCCCCCTCGTCGTGCAGGGCCAGCAGGTGGGTGAAGAGCCGCCGGTGGGCGTCGGAGTAGAAGTCCTCGGGCGAGAGGATCAGGATGACGTCGTCGCAGAGCAGGGGGTCGAGAAAGAGGCTCCCCAGGAGGCACCGCTCGGCTTCGAGGCTGTGCGGCGGCACGCGGTCGAAAAGGTCGGCACGGCTCCGCTGTCCGGCGTGGTTCGCATCGACTCGAGTGCTGGCGGCCATGACGCTGTCCATCCTTGTACAAGAGGCGGCCGGCGCGGACCGCGGCCCCGCAGTACCGCCGGTTTCCCCCGTCCGTTCACGATCGATCGAGACCCGTGCCGATCACCTTCGGCCGCCGCGCGGCGGCGTGGAACCTCCCCGGCGGCGGTCTCCGCCGGTCGATTCCGCACTCCTCCGGCACGGCCGCGCGGAGGATGCGGCGTACCCTCGTGCGCGCTACGTGGTCTCCTCGCTGACGGTGGGGACCACCCAGACCTTGAGATCGCCCTCGACCTCGTGGCCCAGGTGGACCTTCACCGTGTAGAGTCCCAGCTCCTTGAGGGGCCCGGTGAGCCGCACCTGGTCCGGGGTGATCGTGATGTTGTTCTTCTTCAGGGCGTTGACGATGTCTACGGCGTTCACCGAACCGTAGAGGTGGCCCTCGTCGTTGGCGTTGGCTTCGATCGTCAGGCTCTGGCGGCCGATCTCCTCGGCCATGGCCGTGAGCCCGGCCCGCCGGGCCCGCTGGACCTCGGCCAGCCGCGAGCGGTGCTTCTCGATCATCCGTTTGTGATGCTCGGTGGCAACCGTGGCCAGACCCTGAGGCAGGAGATAGTTCTTCGCATAGCCGGGGCGGACCTCGACCACGTCGCCCTGGGTGCCCAGGTGCTCGACCGGCTGGATCAGCAGGAGCTCGACGCCGCCCCGGGGGCTGCGGGGCAGCCGCTTGCTGCGCCCCCGCCGTCCGCGCATCCCCTTCCGGGCAGTGGATGAATCGACCATGAAGACCTCACAATACGGCTGATTCTCGGTAAGACCGTTTCTTCGCTGGCGCCGCGGCGGACCTGGGCCGCTCGCGGGCGGGAACGCTCGACCTGCGCGGATCGGTATATCGCGCTAGAAGGGGATGTCTTCCCCGCCGCCCCCCTCCCCGTAGGAGCCCTCGAAGCCTTCGTCGGCCGGCGCCGCCTGGCTGACCTGCGACTCGGACCGCGCGGGGCCGCGGGAGCCGCCGCCCCCACCCACCCCTGCGCCGCGGCCACCGAGCATCTGCATCCGCTCGCCGACCACCCGCAGCTTCGACCGCTTCTGTCCGTCCTGGCTCTCCCACGTATCGTACTTCAGGCGCCCCTCGATGAGCACCGGCGAACCTTTGCTGAGGTACTCCGAGGCGACCTCGGCGGTCCGGCCCCAGAGCGTCACATCGACGAAGGTCGCCTCCTCGACCCACTCCCCGTTGGCATTCTTGCGGCGGTCGTTGACCGCCATGCCGATCTCGCACACCGCCAGTCCGCTGGGGATGTAGCGGATGTCCGGGTCGCGAGTCAGGTTCCCCACAAGGATCACACGGTTGTAACTCGCCATGGCAAGCCCCTCCAGAAAGGCACACGATTGAAGGTGGAAAGCGCGGAACGCTCGGCACGGTTCCGGCCGGACGGGGGCCCGTCGCCGCCGCCGCCCGTGCCGGTGTACGCTACCACATCGCACCCCCGGTGGCAATCGGTGGCCAGGCCCTAGTCGGCGTCACCCCCCTGCTCGGCTTCGACGGCGGCGGGCACCGGCTCCCCGGTCGATCCTGCTCCTTCCGCCTCCTCCCCCTCCGGCTTGGCCGCCTGGGGATTCTGGGCATGGGCCACCAGGGCATCGACGATTCGCGGATCGACCTTCAGGAAGAGAAACCGGAGCATCGCCTCGCTGAGCCGGCATTGCCTCGTTAGAGGGGTGATCCGGCTTGGGTCGAGGCGGAAATAGGTGAGCCAGTAAGTCCCTTTGCGGTGTCCGGCGATCGGATAGGCCAAGCGGCGCTCCTCCCAGAGGCGGCTGACGAGCACCTCCCCGCCGGCCTTTTCGATCAGCTTGGGAATCTGCCCCGAGACCCCTTCCGGATCGCGCGCGAAGCGGTTCGAGTCGAGAATGAACATCCCTTCGTAAACGTTCTGCGCCACGGCAAAAACTCCTTGGTCACCCGCTCAATTGAATCGATTCATGGCAATGTCGATGCCCTCGGTCACCCAAACCGCCGCTGCCTCGGCCGCTCGGCCAACCGCTTGCGCCGCCTCGGCCGCCTCCTCCCCGCCGAAGCGGCTGAGGACGAAATCGGCCGCGTCCCAGCCATCGGGGACCGGACCGATACCGATCCGAAGCCGGGGGAAGTCTTCGGTCCCCAAGTGGCGAATGATGTCGGCGAGCCCCTTCTGTCCTCCGGCCGAGCCGCAGGCACGCACCCGGAGCTTGGCCAGCGGCAGGTTGAAATCGTCGCAAACGACGAGCAGCTCCTCGGGGGCCAGGCGGTAATAGGCGGCAGCCGCTCGCACGCTCGAGCCGCTGCGGTTCATGTACGTCAGCGGGCCCAGCAAGAGGACTTTCTCTCCCGCGATGGCCGCCTCGACGACGTCTCCTTGAAAGGCCGCCTTGGGCCGCCCCTGGCCGTGCCGCTTCGCCAGTTCGGCGAGTACGACAAACCCTATGTTGTGCCGCGTCGCTTCGTATTTCCGTCCCGGATTGCCCAGTCCCACAACGAGCTTCATGCCGGGCCACTCATGCTGGGGGGCTAGACGACTCAGGCTTCCTCGCCTTCCTCCTCGGCCTCCTTGCGGCCGATCACCTCCGGTTCGGCCTCGGCCCCTTCCTCCTCGGCTGCCGCAACGGCGGCCGGAACCGTGCAATGGACCACGGCCTCTTCCAGCTCCCGGTTGACGATCTTCGCCCCGGGCGGGATGGCAAGGTCCGCCACGGTGATCGCTTCGTCGACACCCAGGTGGTTGATGTTCACCTCGATCTTGTCGGGAATGACGGTCACCTGGCATTCGATGGTGACGTCGTGGAGCAACTGTTCGACAGTCCCCCCCTCCTTGATGCCCGGGGCCTCCCCGCGAAGCTCGATGGATACCTCGACCTCGATCCGCTCCTGCGAAGAGACGCGGTTGAAGTCGACGTGCAGGATATGCGTCCCCCAGGTATCCCACTGGACATCGCGGATGACCGCCTGCTCGTTGATCCCCTTGGTGAGACCGACCACGCGATGCCCGTGGCGGACCATCGACTCCAGTTCGTCCGCGGGCACGGCCAAATGGACCACCGCCTCGCCATGCCCATAGAGCACGGCGGGGATGCTGCCGCCGGCACGCATCCGCCGGCAGTTCCGTTTGCCCAGGGTCTGGCGAATCTCGACGCTCAGTACTTCCGCCATGGTGTTTCCTGCGTGGGACTCGTCTTTTATTGTTTGCCTGGAATTCGTGGAGGGGTTCGGGCTTCCGCAGGTGGGGCATTCCCGTGCGCCCGCACAGCCCCCTCGAAGCCGCTCAACCCGCTGGGACGGATGGCGAATCCCGTCATTGTGCCCGAAATGCCTCAAATTGCAACCCCGCCGACCACGAATCGTGGCCCCGGAGCGACCGATGCTTGCGGGGGGGATGGCCTGGATGTTCTCGCCGCTTCGATCGCTGCCGCCTGCCGAGGCGTCTCGCAGGACCTCTGGCATCTGGTCTATCCCGCTCCCGCCGCCACCCTTTCGGTTCTCCGGTCCCGCCCAATATGGCCCCGGCCGGCTACGCGGGGTCCCGCCGTGGCCAGCGGGGGGGAATCAGGAAGAGGGCCGCGAGGACGAGGATGCCGAAACCGACGTGCAGCATGGTGAAAACCCAGGGCGGCAGATCCACATAGAGAATCTGCTGCGCGTAATGGCCGAGGAAGCTCTCGCTGTAGGCGGGGCCGCTCCCCAGCCGCCGCAGGTAGTTTTCGAGGACCGTCAGCGGGCACAGCCACCCCATGAGCGCCTGCACGGCGACCACGGCAATCATGGCCAGATGGATCAGGCGAAAATATGCGTTGCGGACCCACCGCCAGCCGCGGGCTGCACCGACAAGGATGGCCGCCAGCCCCACGACCACCACGAGCACATAGGTGGCATGGATGACGGCCACGAAGTCAGCGAAGAAGAGGGGAAGATTCACGTGGTCTCTGGTTCACGAGTCACAAGAGGGGCTTCGCATGCTGCTGAATCCGCGAGGATGCAGCAGGCGGCCCAGCGGCGCTCCTAGGGAATCCTATCGTTCGGCCGCCGCTGGGGCAGGGGCGCCGGCTGCAAGCTCTCGGTAGCGGCGGAAGGCCGGGGGCAGGAATCGCACGAGGTCGCTTGCGGTGAGTGATTCCTCGCCCAGCTCGGCCGCTCCCAGGTCGCCCGCGAGTCCGTGGAGGAAGACGCCCAGGCGCGCCGCCTCCCACGCCGCGAGCCGCTGGCAGAGCAGCGCGGCCACCAATCCCGTGAGCACGTCGCCCGATCCGCCGGAGGCCATTCCCGGGTTCCCCGTGGTATTGACGTCCGTCCGTTGCCCGTCGCTGATCGTCGAGCGGTGCCCCTTGAGGACGACGACGGTGCCCGACCGCCGCGCCAGTTCCGCGGCGGCCTGGGGGGAGGGGGCGTCGGCCACCGGGCAGACGGCCAGCAGCCGCTTGAACTCGCCAGGGTGCGGCGTGAGGACGCGGGGACCGCCGGGCTGAGGCAAGGGCCCGCCGGCGGCCAAGGCATTGAGGGCGTCGGCGTCGACGACCATCGGTGGGGGGAGCGTAACGTAGAGGTGCCGCACGAGATCGGTCAGCTCGTCCGATCGCCCCAGTCCCGGCCCCAGGGCCACGGCGGTGCTTCCCTCAGCGAGAACCTCGAGCGCCGATGCGGCCGCGCGGCCGATCCGTCCCGCGGCGTCGGGGGGCAGGGAGGCGGTGATGTAGGCCGGTTCGAAGGCGGCCACGGTGTCGAGGCATGGGTCGGGGACGGCCAAACGCACCAGTCCCGCCCCGCCCCGCAGCGCCGCCATGCCCGCCAGGGCGACCGCTCCGGCCATCCCTCGCGATCCGCCGACGAGCAGCGCCGTGCCGAAGTGGCCCTTGTGGGCCTCCCGCGCGCGCGGCAGCAGCAGGGGGAGATGGACCGTGCCGGTCATGGGGAGCTCCGAGCGCGGGCGGCGTTGCGGGCGATGAGTCCGGCCACGTAGCCCCCCTTGAATCCGGCGTCGATGTTCACCACGGTGACGTTCGAGGCGCAGCTATTGAGCATCCCCAGCAGGGCCGCCAAACCGGAGAAGGCGGCCCCGTAGCCGACGCTCGTGGGGACGGCGACCACCGGGCAGTCGACGTGTCCGCCCACGACGCTGGGAAGCGCACCCTCCATGCCCGCAACCACGACCACCGCGTCCGAGCCCTGCACCTTCGGCAGATTGGCCCGCAACCGGTGCGGTCCGGCCACGCCCACGTCCTGGATGAGCGTCACCTCGGCCCCGGTCCACAGCGCCGTCTCGCGGGCCTCCTCGGCCACCGGCAGGTCGCTGGTCCCCGCCGTGATCACCGCCACCCGGCCGCGCAGCTGCGGTGCGCCGTCACCGCGCCGGCCGTCTTCCCCGCGCGGGATGCAGAAGATGCGCCCCACCGGGTTATAGCGCCCCTCGGGAAAGCGGGCCAGGAGGGCCTGGGCCTTCTCATCCGTCATCCGGGTGGCGAGCACGTCGACTCCCTCGGCGCGGAGGGCGGTGAAGATCTTCTCCATGGCCTCGACCGTCTTCCCTTCCGAGAAGACGACCTCCGGGAAGCCGCAGCGGCGGGCGCGGTCGAGATCGACCTGGGCCTCGCCCACGTCGGCGATCCCCGCTGCGGCGACGCGCAGGGTAAAGTCGTCCAGGGAGAGCCCCCCGGCGAGGAGCTGCTCGGCCAGATTGCGGATGGCAGGTATGTCCATTGTGAGCCTGGTGGGAATGCAGGTGGGAAAGGTAGAAACAGACTCCATAGTAATCGGCCGCCAGGCCCGCGGGAATCGCGCCGAAGACCCCCTATACCGCGAGGAAGCTGCGGGGGGAAGAGGGGAAGGGTGCGGGAGCGGAAGCCCCAGGGCCTCGGCCGGCGGGCCGCGGTGTCGTCCCCGACGCATCGCGGCCGCGTTTCCTCTGCCGCTCACGAGCTCAAGTCCAGGTCGATCTCGCCGGCGGCCAGGGCGGCGAGGAACGCCCGGTTGCTTGCGAGGAGGCCTTCGAGCGATGCCATCTCGTCGGGGGCACACCAACGGTAGTCCTCGACCTCGGCCGGGTTCGGCGTGGGGGTGGCGCCTTCGCCGAGGCGGGCCAGCCACCAGGCTAGCGATACGTCCCAGGGCGTCACGCTCCTCCAGAGGAGATGGACCGGCTCGACGGGCACGCCGAGCTCTTCGCAGAGTTCCCGCCTTAGGGCGGCGGGCTGATCCTCGCCCGGCTCCAGGGCGCCGCCGGGAAAGCACCAGGCTCGCGGCGCTACCACCGTGGACGAACGGCGGATCACCAGCAGCCGCCCCACCCGGGGTATGACGGCGACGACGCCGTCGGGTTGCCGCAGGGATGTGGGCATGAGGCGTTGGGCTCGAGAGGTTGGTAAAGACTTGGTCAGGATGGGATTCGGGAAGCGAATCGCGGGCGGGCGGAACCGTTCACGGGGGACCGTCCCGATTTTCGCGGCCATAGAGAGTATTCCTCGTGGATAACGCTATTGGGCCGCGAAAATGGACCAGTCCCCGGCCGGCCCGTGAACGGCTACGTGGGGGCGGAACTTGCAGGTGGAACGCTCCTCGTTTTACTGCGGGACGTACCGCGCGGATAGGCGTTCCGCTGCCGGGTGCTGCGGGCCAGCGGCCCGCAGGCGGCTTTTCCCGGTTCCATCGAAAGCTCGCGGCCGGCGGCTTTCCCCTCGCTCCCCGGCCCGTCGCCCTTCCCCGGTCGGTTCCTTCCATCAACTTCGCCGGCTTCCTCCCTTGACAAACGGGCCGGTTCGCAGAAAATTGGGGGTTTGGTTCTCAAAGGAAACAGGAACGATGCCCACGATCAACCAGTTGGTGCGGAAGCGGCGGCGTCCGCCGCGGAGGTTCAGCAAGTCGCCGGTGCTGGAGAGCTGCCCGCAGAAGCGGGGCGTCTGCCTCCACGTGCGGACGACGACGCCGAAGAAGCCGAACTCGGCCCTGCGGAAGATCACCCGCGTTCGCCTCTCCAACGGCCGCGAGGTGACGGTCTACATCCCCGGTGAAGGGCACAGCCTGCAGGAGCACTCGATCGTGCTCGTCCGCGGGGGCCGCGTCCGCGACCTGCCGGGGGTGCGCTACCAGGTGGTCCGCGGGGCGTTGGACACGGCGGCGGTGGACGGCCGGCGGCAGTCGCGGAGCCGTTACGGGGCCAAGGCTCCCAAATGACCGAGGCCCCGTAGGCAATCCGCCCGGGAGTAGAAAGGACAGTCGCACGTATGGGACGCATCACCGCCAGCCGCAAGCAGCTTGCCCCCGACCCGCGGCACGGCTCACTGCTGGCCGCCAAGTTCATCAACTGCCTGATGTGGGACGGCAAGAAGACGGTGGCCCAGCAGGTCTTCTACGACGCCCTCGACGTGATCGGGGGGAAGGTCAAGGATACCGAGCCGATCGAAGTCTTCCACCGCGCCGTGGAGAACGTCAAGCCGGAGATCGAGGTCCGCTCCAAGCGGGTGGGCGGAGCCTCGTACCAGGTCCCCATGCAGGTGAACCGCATCCGCCAGCAATCGCTGGCCATCCGCTGGATCCTCGGCGCCATCCGCGAGAAGAAGGGCCGGCCGGCGGCGCAGAAACTGGCCGCGGAGCTCATCGACGCCTACAACCGCCAGGGGACGGCGTACACGAAGCGGGAGAACGTCCACCGCATGGCCGAGGCGAACAAGGCCTTCGCGCACTTCGCCTGGTAGCCCCGATGCCCGCACCACGCCGTGCCGGTCGGCCCCTCGTCGGCACGGCGTTGTTGTGCGCCGCCGCACGGCCTTCGCGGCGCCGCGGCTGGCTGGGACCGGTTCCACCCCGCACGCCGCCGCGCTGAAGGGACGTGCATCCGAACGACTGCCGAGACCAAGGCGACGCTGTGAACCGACATGGCCACCGACCTGCGTAAGATCCGCAACATGGGGGTGATCGCCCACATCGACGCCGGCAAGACGACGGTCACCGAGCGGATGCTCTTCGAGAGCGGCTTCAGCCACAAGGCGGGCGAGGTCGACAAGGGAACCACCGTCACCGACTACGACCCCGAGGAGCAGCAGCGGGGGATCACGATCTACTCGGCCTGCGTGACCTTTCCCTGGCGCGAGCACCAGATCAACCTCATCGACACCCCCGGGCACGTCGATTTCACGGCCGAGGTGGAACGGAGCCTGCGGGTGCTGGACGGGGGGGTCGTGGTCTTCAGCGCTCGCGAGGGAGTCGAGGCGCAGAGCGAGACCGTCTGGCGTCAGGCCGACCGGTACCACGTCCCCCGGCTGGCCTTCATCAACAAGATGGACCGCGAGGGCGCCGACTTCCCCGGCACCGTCGAGGAGATCCGCGAGCGGCTGGCTGCCCGCCCCGTCCCGCTCAACATCCCCATCGGCGCCGGCCCCCCCCACGTGAAGGGCGGCTTCTGCGGCGTGATCGACCTCATCGCCTGGCGGAAGCTGACCTTCACCGACATCGCCCACAAGACCCGCGTCCTCTCCGAAGAGATCCCCGACGAGTCGCTCTCCGAAGCCCGCACGTGGCGGACGCTGCTCTTCGACCAGCTCTCCCTCTTCAGCGACGAGCTCACCGAACTGGTCCTCGCCGAGGAGCCGATCCCCGAGGACCTCGTCCGCCGGGTCGTCCGCGAGGCGACGTTGCACAACATGATCGTCCCCGTCTTCTGCGGTTCGGCGCTCGACTGGATCGGCGTGCAACCGGTGCTCGACGGCGTCGTCGACTACCTGCCCGGTCCGCTCGACGTGCCGCCGGTCCAGGGCACCGATCCGAAGCGGCCCGAGGTCCAGCTCGCGCGGAAGGCCGACCCGGCCGAGCCGTTCTGCGGCCTGGTCTTCAAGGTGATCGCTTCCAAGCACGGCGACTGGAGCCTGGTCCGCCTCTATTCCGGGGAATTGAAGGCCAACAGCCGCGTCCTCAACCCCGGCAAGGACAAGAAGGAGAACGTCCCCCAGATCTGGCGCATCCAGGCCGACCGCCGCGAGCAGATTCCCCTGGCCCGCACCGGTGAGATCGTGGGCCTGATCGGCTTGCGCCATAGCGTCACCGGCGACACCCTCTGCGATCCCAAGGCCCCCATCCTCCTCGAGTCGATCCAGTTTCCCGAGACGGTCATCTCCATGGCCATCGAGCCGGAGAACTCCGCCGAGCGGAAGAAGCTTTCCGAGGTGCTGGACATGCTCAAGCGGCAGGATCCCACGTTCCGTGCCAGAGAGGACGAGCAGTCGGGGCAGACGCTTATCAGCGGCATGGGGGAGCTGCACCTGGAGATCATCAAGCACATGCTCCTCCGCGAGCACCGCCTCAACGTGCGCGTCCACACGCCGCGGGTCAGCTACCGCGAGACGGTCGAGGGGGCCGCGGAGGTCACCGGCACCTGCCATCGCACCATGGGGGGGCAGACGCTCTTCGCCGAATTGACGCTGCGCGTGGAGCCCTTCGAGGGCGGGCCGCGGCCGGTCACGGTCGCTGTGGCCAGCAGCGAGGGCATCCCCGCCCCCCTGCTCACCGCTGCCGTGGAGGTGCTCTCCGAGCAGGGCGAAGGGGGCGGCCTCCTCGGTTTCCCGCTGACGCAGGTGAAGATAACGGTTCTGGGGGGAGTCTGCCGGGAGGGGGAGTCGAACGACGTGGCCTTCCGCATCGCCGCCGGCGACGCCTTCGAGAAGGGGCTCCGCGAGGCCGGCGTGGTGCTCCTCGAGCCGATCATGCGGCTGGAGATCACCACGCCCGAGGAGCATCTCGGCGACTTCGTCAGCGATCTCCTCCAGCGCCGCGGCTCGATCACCCGCACGCACACCCGCGGCCGCAACACGGTGATCGAGGCCCAGGCGCCGCTGGCCAACCTCTTCGGCTATTCGGGCACCATGCGGGGGTTGAGCCAGGGGCGGGCCACCTGCACCATGGAGCCGGCGGCGTACGGCCCCGCCCCCCCCGAGGTGCTCGCCGGCTTCATGTAAGATGCGGCGGGTGAGGAGGGCCTCCGGGCCCGGCGAGCGATTTTCTCGGCGCGTCCCGTTGACATCGGCGCGCCGTCCCGGTAGCATCTAGGATTTCCCGCATCGGTAGGCGGGCGTTGCTGTGGCAAGTTGGTAGCCGGCGACTCGGAGGCCATCCGTGGCAGGACTGACGAACGAGATCATCCGCATCCGCATGGAGGCCTACGACCACGCCGTGCTCGATCAGAGCGCCGCGGAGATCGTCGATACCGCGAAGCGGACCGGTTCGGAGGTTCACGGCCCGATTCCTTTGCCGACGCGGATCGAGCGTTTTACGGTGCTTTCCAGCCCCCACGTGGACAAGAAGGCCCGCCAGCAGTTCGAGATTCGCACCCACAAGCGGCTGATCGACATCCTGCAGGCGACGGCGAAGACGATCGAATCGTTGAACAAGCTGAGCCTGCCGGCGGGAGTGGACATCAAGATCAAGGCCACCGGACGGCACTAGGGCAGACGGGCGCCGTCGCCGGTGGGAGGCCGTACGGAGGCCCGCCCGCACTCGGGTGGGCCGCCGTGGAATCGCTCGGAGCGATCGGGATTATCTATGACAGGGAAGCTTGACGGGTAAACCCGGCCGGTGAGGTCGGTGGTTCCCGCAAGCGACGCGACGGAAAAGGCAAGTACGATGGGCGTTGGACTGCTCGGCCGCAAGGTCGGGATGACTCAGATTTTCGAGCCGAACGGCGAGATCATCCCCGTGACCGTCATCGAGGCGGGACCCTGCCACGTCCTGCAGGTGAAGACCGGGCAGGCAGACGGGTACGACGCCGTCCAGGTGGGCTTTCTCGACAAGCCCCGCCGCCTTGCCAGCCGCAGCGAACGCGGCCACGTCGCGCGTCTGGAGAGCAAGCGGCAGCGGCTCCGCGCCGGCGCCGGCCAGGCCACCGTGGCCAAGGCCGGGTGCGAGCCGAAGCGCCTGGTCCGCGAGTTCCGCACCCCTGCCGAGGATCGCCAGGTCGGCGAGGAGATCCGCGTCGACATCTTCGCCCCCGGCGACGCCATCGACGTGGTGGGAACCAGCAAGGGCCGCGGCACCGCCGGGGCCATGAAGCGGCACAACTACCGCGGCCAGCGGGCCAGCCACGGCGTCAAGAAGGTCCACCGCCACGTGGGGAGCATCGGCCTCTCCGCGACCCCCAGCCGCGTCCCCAAAGGGCGGCGGATGGCGGGTCGTTACGGAGCCGCCCGCTGCACGGTCCGGAACCTCCGCGTGGTGCGGGTCGACCTGGAGAACAACCTCCTCGTCGTCCGGGGCGCCGTTCCCGGGCCCAACGGCGGTTACCTGCTGATCCGCAAGACGAACAAGGTGTAGACGAACAAGGCGTAGGCGGGCCCGACGGAAAAGTCCGGCCTCGGGAAAGACGGTGGGGGGCTGGAACGGCGCCTCGCCCGAGCCGAGGCCGCCAGATACGAGTGAACAGGCGTGGCGATAATGGAAACCTTGCCCATATACGATCGCACGGGGGCCGAGGTCGGCACCTACCAGATCGATCCGGCGGAGCTGGCGCCGTCGATCAACAAGCAGCTCCTCCACGACGTCGTGGTGATGTACCAGGCCAACCACCGCCAGGGGTCGGTGCAGACCAAGAGCCGCTCGGACGTCAAGGGCACCACAAGGAAGATGTACCGCCAGAAGGGTACAGGCAATGCCCGGGCCGGCTCGCGGCGGACGAACATCCGCCGGGGCGGCGGGCACACCTTCGCCAAGCGCCCTCGCGACTGGTCGTACCGCCTGCCCAGGAAGGCGGTCCGCCTGGCGACCCGGATGGC
>SLBP01000086.1:0-13785 GCA_007126245.1 Planctomycetales bacterium
CCGCGGTTCTTCAACGATCACCGCGAGCGCCTGTACTTCTTCTACCGCAGCGGCGGCAGCGGCAGCGGCAACATCGCCCTCTTCGAGTACGATCACGAGCACGGCCGGTGGGAGATGATCGGCGACCGCCTGTTCGGCCTGGAAGGCGTCTATCCCCCCTGGGACGACAGCACCTCGCGGAACGCCTACATGCACGATATCCTCTTCGACGGCAACGGCCGCTTGCACATCAGTTGGGTCTACCGGGAGGCAGGGCGGTCGTGGGCCAGCAACCACGACCTCCACTATGCCTACAGCGACGACCAGGGGCGGCGCTGGAAGAACAATGCCGACGAGGTGATCGCCGATACGACCCGGGGAGAACGCATCGTCCTGGACAGCCCGGGGATCGTGGTCTGGGAAATCCCGGTCTACTCGTGGCTGATGAACCAGTGCAGCATGGCGCTCGATTCGCAGGGCCGCCCGCACGTGGCCACCTACCACATGGCCGAACCGTTCCGGCCGGAAGACCTGCAACACAATCCGCCCGCCGAAGAGGAACACCGGCTGAACTACTACCATTACTGGAAAGGTTCGAGCGGCCGGTGGCATCGCAGTGCGCCGCTGCCCCTGCCGCGGCCCCGGCGCCGGCCGGTGATCGTCGCCGCGGCCGACGACACGATGATCATCTATTTCGCCACCACCGAAGGCTTCCTGGCGCACGTGGCCCGGGCCGAGGACGCGTGGGAGGACTGGAGGACCATCCGGCTGACGGGGCCCGAGTTCACGGTGAACGACGCCACCAAGCCCGACCGGCGCCTGCTACAGGAGCAGGGGATACTCTCCTTCACGGCCGATCCCAAGGGGCAGGAGCCGGGGCGGGGAGTGGCCATTCTCGAATTCGAACTGGAACGAATCATGGAGGCATGGGAGAAGTGATGCGCTTTATCCTGACATTCTGTATTATGCTCGTTCTCCTCAATGATCACGGGTACCGCGGCTTCAACCGGTTCCTCATGAACCCCTCGGCTTCCCAGGCGGCTCGCGAAGTGGAATGGATGGCCGAGCTACGGCCGCAGCTCGTTCCACTGGTCGTCCAGACGACAGGCGCGCCGGCGGCATCCGCGGGCATCGCACGCGAGGAGGCAATCGCTGCGGCGCGGGCCGATCGGCAGGTGCAGCAACTCCTCCGCGCCGCGGAACCGACCCGCGTGGTCGCGGAATTCTCCGATCGCTACGGCGTCTGGCTGGTCCATTTCTACGCCGGCGACCGCCCGATGGCGTTCGCTTCGGTCAGCCGCGAGGGGGAAGTCGTAGAAGCCGGGCGGCCGAAGACCGACGAATAGGAACGCCGTGGTCGCTCTCGGGAACTTCGTCTCCGATGGGCGACGGCCGGTCTGCCGGATTCTCGGACTTGTCCGGAACAGACAAGCCGGCCCTCGGTGCCGGAGCCGGGGCCACCGCACCATACCGTCTGCGGCGGTGAAGAGTCGCGGAGAGCGATTGCGGCACGCCGCGGCGTCCTGGGCGGCTCACGGTGCGGCGAGTGCCGCAATCGTCTCGTCACCGCGGACCTCCCGACTGGAGCCGATCTCCTCTCTCCGTGGTGCCGACGCCCGATATGCAAACGGCGATCCGGCCAGGTCCGTGGAGGGCCAGGCCGGAGCGATCCGGTAACTGGGAAAACGGTCGAGGCAGGTCAGGAGCCCCAGGGGGCGGCGGCTAAGGCATGAGCTCGGCAGGGCTGTCGTGCGCTTGCGTTGGGCGGTGCCAGAGCGACTGCCAGTAGTCTTCGTCGGTGGCGTAGACGTCGAGGGGGTCGCGGTCGATGTCGAAGTCCGGGGGGAGGATGCCGTAGCGCTGCATCTCGCGGATGTAGATGGGGCTGGGGCGCTCGATGGTGCCGCCGTCCATGATGGCGTAGGTGCCGTTGGCGGCCGCCCCGGAGTCGATCCAGAGGCGGATGAGGTCGCGCTCCTCGGGCGAGACCTGGACGCCGTGGTGGCTGCCGTCGATCCGCGACATGAGCCCGCTGGCCGAGCTGCCGATGGTGCGGGGGGGCCGGTTGCCGTGGGCGTTGCGGCCGTCGGCCACCTCGCCCAGGCGGCTGACCAGGGCCACGTAGGACCGCAGCACGCGGCCGGCGCCGTGCGAGGGCGTGCTGCCGCGGCCCACGTCGAGCCGGAGGTTCCCCTCGGCCTCGTCCGGCCCGTGGCAGGTGATGCAGTGTTTGTCCAGGACGGGCTGCACGTGGCGCCGGAAGTCGACGATCTCGGGCATGCCCGCGATGGGCTCGATGCGGCTGGGCGGGCGGTCCAGGGCCAGGAGCACGTCGCGGCCGGGATTGGGCGGGGCGCTGGTGCGGGGTTCGTGGCAGCCCACGCAACTGGTGGTCTCGCCCGGCTGGAGCGTGAGGAAGCTCTGCATCCGCTTCACGGAGAGGTCGTCCTCGTCCAGGGCCACGAAGAAGAGGCTCCGCAGCGCCGGGACCTCGAAGTGGGCGGAGCCGTCGGCCTCGACGGGCACGGTGCCGAGGATCCGCGTGAGCGTGAAGGTGCCCCAGAGACTGATGCCGTCGAAGCCGGGGCTGTTGTGGAACGGTCCGGGGAGCTGCTCCAGCACCAGCAGGCGCTGGATCTCCCCCTCATCCACCCCCTCCATGTTCCGCCCGTGGGTCACGTCGGAGAGGATCAGCCGGCCCGTCTCCGCCATGGTGTCGGTGCGGCTGGTGATCACCGGCTCGCGCTGGCGGGCGACCACCGGGACCGGCTCGTGCAGCCGCAGCTCCGACGGCTCGTCCCGCAACTGGTGCAGGAGTCGCGTCCGGCCCTGATCGTCCATCAGGTGCAGCTCGCGGCCGCGGGCGACGAGGAAGGTGTCGGACGAGACGGGCCAGGGGTCGCGCCAACGGACCTCGGGGTGGATCCGCCGCGCCGCGGGCTGGTGGTCCGGGCCGCTGCGGGGATCGACGATGGTCATGAACCCTTCGTGCTCGATCAATCCGTGGCCCGGGGAGAAGATGGCCACCACTTTGCGCGTGCCGGGGATCGGCCGCGCGTCGAGCATGGCATAGTCGCCCGGCACGTTGTCGTACGTGACACGGTTCCCGTCGCGGCCGGCGAGCTGATAGTGCCTGCCCATGGGGTGCATGTTGCCGAAGAAGGTCATCACGCCCGTGCCGTCGGGGTTCATCGTCCAGAGGTGGTGGTAGGCGAGCTGGCTGCGGTCGACGTATTCCCAGCGGGTGTAGAGGAGCCTGCCGTCGAAGAGGACGGCGGGGGTGTTCTCCGTCGAGGCGTTGCTGCTTAAGGGGCGGATGTTGCCGCCGTCGGCGTCGCAGCGGTAGAGGATGGCCACCGGGGTACTCCAGCACATCACCCAGCGGTTGCACCGCGACGAGCAGAAGGCGATGCCCCCGTCGGGCAGGTAGGTGGGCTCGATGTCGTCGTAGGGGCCGTCGGTCAACTGCCGCAGGCCGGAGCCGTCGAGCTGGATCTCGTAGAGGTGGTAATGGTCGGTGCCGCCGGGGCGATAGGAGAAGAGGACCTTCTCCGCATCGTAGTGCACCTGGGGATCGCGGAAGCCTCCCTCGGCGTCTTCCATCAGCGCCGTCCGCTCGCCGGTCCGCAGGTTCAGCCGCCAGAGGCCGCCGCCGCCCTGGGCATAGACCTTCTCTTCCGGATCGTAGCTGTAGTAGCCGAAGTTGGCGTAGTAGTGGCCGTCGGGCCCGTAGGCTCGGGTGGCATAGACGACCTCGTCGAGACCGTCGGGCAACCGGGGGGCACCCTCCTCCTCGGCCCGAACGGCAGCGGCCGCCGCGGCCGGAATCAGTGCCACGACGAGGAAGTGCCTGGTGAACGCAAGGATCGAACTCACCCGCCCACGGACGGCTTGCTCTGCCATGCCGGTTCTCCTGAAGATGCCTCTCGATCTGCCGGTCCCTTCGGGGTTCGGTCTCCGTCTCCCCGACAGCGCCCGCCCCGCGACTTCCCTCGGAAGACCCGGCGGTGGTCGCCGCGGGGACAACCGCCGCCACACCCACCAGCCTACCACAAACGTCTCGGCCCGTCCTATCATGATCTCACCGGCCGGTCAAGCTGGGCGCATAATTTGCGTTCGACCTCTCCGATTTCCGGCTCTGCTTCGCGGATGCTGCAGTGGGGACCGATGTCGGGATTCGGCCAGACCATGGGGAAGAAGTTGCCCTGCTCGTCGACGAGGCTGGGGCAGTGCGTGAGCGGGCGCCACTTGAAGTTCGTCCACTCGCTGGTAGGCGTCAGGTGGACGCCCACATCGTAGGCCGGATGGGCGTCGAGCACCTCGACCGCCTCGGTGAACCAGGGACAGGGCACCCTCACCTCCACGGTGCGGGCGACTCCCTCGCTAAAGCTCTTGATACACGCCACGTTGGCGGCATGGCAGGAGCCGATGTCGTCGGCGCGGACGAAGAGGCGGATCTCGTCTTCGATACCCTGTGCCCTGCCCACTGCCGCCGCAGCGACCATGGACCCCAGAGCCGATGCCCGCAGAAACGTGCGACGTTCCACGAAACACCTCCGCATCGTAGATGGTGGACTGCCGAGGGGGCCCCCAAGAGACCGGGGGACGGCGAGTGGCAATCGGCACCTGAGCTGCGAATACTGCCCGAGCGGTATTGTACCGCCGATTGCCGCGGGCCGCGCGCGATGGTAGTCTTCTGGTGCCGGCACGTGCCGGCACGGCCCGTTGCCCGGCGCTGCCGCGGGGCCTGCGGCGAGACGCGCCGCTGGGCCGGGCCTTTCCACGGCCGTTCCGCGCCGGACGTGCCCCGCTCCGGCCGCACCTTGCCGCCGAGCCTCGAGCCGCGAAAGAACCACCGGAAATGCCCATGGCCTTTTGGATGCTGCTCCTCATGCCGATTTCTTTCTCCGCCGATTCCGCGGCCGGCTCCGAGGCGGACCGGCAGTTCGACGAGCTCGCGGCCCGCTACCTGGACGAGTTCCCCGCGCTCTCGCCGGTCGGGGCCACCTCGCTGGGCGACCACCGCTTCGACAGCGCGCTGGACGAGATCAGTGCCGCGGCGCGGCAGCGGAGGCGGGAATTCCGGCTCGAGTACCTGGAAGCACTCGCCGGGATCGACCCGGCGGCACTCTCGCGGGCCAACCAGGTGGATCGCGCGTTGCTGGTCTACGAGCTCGAGGCCGCCCTGTGGCGCCAGGAGACGCTTGAGGAGTGGGCCTGGAACCCGCTGGTCTACACGGGGCTCTGCGGCGGCGCCGTCTACAGTCTCACGGCGCGCGATTTCGCCCCGCTGCCGACCCGGCTGGGGCACGTGGCCGATCGCCTGGAGCAGTTCCCCCGCCTCTATGCGCAGATCCGCGAGACGCTGGTCCCCGAGCGCGTGCCCCAGGTCCACGCCGAAACGGCCGTGCGGCAGAACCGGGGGGTGCTGAGCATCCTGGACCACCTGGTGCGGCCGCATCTGACCGATCTGCCCGCGGCCGAGCGCGAGCGGCTGGCCGCGGCCCTCTCGCTGGCCCAGGCGGAAGTGGAGCGGCATCAGGAGTGGCTGGAGACGGAACTGCTGCCGAATGCCCGCGGCGATTTCCGCCTCGGTGCCGAGCTCTTCGACCAGAAGCTGGCCTTCGCGCTCAAGTCGCCGCTCTCTCGCGCGCAGGTGCGCGAGCGGGCCGAAGCCGAGCTGGTCCGGGTGCGCGAGGAGATGTACGGCGTGGCCCGGGATGTCTACCGGGCGCAATACCCTTACACCGAGTTTCCCGAAGAACCCACCGCCGCGTACAAACAGGCGATCATCCGCGCCGCGCTGGAGGTGGCCTACCGCGACGTGCCGCCCGCGGACGGGCTGGTCCAGGCCGCGGAGGAGTCGCTGGCGCTATGCACCGACTTCGTCCGCGAGCACGACTTGCTCACGCTGCCGCCGGATCCCGTCGAGGTGATCATCATGCCCGAGTTCCAGCGGGGTATCTCGCTGGCCTACTGCGATGCGCCGGGTGCGCTGGCGGTGGGGCAGAAGACGTTCTACGCCATCGCGCCGCTCCCCGAGGACTGGACCGAGCAGCAGATCCACTTCTTCCTGCGCGAGTACAACATCCGCTCCATTCACAACCTGACCATGCACGAGGCGATGCCCGGCCACTTCGTGCAACTGGCCCACTCGAACCGCTACCCCGCCAAGCTCCGCGCCGTCCTCTCCTCGGGCGTATTCATCGAAGGCTGGGCCATCTATTCGGAACGGGTGATGATCGACGCCGGATTCCTCGACCACGATCCCCTAATGCGACTGATCAACCTGAAGTGGTACTTGCGGGGAATCGCCAACGCGATCCTCGACCAGGCGATCCATGCCGAAGGGATGACGCGCGAAGCGGCGATGCGGCTGATGGTGGAAGATACCTTCCAGGAAGAGAGCGAAGCGGCGGCGAAATGGGTGCGGGCCCAGTTGACTTCGGCGCAGCTATCCACCTACTTCGTGGGGACGCAGGAGGTCTTCGACCTCCGCCGGGAAGTGGAGCGGGCCCGGGGCGAAGACTTCGACCTGAAGACCTTCCACGACTGCATCCTCTCCTACGGCTCGCCCCCCACGCAGTACGTGCGGGCGCTGGTGCTGGACGAGGCGATTCCGCCGCTGCCGGCCCCGCTTCCCGCCCGCCGCTAGCCGGCCGGCGCCCCGCCCGGGCGGCGATGCCCGAGGGCCCGGACCCAGCCAGAGTCTCTCGGGGCCCAACGGGTCTCGAAGCTCGCAGCCTGCCTTTCCGCAAGTCCGGTGTGCGCGCTTTCTGTACTGCGGCGGAGACCTCCTGCTACCCGAAGCGGGCGGCGGGTTCCGGGGCGGGTTTGCCCAGGACCGGCGCGACCGGCACCGTAACGCCCGGAGCCTACAGTTCTTTCCAGTCACCGGCAACCGGCGCGGGGAAGAAGCCCTCCTCGTCCGCCCGCACGGGTGCCGGGCTGTCGTAGTCCAGCTCGTCCAGGTAGTCGCAGAACTGGAACTGCGAGTTGACCACTTCGTCCCAGGTGACGATGCGGTTGTGGTGGGCGGCAGCACGCCCCATCAGCGTGGCGTAGTCGGCGTAGACCGCTCGCCTCGCCTGGTTGAAGGGGGTGTCGTTGCGAATGGCGGCGATGAAGTCGATCCACTGGTAGTCCCAGGGGCTGTGAGCGTCGCGGGGGGGCGACCATTCGATGTTGTCGCCGGCGATGCGGTGGTCGTTGAAGATGTGGACTGTGGCCGCATGGATGTCGCCGGAGAACTGCCCGGCCTTCTCGGAGCAATGGACGAACGTGGCGAACTCGTTGTGCCCGTCCTGGGCGCGGCGGAAGCCGCAGAAGGCCTTGCGGCCGTTGGGGAAGGTGAATTCCATGGAGTAGGTATCGGCGTTCTGGCCGCGGTCGGTGCTCCCCAGTTCGCGGCCGCCCATGCCGTGGCAGGTGACCGGCCAGTCGTCCATGAGCCAGCAGCACTCGTCGATCTGGTGGATCAGGTAGTCGGTCATGTGGCCGGACCCGACCCAGAAGAGGTGGAGCCTGCCGAACTGCAGTTGTGCCATGAGGTCGTTGGCCTGGGGCCCCGGATTGCCCATCCAGCTACGGCCGCCGAGGCGGTTGGCGCGCAGGTACTGGATCTCGCCCAAATCGCCGTTGCGGATCCTTTCGATGAGTGCTGCCCGGGCTGGGGAATGGCGGCATTGCAGCCCGGCCGCCATCTTGAGGCCCTTTTCCTCCGATGCTTCGGCGGCACGCAGCAGGCGGTGCAGCCCGCCGGGATCGGGAGCGAAGGGCTTCTCCATGAAGACGTTGATCCCCTTCGCCACGGCGTATTCGACGTGCAGGGGGCGGATGTAGGACCGCGTCGTGCATAGCGCCACGTCGCCGGGGCGCAGCTGATCGATGGCTTCCTTGTAGCCCTGGAAGCCGACGAACCTCCGCGCCTGGGGCACATCGATCTTGTCGCCGAATTCGTTGGACAGCGCCTCATAGGACCGTTCCATGGAGCCTTCGTGCACGTCGGCCAGGGCGTACAGCCGGATCGGCCCCTGGTCCTCGACCCTCAGCGCATTGGCGACGGCGCCGGCACCGCGGGACCCGCAGCCGAGCAGTGCCAGGCGGATGGTGTTGTCCTCGCCGGCGTGCACGGCCGGCACCGCATGGGCCAGCAGCACGGCTCCCGCGGCAGCCGAGCCGCTGCGCTCGAGGAATTGCCGGCGGGTCGTGGTCGAAGGGCGTGGCGACGCGGGCATGGAGGAATCTCCTGCGGTTGGAGGCTGCTGCTGTGGTTGCTGCACCGGTGCGCGTGGGAAGCGGCGGCTGGGCGGAACGCGCGGCGTGCGCCCGGCCCTTTCCCCGGCACCCCCATGCTAATCACCGGCCCTCGCCCGGTCCAGCACGCTGCCGCCCTGCTTTCGACCGCGCCACCTGCGCGCCACGGCGATCTCGATTCCGCCGCTTGCAGCGGGGTGTTACTCTGCGGCGGGAGATCTGCGGCTGGGTGGCACGTCCTTTCAGTAGCCTCTGCTCTGCCGCGGGTTGCTCTTGCGAATTCCGTTGCTTAGAGTGGGGTTCTGCCCTGCGGTGGAGGAGCTGCGCGCAGGCCGGCGCCGTTTCGGGGCCGGCACCCGCAGGGGCGTGGCAACAGGCGGTACCTTCCCACCCGGCTCAGGAGCAGAGGTTCTGCCGGCGGCGACAAACAACACCGCGCCGCATACCAACAGAGGAGCTCGGACATGTCGAGACGCGTCGCGTTCGTGGGATGGATCTTCCTGGCTGCACTGGCCGTTCTAGCGCGGGGGGGGCACCAGCGCGCCCAGGGCAACGAAAGGCCAGCGATGCCTTTTCCGGAGCGGCAGGCGGCGGAAGGATATTTCGCCGAGCGACCGTGGTACGGCGAGTTGGTCGCCGCGCTGGCCACGCGGGCGCCGGCCGCGCGGCAGGTCGCCCATGAACTGGCTGCCAACCACGACGACGACCGCCTCGTGCTCGAGGCCATCGCCGACTGGATCGACCAGGACCTGCCACCCCGGACCGAGCCCCGGCCTGTTGTCTCCACCTCGCAGCACGACGGGCAGACGTGGCGGTACACCACCGAACAGCCCGCCGACGACTGGTATGCGGAGGCCTTCGACGACGCCGGCTGGCAAGAGGGGCCCGGCGGCTTCGGCACGCGGGGGACGCCCGGGGCGGTAGTCCGCACGCGATGGAGCACGGCCGACATCTGGCTCCGCCGCAGCTTCGATTTGGACTCGGCGGATCTGGACCAGCCGCACCTGGTGATCCACCACGATGAAGACGCCTTGATCTATCTCAATGGCGAAAAGATCGCCGAATTCAGCGGCTTTGTCACCGATTACTTCACGGTGCCCCTTGCCGGCGGAGCCCGCCGCCTCCTCCGCCCGGGCCGCAACACACTGGCCGTGTACTGCCACCAGACCGTCGGCGGGCAGTACATCGACGTGGGGATCGTCGACTTCGCCGAGGGCGCCGCCGGGGTGACGGCGGCCGACGTGGAGCGGGTGCTCGAGGCGATCGAGGCGCACGGCGGCAGCGAGGCTGTGAGCCACCTGCGGGCGCGGTTCGCGGAGCTTGCTGCGGCCCTCCCTGCAACAGCCGAGGCCTGGGCCGAGCTCTACCTGGACGCCGCCGCCGCACGCCGCGCGGCGCGGCTGGCGCCCCACCGCGACATGCTCCGCCGCGTCGTGTTCGCGAAGCACTTCAACATGGGGGCCTCGCACTACGCCTATACCGAAGGCCAGTCCGACGCGCAGCACGAACGCCACTTCCACCCCGGCAGCGCGCTGTGCATCATGGAGCTGGACGGGCTCTTCGCCTCCGTCCGCACGTTGATCGACGACCCTCACGGCGTGGTCCGCAATCCCGACGTCTCCTACGACGGCGCGCGGATCCTCTTCTCCCGGAAGAAGTCCGATCGTGAGGACGACTACCACCTCTACGAGATGGAGGTCGCCACGGGGGAGGTCCGCCAGCTCACCTTCGGCCTGGGCTTTGCCGACTACGAGGGGGTCTACCTTCCCAACGGCGACATCGTCTTCAACTCCACCCGTTGCGTGCAGACGGTCGACTGCTGGTGGACCGAAGTTAGCAACCTCTACACATGCGACGGCGACGGCAATTTCCTCCGCCGCCTCAGCTTCGACCAGGTGCACACGAACTTCCCCACGGTCACCGAGGACGGCCGCGTGCTCTATACCCGCTGGGACTACAACGACCGCGGCCAGCTCTTCCCGCAGCCGCTGTTCCAGATGTTCCCCGACGGCACCGGGCAGACCGAGTTCTACGGCAACAATTCCTGGTTCCCCACCACGATCAAGCATGCCCGCGGCATCCCCGGCACGCAGAAGGTATTGGCGATCGCCACCGGGCACCATTCTTTCCAGGCCGGGAAGCTCTGCATCATCGATCCGGCCCTGGGCCGGCAGGAGAACGCCGGGGTGCAGCTCATCGCCCCCGTGCGGGAGACGCGGGCGGAGCGCATCGACGCCTACGGCCAGGAGGGGGAGCTGTTCCAGTACCCCTATCCCCTCAGTGAGACCGAGTATCTGGTCACGTACGATCCGCGGGGCTGGACCGGCGGCGACCGGGCGCACGAACCGAAGTTCGGCATCTACTTCATGACCATCGACGGCCACCGCGAACTGCTGGTCCGCGACGTCGATCTCTCGTCCAACCAGCCGATCCCGCTGGTGCCGCGCCCCCGGCCCCACCAGCGCCCCAGCACAGTCGACTACCGCCAAGATACCGGGACCTACTACATGCAGGACGTCTACGCCGGCGCAGGGCTTGCCGGCATCAAGCGGGGGACGATCCAGCGGCTGCGGGTGGTGGCCCTGGACTACCGCGCTGCAGGCGTGGGGCAGCTCTTCGGCCGCGGGCCGGGAGGCACGGGCCACCCCAGCACGCCCATCGCCGTGGGCAACGGAAGCTGGGACGTGAAGGTGGTGCTGGGCGAGACCGAGGTCCACGAAGACGGTTCCGCCCTCTTCGAGGTGCCCGCGCGGACCCCCGTCTACTTCCAGGCCCTGGACGCCAAGGGCTACGCCGTGCAGACCATGCGGAGCTGGTCCACCTTGCAGCCGGGGGAGACCTTCTCCTGCGTCGGCTGCCACGACAACAAGAACACCACGCCCCCGGCCCACGGCCGGACCACGCTGGCCATGCTCGCCGGAGCGCAGCCGCTCGAGCCCTTCTACGGGGAGGCGCGCGGCTTCAGCTTCACCGCAGAGATCCAGCCCATCCTCGACCGCCACTGCATCACCTGCCACAACGACCGCTCCATCGTTCTGGCCGAGGATTCCCCGTCGCTCGCTTCCTATGCGGGGGCCGACAACGACGATCTCAGGGCATTCAGCCTGCTCGGCGAGCGGACGCGGGATCCCTATGCGAAGCGGATGTGGAGCGACGCCTACTTGAACCTCACCCGCTCCGATCGCCTCGGCGGCGGTGAGGTCGTGCCGCTGGAGGACCTCTTCCGGCTTCCCTGGAGAGGACCCGATGGCTACGAGCAGACGTCGGCGCGGATCTGGAGCCCCAACCCGCTGGTCAACTGGATCAGCGCCCAATCGGTCCCCACGATGCTCCCCCCCTACTACGCCGGCGCCGCGAACAGCCGGCTGATGCACATGCTGGAGGAGGGGCACCACGGCGTGGAGCTCTCGCGCGAGGAGATGGAAAGAATCGCCTGCTGGATCGACCTTCTGGTGCCCTACTGCGGCGACTACCGCGAGGCGAACGCCTGGTCGGAGGAGGAGGTGCAGAAGTACGACCACTTCCTCGAGAAGCGGCAGCGGATGGAGGCCATCGAGCGCGAGAACATCGCGGCCTTGATCCGTGCCATCGAGTCCGGCCGCCGCCGGTGAGGGCATTCCCCTCCCCACGTTCAGCCGCCTGAAGAGAGCAACGCCCTCGGGGTGTATGGCTTCACGACAGTCGCGTTGGGAAGTCGATACCCGTCACCGTCCGTTCCTCGGAGGCAGGCTCGCAATACGCTGGGCACCGACGTACAATCGAATCGACTCGGCCGTTGCAAGCCCTACGGGGCTCAGGTCGGGCTATCGGACCATCTCCGCGAGCGCGGCCTGCAGGTGCCCGCACTCCCATTTCGACTGGGAAGGTTCATGCCATGAGGATGTCAACGATGAAGAACGGCCTACTTGTCTCCGCGGGGTTGGTGCTGCTGGTTTCCTTGGGCGAACCCGTTCGGGGCGGCGAGCCGGTGCCCGACTTCAGCCAAGTGCCCGGCGTGGTGGTGGCGCATTCGCCGGCTGCCTCCGGCATCTACATCGGCTCGCCGGGCATCGTCGTCCTCCCGGACGGCACCTACCTGGCCAAGCACGACGAGTTCGGTCCGCAGAGCACGGAACACACCAACGCCATCACGCACGTCTACCGGTCGGCGGACCGCGGACAGACCTGGGACCATCTGGCCCGCGTCGAGGACCTCTTCTGGGCCACCATCTTCGCCCACGAAGGGGCCCTCTACCTGATGGGAACCAGCGCCGGCCACCGCCACGGGCACGCCGTGATCCGCCGCTCCACGGATGGGGGGCGCACCTGGACCGAGGCCGCGGACGAGGAGAGCGGCCTCCTCTTCCCCGACATCTCCTACCACACGGCGCCCGTGCCGGTGGTGATCCATGACGGGCGCATCTGGCGGGCCATGGAGGATGAGCAGGGCGGCGGCGGCTGGGGGCATATGTTCCGGGCCTTCATGCTCTCGGCGCCGGTCGATGCCGATCTGCTCCAGGCCTCGAGCTGGACGGCGTCGAATCCGATCCCGCGGGACCCCAGCTACCTGGAGGGGCAGTTCCGCGGCTGGCTGGAGGGGAACGCGGTCGTCGATCCCCAGGGGCGGATCGTGAACATCCTCCGCGTCAACGTCGAGGACCCCAGCCGCATCGCGGGCAAGGCGGCCGTGATCCGCATCAGCGACGACGGCCAGACCGCCTCCTTCGATCCGCAGACCGGCTTCATCGAGTTCCCCGGAGGCGCGAAGAAGTTCACCATTCGCTTCGATCCGCAGTCGCAGGCCTACTGGTCGCTCACCAACCCGGTGATGGGGCACAGCGAGCGGAATGCCGGGCAGGTCCGCAACACCCTGGCCCTGCTGCGGTCCGAGGACCTTGTGACCTGGGAGCTGCGGTGCATCCTCCTGCACCACCCCGACGTGGCCCATCACGCCTTCCAGTATCCCGACTGGGTCTTTGACGGCGACGATATCATCGCCGCCAGCCGCACCGCCTACGACGACGGGCTGGGCGGGGCGCGGAACGCCCACGACGCCAACTTCCTCACCTTCCACCGCTTCGCCGGCTTCCGCGCGCTGACCATTGCCGACTCGGTCGCCGATCCGGAGACCATCGGACCCGGCGAACCGTAGAGGAGCGATGCTTGCCCGTGATTGGGGGAGAGCCGAAGGAGTTCGCCGCTGGGGCCCGGACGGCGAACTCCAGAAAGCTCCGTGCCCTCCTATTCCAGCAACAACGAGCTCCACTTCCCACATTATCACACTCCCTGTCACCAATGAAAAGAGCCCGCATGACGCCCATGAAGGGTTGGGGAAGACGTAGCGACCGAAAGGCTCGCGTCCGCCGCTGTGGCCTATTGGCCGTTGCGGCCCTGCTGGCGGCGGTCTGGCCGTCGGCACCGCCGGCATTCGCGGTAGGGGAGGAGGCGGCCTTTCTGCGCGAGCCGCTGGAGATGAACCACCCGGTCGTCGAGGGGACGATCGGGCTCGCCCGGCTCGACGCCGCGGCGCTCGCCGCGCAGCCTCGGCCGGCCGAGGCCGCCGATCGGTCC
>SLBP01000027.1:0-13619 GCA_007126245.1 Planctomycetales bacterium
GCCGCAGTGCGGACACTGGGCAACGATCTCCTCGATGGCCGTTTCCGCTCCGCAGGCGGGACAGCGGCAGGTTGCCGCGCGCTCCTCGATCGCCAGCGTGGCCCCCTCGGCAATCGTCCCCGGCGCGAGGAACTCGAAAGCGAAGCGAACCGAGTGGGGACAGGTGCCCGAGAGCCGCCCGACCACCAGCTCCAGCCGCAGCACCGGCCCACGGAGCCCCCGCTGCCGCATCTCCTGTTCGACCTGCTCGATCAACGCTGCAACGATCGCCGTTTCGTGCATCGCTTACGACGTGCGGCTGGTGCGCGCGATGGCGTCTTCGGGGAGGAAGAGCAGCCGGCCGCAGGATCGGCAGAAGGCGGGCTGGGAGAGCATGATGGCGTTCACGGCGTTCAGCGGGATCTGCTGGTGGCAGCCGCCGCACGACTGGTGCTCCACGACGGCCATGCCGTCCTCGCCGCGGGCGGAGACGACCCGCCGATAGTCGATACGGAACTCGGCCGGAAGGCCTTCCTCCTGACGGGCGAGCTCCTCCTCGAGGCGGGCGATCTCGCTGCGCAGCGCCGGCTCCTCCTCGGCGAACTCGGCCTCCGCCGCCGCCAGGTCGCCGCGGGTCTTCTCGAGGGCGGCCTCGGCTTCGGTAATCCTCCGCGGGTACTCGTCGAGCCGCTCCAGGGATTCGAGGATCTCGTCGGCCAGCACGCTGTTGGCCATCTCGGCCGCGGCGATCTGCTCCTTCAAACCCTGGTACTCGACGTTGCTCTTGGCGGCGTTGAGCTGGACCTGCAGCTTGCCGAGCCGCTCCTCGTTGGTCTTCAGTTGGAGCTGCTTCTTGTCCGTGGCGACGCGAAAGGCCTTGGCTTCCTCCTTCAGGGCGTGCAACTCCTCCTCCAGGCGCTGCACGTTGGCCTGGCGGGCGCGGATGACGCGCGGGCCGCGCGCGAGCCGTTCCCTAAGATCGCCGAGCTGGCGGTGGATGCGGTGGAGAGTGATGAGCGTTTCCGGGGCGACTTGGGGGCGGGTAGGCGACATGGTGGGAACCAGTGGGTATTCGGGGTACACGGGCGGGGCAACAACGATCAAGAGGCCCTCACGCCGTTGGGGGCCGGGCGCGGCGGTTCGGCCCCCGCGACTCCGGAGTCGCCAAGAAACAAAAACGGCCGCCGGAGAGACGACCGGCGGCCGGTGGCTGTACGGCGGCCCCGCGCGCCGCGGGGCGCGGGGCGCGGGGCGCAATCCCCTGGATCGGCGACTCAGCCCGCCACCCGCTGGAGAAAACCAGCGAGCTGTTCGCTCCGCACCGGGTGCTGCAGCTTGCGGACCGCCTTGGCCTCGATCTGGCGGACCCGCTCCCGGGTGACGCGGAATATGCGGCCCACCTCCTCGAGCGTGTAGGTGCAGCCGTCGCCCAGGCCGTAGCGAAGGCGGATGATCTCCCGCTCGCGGTAGGTGAGCGTCTTGAGGAGGGCCTCGATCTTCTCACGGAGCAACTCGTTGCTGGCGGTCCGTTCAGGGCGCGGACTCGCCTGGTCTTCGATGAACTCGCCAAAGCAGCTATCCTCGCTCTCGCCCACGGGGCGGTCGAGGCTCACCGGCTGGCGGCCGATGCTCAGCACCCGCCGCGCCTCGTCCAGGGAGAGTCCGGCGGCGGCGGCCACTTCCTCTGTTGTCGGCTCTCGGCCCAGTTCTTGCAAGAGCCTCCGCGACGAGTTTTTCAATTTGCCGAGCACGTCGATCATGTGGACCGGAATACGAATGGTGCGGGCCTGATCGGCAATGGCCCGCGTGATCGCCTGCCGGATCCACCAGGTGGCGTAGGTGGAGAACTTGAAGCCCCGCCGGTATTCGTACTTGTCTACCGCCCGCATGAGCCCCGTATTCCCCTCCTGAATGAGGTCCAGGAAGCTCAATCCGCGGTTGCGGTACTTCTTGGCGATCGAGACCACCAGGCGGAGGTTGCCCCCCGAGAGTTGCCTCTTGACCCGCTCGTAGTCCTGGTACTGGCTCCGCAGGAGGGTGCACCGCAGCCGCAGGCTCTTGGGGCTCTCCTGGGTGAGGAGCATCAGGTCGCGGAGCTCCCGCCGGAGATTCGCCCGCTGGTCACGCAGTTCCGGGTCGCCGGCGATGGCGCGGAGGCGACCGCGGATGGCCTCCATGCGGGCCAGGGTGTCCTCCATCTGGCGGATCATGGCCTGGACGCGGCGGGTCCGAAGGCTGAGCTCCTCGGTGAGCGTCAATGCCTTGCGGCGGCGGCGGATGAAGCGGCGCCGGGCGGCATCCCGCTCCGCCCTATCGGTTCTCCGGCTGATCATGACCCGGAAATCGGCGGCGTTGCCCTCCATCAGGTGATTGAGCGTTTGCAGATTGTGGGGCATGCGGGCGAGGATCTGCTCCTTGGTCAGGCGCTCGGTGAGCGAGACCTTGATCGTGCGATCGAAGGGGAGCGATCCCCGGTGGACCTTGGCCAAGGTGCCCACCGTGGCCTTGAGCGCCAGGTGGCAACCGAGGACCGTGCGGCGGAAGCGCTTGCGGGTCACCTCGATCTTCTTGGCCAGCGCGATCTCCTCCTCGCGGGAGAGAAGGGGAATCTCCGCCATCTGCGACAGGTAGAGGCGAATAGGGTCGCTGCTCCATTTGGGGAGCTCTCCGGGCGGCAACGGCGGCAGCCCCGCCTCCACGGCGACCCGATCGAGAGGATCTCTCGGGCAGTCTTCCGAATCGCCGCCGCTTCCGTTGGGCGAGTCCGCGGGGGGCTCGCTCCGCAACTCGATTCCCCGCTCATCCAGTTGGACGAGGAGATTGTCCAGCTTGTCGGGGTCCATCGCCTCGTCGGGCAGATAGTTGGCCACCTCGTCGTAGGTGAGGTAACCCTGGCTGCGGCCCTTGACGATCAGATCGAACAGTTCCTGGTCGGCGTGTTCCACCGTACGCACTCCTTTCGCGTCCATGCGACGCGCTGGGCGGAAACTCTGCGGATTGCGGCAATCGGGCTGTGCGGGAACAGCCCCGGCGACGCCGCCTTCCCACCGGCGCGGTCCTACCCTTCCTTGGGCTCGGAAATGCCGTGCCGGGTTCGCTCACGCAATAAGATCTCCTCGAGTAATGCCGCGCCTCTCGCGGGGTCCAGCCCCGGCGACCGCAGCGCAGCCGAATGCTCACCGCGGCGGCGGTCTTCGCCGCGACGAAAGTAACTCTTCATCAACTCGTCCAGGAGCCGCGCCGGCTCGGCAGCCGGGTCGGCGCGGCCACGGCCCGCTTCGTCGAGGGCCACGATGCGGCACTTCATCTGCGGATCGTCGAAACAGAGCATGAGCCGCTCGAAAGAGGGGGTGGTGCCCTCCTCAAGAAGGGCATCCAAGGCGGCGAAGATCCGCCGCCGGGGCCCCTCCGGCCACTCGCCGGCGGGCAGCCGGGCGGTCACCTTGGGGACGAGTTCGGGGTGGACGATGAGGATTTGCAGCACTTCGTCCTGCCACCGGGCAAGCCAGGCGTCGGCGGGCTCGGAAGGGTGGGGCTGCGCGGGAGCAGGCGCCGTCTCGGGCTTGGTGGCGCGTCGCAGGGAACGGCCGCGGAGGCTCGCCAGGCGCGCGCGCACTTCGCCTTCCGGCACGCGGAACCGCTCCGCCAGCCGCTGAATGATCTTCTCTTGCCGAAAGGGCGTGGTGGCGGCGTCGCGGGGCGCCTTGGCCAGGATGGCCACCAGCCGCTCCAGGGCCTCGCTGGCTCGATGGACGTCGCGCGCCAGGTCGATCCCCTCCGTGGCCGCGCGGAAGGCGTGCTCCATGGCGTCTTCGGCGTGGCTCTCCAGGAGCGCGGCGAAGGCCGCCGCTCCTCGATCCTGCAGATAATCGCAGGGGTCGAGGCCGGCGGGGAGCGTGAGGACGCGGAGCTCGACTTGCTGAGCGATGAAGAGCTCGAGGACCTCGTTGGCTCGCCGGCGGCCGGCCTCGTCACCGTCGAGGACCAGGACGATGCGATCCGCAAAGCGCCGCAGGAGCCGCACGTGTTCCGGCCCCAGGGCGGTGCCCAACACGGCCACGGCATCGGTGAAGCCGTGCTGATGGGCCATGATGCAGTCGGTGTAGCCCTCCATGACCAGAGCCGTGTTCGAGCGGCGGAGCGAGTCGCGGGCAGCATCGAGCCCATAGAGGAGGTGGCTCTTGGCGAAGAGGGGCGTCTCCGGTGAGTTGAGGTACTTGGCCTTGCTCGCCCCCCCCGCCTCGGGGAGGATTCGCCCGCCGAAGCCCAACGTGCGCCCTTGGGTATCGCGGATGGGGAAGAGGACCCGCCCGGCGAAACGATCGTAATAGCCGCCGCTCTCCCGGCGGACGATCAGGCCGATCGCTTCGAGGGTCTGGGCATCGAATGGGGTCCCTCGGCACCTCTCCAGGAGCCAGTCCCTGCGAACCGGGGCGAACCCGAGGCGGAAGCCGGTTGTCGAGTCGGGGGTGATACCCCTCTCGGCGAGATAGCGGCGCGCCGGCGCCGCCACCTCGTCCCTGAGGAGGCAGGCGTGGAATTGGTTCTCGGCCCACGCGGCAGCGGCGAAGAGGTGGCGCTTGTCGCGGCCTCTGCCCGGTTTGGCTTCGTCGCGAAACCCCTCCGCAGCGCGTCTGCCCGCGCGCGAACGGCCTGCGGGCGGATCGGGGGCGATGCCCGCCCGCTCGGCGAGCGTCGCGAGGGCCTCGGGGAAGGCTACCCCCTCGATCTGCATCATGAAGCTGAAGACGTCGCCACCGAGATTGCATACCCAGCAACGGTACGACTGGCGGTCGGGGCTGACCTGGAGGCTGGGGCGGGTGTCGTCGTGCCAGGGGCAAAGCCCGACAAAGTTCCTTCCCTGGCGGCGGAGCGTGACGAAGCTGCCGATCAGCTCGACGATATCGATCGCCTGGCGAACACGCTCCTTGAAATCCAGCGACGAGCGCAACGACACCGTCTGCTCCCGTGCTATCCGAGGGGCGACTTCCATGTCCCAACTGTCAGACACAGGCGGCAAGTCCTTTTGCCGAGTCGCGGCATCCGACGCGCCGCGAGGGGTTGATCCGCAGGCTCGGCTGCGGGGGGCGAGTGGCATCGCCCGCTGAGGATGGGGCGATTATAGCCCTGCCCTCCGCAGCGGTCAAGAACGCAGTTCGTCGCGGCAATTCGCCATTGCAGCGGGAGAGGGCAGTCGGCATAATGCCCGCGCGACGAGGGATCGTCCCCAGCCGGCTCGCACGACACAGGGGCGGCCTCCGACGAATGATCGCGGAGCCCCTCCCCCGGTACTGCCCGCAGAACCGCTGGATTCCGTGCCGCCGACACATCGGGCTGATGCGCTTCACCATGGGCAACCGATAAGAAATGGTGTGTGGCCCCTGCAGACACGACGGTACGTCGAACCATTCAGCCTCCCTCGGGCGGCCATTGAGGGTCGCAAAGGTGAACCCGTGAAAATCCATCCCCTGGCTTGCATCGCTCCCTCCGCTCACCTGGGCCGCAACGTCTCGATCGGACCGTTCTGTGTGGTGGAAGAAGACGTCGTTCTGGGCGACGATTGCACGCTGGCGAGCCACGTGGTCGTGAAAAGTGGCACCATCATGGGGGATGGCAATACCCTCTGTGATGCGGCCATCATCGGCGGAATGCCGCAGCACGTCCGTACTCCCGAGAGGCCCGGTCGGGTGGTCATCGGGTCGCACAACACGATCCGCGAACACGTCACCGTCCACCGCGCCCTGGAGCCCGACGGCGTCACGACCGTTGGCGACCACAACCTCTTCATGGTCGGCAGCCACATAGCCCACGACTGCCGGGTGGGGAGCCATTGCATCCTCACCAACCACGCCCTGTTGGGCGGCCACGTGACGGTGGAGGATCGCGCCTACGTCTCCGGTGCCGTGGCGGTCCACCAGTTCTGCCGAATCGGGACCTTGGCGATGGTCGGCGGCCATGCGCGCTGCGTCCAAGACATCCCCCCCTACGTGACCATCGACGGCCTCAGCGGGCTGGTGGTGGGGCTGAACACCGTGGGAATCCGGCGTGCCGGATACAAGTCCTCCGACCTGAAACAGCTCAAGGACGCCTACCGCGTCATCTACCGCAGCCGCCTCTCCTGGGCCGATGTGCTCGAGACCCTCAAGGCACAGTTCCCCGAGGGCCCCGCCGCCCGTTTCCACGAGTTCCTTGCCGGGACCACTCGTGGTATCATTTCAGAGCGGAGGCTTCCGCCGGGCGCCACGCTCAAGCTCCGCCTTCCCGCGGAGGAAGATCCGGGTATGCGCGTCAAGGCGGGCTGAACGCTCTGGCTTGCGGGGGTATCGCCGTACGGCTTCGCCCCTCCCCGGCTGCTGGTATCCTACCGGCACGCCGGGTTCGCCGGATGCCGTTGCATGGGTCGTCCGGCCTCCCTGTGCCGCGGGTGCACCGAAGCCCCATTCTTGGCGCCGAGACGATGGGCTGGTTCTGGACACCGAGATCGATTGCTGCCTGCCTGGTAATCTCCTTGGCCATGGCGGGGATGGTCTACGTCGTCTCCCTGGGGACGCTCCCTCCGGCGGATTTCACCTTCTGCAACGGCGAGATCAAGTCGGTCGACCCCGCACAGGTCACCGGCCAGCCGGAAGGCCGGATCGTCTGGGCCCTCTTCGAGGGGCTGTGCCGCCTCGACCCCGAGACCCTCGAGCCCATCCCCGGGATGGCCGAATCGTGGACCCTCTCCGACGACGGCTTGACCTACACCTTCCGCTTCCGCGCCAACGCCCTCTGGTCCGACGGCTCGCCGGTGACCGCCGACGATTTCCACTACTCGTACCGCCGCGTCCTCCACCCGGAGACGGCGTGCGAATATGCCGGCGAGCTCTGGTATATCGAGGGTGCCCGCAAATACACCTCGGGTCAGGTCGAGCTCGGCGATCCGGTGGAGATCGAGATGGAGGAACAGCCGCGGGGGGCGCTGCCGCACGCGCGGGGAGTGACGCTCCGCGGCCGGCTCGAATCGGTCGAGGGGCGCGACGGTGAGGAGCCGATCTACACGGTGGCCGTCGACGGCCGCATGCGGCGATTCCAGCGGGGCTCGCGGGGGGACGGCATCGAGGACTACCGCTGGCTGCTCTACGACTTCGAAGAGGTGGGCGTTGAGGTTCTCGACCCGGAGACGCTCCGCATCACGCTCGAACACCCCACGCCCTACTTTCTCAGCCTGACGGCCTTCTATCCCTTCTCCCCGGTCAACCGCGACTGCGTGGATCGCTACGGCTCGCCCGACTGGACCAAGCCGGAGAACATCGTCAGCAACGGCCCCTTCGTCTTGCAGTTCCGCCGCATCCGCGATCGTGTGCGGCTCGCCAAGAACCCGCATTACTGGGACAGCGAGAACGTCCACCTGGAGACCATCGACGCTCTGGCCGTCAGTGCGGCGACGACGATGCTCAATCTCTACATGACCGGAGTCGCCGACTGGATCCCCTCCGTCCCGGTGGAGGCCGCCCCGGTACTCATGGAGCGGCCCGAGGGCGACTTCCGCCCGGCCCCCTACCTGGCCACTTACTACTACATGCTCAACACCGCCGATCCGGCGCTCGCCGACCGGCGGGTCCGGCGGGCCCTCCACCTGGCCATCGACCGCGAGGAGCTGGTGACCAAGGTCACCCGCAGCGGCCAGGTCCCAGCCTACAGCATCGTCCCGGACGAGATCACCCGCTACATGCCCTACACCCCGCAGCACGCCCCCCCACGCGACGTCGAGGCGGCGCAACGGCTCATGGCCGAGGCGGGCTATCCCGGTGGTCGCGGCTTCCCCCGCATCGAAATCCTCTACAACGACCTGGAGGCCCACCGCACGATCGCCGAGCTCATCCAGTCGCAATGGACCAACGCCCTGGGCATCGAGACGCGCTTGGCTGCACAGGAATGGGGGGCCTATCTCAGCAGCCGGCAGACCGGCAACTACCAGGTCGCCCGCGCCGGCTGGATCGGCGACTACGTGGACCCGAACACCTTCCTGAAGATGTTCACCACCGGCAGCCCCCTCAACCAGACCCGCTGGAGCCACGGCGAGTACGATGCCCTGGTCGACGCCGCCCGCCGCGAGTCCGCCCCCGCCCGCCGCCTCGCCTTGATGGAGGAGGCCGAGGCAATCCTCATGGATGAGCTTCCCGTGATCCCCCTCTACTTCTACGTCTCGCAAAACATGGTCCGCCCCTACGTCGAGGGTTTCTATCATAACATTCAAGACATCCACCCCCTCCAATCAATCCGCATCGACCCGCAGCGCAAGGCCGAAATACTCGGTCCGTAGTCAGTTGTCCGTGGTCAGTGGTCCGTTGTCCGTTGTCCGTTGGACGCGCCCGAGGCGCTTGGAAAGGAACTGCGAACCACAAATAACCCGACAGCAACCACTAGCCACTAGCCACTAACCAACATGTCCTTCTTCGTCAAACGGCTGGTGTGGATGGTGCTCACGCTGTGGATCGTCTTCACGGTGAGCTTCTTCCTCATGCGGGCCGTACCCGGGGGACCGCTCGACAGCGAGCGGCAGCTCGACCCCATGGTCGAGGCCAACCTCCTCCGCCGCTACAATCTCGACCTGCCCGTCCACGAACAGTACCTTCGCGAGTTGGGGCGGGTGGTGCGTTTCGACCTCGGCGTGAGCTTCCGCCTGGCCGACTCCACGGTCAACGAGGTGATCCGCCAGGGCTTCCCCGTCTCCGCCGCCCTGGGCGTCTTCGCGCTCCTCTTCGCCCTGGGACTGGGCCTGGCGACAGGGATCGTCTCCGCCGTCTGGCGGCAGACTCCCCTGGACTACGGAGCCATGGTGCTGGCGACGGTGGGCATCGCGCTGCCGAACTTCGTTTTGGCGATGGCGGGCATCCTGCTCTTCGCCTTCTACTGGCCCCTGCTCCCCGCGGCCGGCTGGGGATCCCTCCGCCACCTCGTGCTTCCCGCCATGTGCCTGGGCGCGCCCTATGCCGCCTACATCGCCCGCCTCACGCGGACCGGCATGCTCGAAGTCCTCTCCCAGGACTACATCCGCACCGCCTACGCCAAGGGCCTCTCGCCCACCACGGTCATCTTCCGCCATGCGCTCAAGGGCTCCCTGCTGCCGGTGGTCTCCTTCCTGGGGCCGGCGATCGCCGGGATTCTGGCCGGCTCGCTGGTCATCGAGCAGATCTTCGCCATCCCCGGCATCGGGCTGCACTTCATCCAGGCCGCCACCCAGCGCGACTACACCCTGGCCATGGGGCTGGTCCTGCTCTACACGGCCCTCCTCTATTCCATGAACTTCCTCGTCGACGTCACCTATGCCCTGCTCGACCCCCGGGTCAAGCTGGAGTAGCCGATGCCACCACGAGCGGACCACAATGAGCTGCTCCGCTACGCCGCGCTCCTAGAGCAAGCCCGCCAGATCAAGGGCGTCTCCCTGGGCCGCGACGCCTGGCGGCGGCTCCGCCGCAACGGCGTGGCCATGGCCTCGCTGGGGTTCCTCGTGATCCTGGCCTTGCTGGCCCTGCTCACGCCGCTGCTGCCGCTGCAGCCCCCCCGGCACGTCGATACCGCCCGCCAGCACACCCGCCCGCAACTGGCCCCCTTCTGGCAGCCCACCCCGCTCATCGACGAGACGGGCGATGCGGTCCGCAACGGCTTCGGCCGCCTCGATCCCGTTAGCAGCGGGCTGCTGGCACTGCGGCTGCGGCTCTTCGGCGACTGGTCCATCGGCTCGCTCGCCGGCACCGACAGCCTGGGCCGCGACGTCCTCTCCCGCGTCTTCTGGGGCGCGCGGATCTCGCTCCTCGTGGGCATCGTGGCCACGCTCGTCTCGCTGGTCATCGGCGTCTCCTACGGGGCCGTCTCCGGCTATTTCGGCGGCCGGATGGACAACGCCATGATGCGCCTCGTCGATATCCTCTATTCGATCCCCTTCATCTTCGTGGTCATCTTCCTCATCACCGTCCTCTCCACGCCCGCAATCCGCGACGAGCTGGAGAACACCTGGGGCATCGACCGGCTGACGGTCTTCTTCTTCGTCATGGGGGCCATCTATTGGCTCACCATGGCGCGGGTCGTCCGCGGGCAGGTCCTCTCGCTCAAGAACGAGCAGTTCGTCGAGGCGGCGCGGACCGTCGGTGCCGGGCCCATGCGGATCGTCTTCATCCACCTCGTCCCCAACCTGCTGAGCATCGTCATCGTCTACCTCACGCTCACCATCCCGCGGGTCATGCTCTTCGAGGCCTTCCTCTCCTTCCTCGGGTTAGGCGTGGAGGCCCCCGACGTCTCCTGGGGGAGCCTGGCCGCCGTGGGCCTCGAATCGATGACCCCCGTGACCACGCACTGGTGGCTGATCTTCTTCCCCAGCCTCGCCCTCGGCATGACGCTGCTGGCTCTGAACCTCCTCGGCGACGGCCTCCGCGACGCCCTCGACCCGAAGCTGAAGAACCGCTAGGCCAGCAGGGTAACCGCACCACTCATCACTCATCACTCATCACTCACCCATATGCCCGCGACCCCAGCCACTTCGAGCAAGCCGCCAGGTTCCCCACCGGTCCTCTCCGTGGAGGGGCTCACCGTCCGCTTCCACACGGAAGACGGCGTCGTCAAGGCGGTCGAGGACGTCTCCTTCTCGCTGGCCGCAGGGGAGACGCTGGGGATCGTGGGCGAGTCGGGGTCGGGCAAGTCGGTGACCAACCTGGCAGTCATGGGGCTGGTGCCGCAGCCGCCGGGGCGGATCGCCTCCGGGCGGGCCCTCTATCGCGGCGAGGATCTGCTGACGATGCCGCAGCGGCGGCTGGCCGCCATCCGCGGCCGCCGCATCGCCATGATCTTCCAAGACCCGATGACCTCGCTCAATCCCTTCCTCTCCGTGGCCGTGCAGATGACGGAGATGACCCGCCTGCACCTGGGCCACTCGCCCCGACAGGCGCTGGACCACGCCGTCGCCATGCTCGCCAAGGTGGGGATTCCCTCGCCCGAGACGCGGGTCTTCGAGTATCCCTTCCGCCTCTCCGGGGGCATGCGGCAGCGGGTGATGATCGCCATGGCCCTCTCCTGCGACCCCGATCTGCTCATCGCCGACGAGCCGACTACGGCCCTGGACGTAACCATCCAGGCCCAGATCCTCGAGCTCATCCGTACTTTGCAGCAAGAGCGGCGGACGGCGGTGATCCTGATCACCCACGACCTGGGCGTGATCGCCCAGATGTGCCACCGCGTGGCGGTGATGTACGCCGGGCGGATCGTCGAGCAGGCCCCGGTCGACGACCTCTTTGAGCGGCCGCGGCATCCTTACACGCTGGGCCTTCTGGGCTCCATCCTCCGTCTCGACGACCCCAAAGATCGCACGCTGCGGGTCATCGAGGGGCAACCGCCCGACCTGGTCGATCTCCCCGCGGGCTGCGCCTTCCACCCCCGCTGCCCCTTCGCCGTCGAACGCTGCCGCCGCGAGCGGCCCGAGCTGGAGGGCCCGCCGGAGCACCGCGCGGCGTGCTTCGTGGATGTCGAGAGTGCCAGGGAGGAGGCCACCCGTGGTTGATGCCGCCCGCACCGCCAACGCAACGGTCGCGACGGTCGTCCCCCTGCTCGATGTCCGCGAGCTGGCCGTTCACTTCCCCATCCGCCGCGGACCGATCTGGCGTCCCCGCCGGGGGGCCGTGCGGGCGGTCGACGGGGTGAGCTTCCAGGTGATGCCGGGCGAGACGCTGGGGCTGGTGGGCGAGTCGGGCTGCGGCAAGTCGACCACCGCCCGCGCGGTGCTGAACATCATTCCTCCCACCTCCGGCGAAGTCCGCTTCCAGGGGCGTCCCATCCAGGGCTTGAGCGAGCCGGCCATGCGGCCCCTCCGCCGCCGCCTGCAGATGATCTTCCAGGACCCCTATGCCTCGCTGAACCCGCGGATGACTGTGGGCCGCGTGATCGCCGAGCCCATGAAGGTGCTCGGCACCCGGCCGCGGCACCTGCGGCAGCTCGAGGCGATGCGGCTGATGGACCTGGTGGGCCTGAACCCGCGGCTGATCAACCGCTACCCGCACGAGTTCTCCGGCGGACAGCGGCAGCGGATCGGCATCGCCCGGGCACTGGCCGCCGAGCCGGAGCTGATCTTCTGCGACGAACCGGTCTCGGCGCTCGACGTCTCCATCCAGGCCCAGGTGATCAACCTCCTGGTCAAGCTCCGAGAGGAGCTGGGGTTGTCCTACGTGATGATCGCCCACGACCTCTCCGTGGTGCGTCACATCTCCGACCGCATCGGCGTGATGTACTTAGGCCGGCTCGTCGAGGTGGCCCCCGCCGACGATCTCTGCCGGCGCCCCAAGCACCCCTACACCCAGGCGCTCCTCTCCGCCGTCCCCATCGCCGATCCCCAGCGGGAACGGCAGCGGCAGCGGATCGTCCTCTCGGGCGAAGTCCCCTCGCCGGAGAACGAGTACCCCGGCTGCCCCTTCGCCGACCGCTGCCCCCGCGTCGAACCCCACTGCCGCCGCCAGCCCCCCCGGCTCCTCGGCAACCGCCACCAGGTATCCTGCTTCCTGGCGGATCCGGAGTGAGGCGGAAAAGCCGATCCTATTCGAGCGAGAGCGGGATCCCGGCATTCTCGAGCTGCCGCTCGATAACGAGGGTACTCGCCTGGAACTCGCGGCTGAGACGTTCGACCGTCTCGCCGTCCGCTGCGGACTCGGTAAGCCGATTCAGAAGTGCCTGGCGAGGAGCGAGCAACTCCGCGGCAAAGGCCCGGGATGCCTTCTGGTCCCACGAACCCGCTTCGGTGACCAGACGCTGGCTCTTTCTGGTTGCCGCCAGGGCGTGATAGAGGCTTCTCGCTTCGAGGAACCGCTGGCTGTCGACACGGGAGGGGCGCGGTCCGGCAACGACAATGTCTCCGGATTCGGAGCCGCCGACGATGGCTCGAATCCCCTGGCCGGGGATATGGTTGTAATCTTCAGTGCGAAACCCACCTCGCAAGACGGACTTCGCCGTTTCCGTCACGGAGTGTAGGGGCGCCGCTGGTGCTGTGTCAGCGGCCGATCGAACCTGGCGAGCAAGGCGGTATCCGAACTGCGGAGGCGGCAGTTCCAGGGAGGGGAGGTCGAAGGGCAGATCGACCGGGTTGGCGCGCAATCCCAAGTCGCTATTGGCCTTCGTCAGCCACGACCATTGGGACGCAATCGACTCCGGCCTCGCCACTTCGGTCAAGTCGCGCACCAGCGGGGCCTCGACGTCGCTGATCGACTCCTCGAAGAACCGCGCCAATTCGTCGCTTACCTCGCTCGGGTCATACGGATCGAGCCCCATGCGACCGGCGAGGGTGCAGAAGCGCTTCTCCTCGGTATCCGCCCCTTGAATCGCGCGCCAAAGCGCCCGGAGCTGGCGGACCGCTTCGTCGTCGGTTCCCGCGACGCGGTCTAGAACTCCGTTGACGAAATCTGCCAGGGCGTCCTCCGTGGTGTTCCGGTCGAGTTGTTGGGTGCCTTCTGCGGTGAACTCACCGGGCATGTGCGGCAACGAGCCAGGAGCGTCGCTCCGCCATTCGGCACGAAGGCACTTTCCGTCGTGGAAGAGATACAGTGCCGGCAGCATAAGGCTGGAATCCGCCGAACGGAGGCAGTGGCGGCTTATCCACCGCTTCTGCGCCTCTTTGCCGGGAGACA
>SLBP01000040.1:0-13588 GCA_007126245.1 Planctomycetales bacterium
GCGGCAGCCTCACCCGGCCCACCACGCGTGAGGTCTTCGACTATCGCCAAAGTGTCGATGCGCGGATGGAGCGGCTCATGCGGAAAGTTCCCCCCGAGCGGATCGACGAACTGGTGTTTCTGGTCCGCATCGGTATCGAGCACGAGCGTCAGCACCAGGAGCTCTTCTACACGGAGATCAAGGCGATCCTCTGGGAAAACCCCTCGCTCCTCCGCGATTCCTACGCTCCGCCCCTGCGGCCCGAGCCGCCCCCCGGGGCTGCCACCGAGCCGCGGTTTCTCGATTTCGGCGGGGGGCTGTTCGAGTTCGGCAATTGCGAGGGTGGCTGGTGCTGGGACAACGAGCTACCGGTGCATCAGCATCGCCTGGAGGACTTCTGCCTGCAGGACCAGCCGGTATCCAACGGCGCCTACCTGGAGTTTGTCGCCGATGGCGGTTATGATGAGCAGCTCTTGTGGCTCGACAACGGGTGGGAGCGCGTGCGGCAGCAGGGTTGGAAGGCGCCTCTCTACTGGGAGAGAATCGACGGGGAGTGGATGATCTGGACGTTGCACGGGATGCGGCACCTGGACCCCCGGGAGCCGGTCTGCCACGTGAGCTTCTACGAGGCCGAGGCGTTCGCCCGCTGGAAATCGCGGAGCGACGCCGCCTGCCGCGGGGCACGGCTGCCCAGCGAGCGGGAATGGGAGCATGCCGCGCGCACCGCCGGCGGGCCCCCGTCGACGGCCAACCTCCTCGAGGGCGGCCGCCTGCACCCGACCGCGGCGGCTCCCTCCCGCAGCATGCGGCAGATGCTCGGCGACGTCTGGGAATGGACGAGCAGCTATTACGAGCCGTACCCGGGATACCGGCCCTTCCCCGGCGCGTTCGCCGAGTACAACGGCAAGTTCATGGACAACCAACGGGTGCTGCGCGGCGGTTCGTGCGTCACTCCCAGAGACCATATTCGTATCAGCTACCGCAACTTCTGGGGCGCCGCCACGCGCTTCCAGTTCTCCGGATTCCGCCTGGCAAGCGATCGATAGGGAGTCGCCGAATGCCTCCTTGTGCCGACCCGGCCGCAGAGACCACCGTCGCCTCGCCCCCCAGCCAACTAGCCTTGGACGTGGCCGCGGGGCTGGCATCGAAACCGAAAAGCCTGCCGTCGCGGTACTTCTACGACACCCGCGGCAGCGCGCTCTTCCAGCGGATCACCGAGTTGGAGGAGTACTATCCGACCCGCTGCGAACGCGAGATCCTGCTCGAGCACGGCGGTTCGCTGGTTTCGCACGTGGGCGGCGCCTCGCTGCGGCTGATCGAGCTGGGCGCGGGCGACGGGAGCAAGACCGAGGTGCTGCTCGACCGCTTGTGCGGGGCCGGCGTCGCCGTCACCTACCACCCCATCGACATCTGCCCGCAGGTCCTCGACGACCTTGCCGTGCGGCTGCGGGGCCGGATGACGTACCCCGACTTGAAGATCGACCCGGTTCCCGGGGAGTATTCCTCCGCGCTGCGGCGGATTGCGGCTACCGGAGGCCGCAGGAACCTCTGCCTCTTTCTGGGATCGAGCATCGGCAACCTGCGGCACTCCGAGGCCGCCCGCTTCCTGCGCCGCATGGCCCGCCTCCTCAACGAAGGCGACCTGATGCTGATCGGCTTCGACCTGAAGAAGGATCCGGCCGTCCTGCGGCGCGCCTACGACGACGCCCAGGGGGTAACCCGCGAGTTCAACCTCAACCTGCTCGACCGGCTGAACCGCGAGCTCGGCGCCGATTTCCGACGCAACCGCTTCCTGCACCACTGCGAATACCACGCCGCGCGCGGCCGCATGGAAAGCTGGTTGGTGAGCAAGGTTCGGCAGGAGGTGCGGGTGGCGGCCCTGGCGCGGCGGTTTTCCGTGGCGGCCTGGGAAGGCATCCACGTGGAGTGCTCCCACAAGTACGACCTGGATCAGATCGAGCGGTTCGCCGGCATCACCGGCTTCGAGGTCGTCGACCACTTCTTCGACTCGCGGCGTTTCTTCTGCGATTCGCTCTGGCGGGTTCGCGCCGGTGCCGGTAACGGGTAGGGCCCTGGGGTTTACTGAAGACGCCGCGCCGACGGGCTGTTGCCGGCGGTGTGGCCGATTCGGAAAAGGGAGCGTTTCCGCGGGCGCGCTCCCCCGCAGCTTCGCCTCGTAGGGGCCGGTGACAAGACAGGTCTGGTGATGGAAATCCCCTTGAAACAGATCGTCCCCGACGCCGTGCCGGCGGGGGACGTTCTCTACGTTGCCGACCGAGAGTTGCGGATCGTGTACACCAACGACTCGTGGCGGCAGTTCGCCACCTCCAATAAGGGGACGAGGCTGCTCGGCGGGGAATGGAACACGAACCTGCTCGAAAACATGAGCGGCAAGGAGAAGGCCCGCTGGACGGCGATCTACCGGCTGCTGCTCGACGGCCGCCTGCCGCAGCACGAAGAGCGGTTCATCTGCTCCTCGCCCGTGGAGCGGCGGATCTACCGGCTGCGGATCACGCCCGAGCGCGACGCATCGGGCACCGTGAGATGGCTGGTTCACCACACGGCCCGTATCCACGACGAGGCGGCCGATGCCGGCCTCAAGGCGCGCCTCCGGCAGCTTGACGAAAGCCCTGAGCGGGTCGAGGAGGACTACCGACGGCACGTCCTGGCCCGAAGGATCCGCATTCCCCGCTACGCGGTGGCGCAGCACCTGGAACCGGTGGAGCAAGTCGGCGGCGACGTCCTCTGGCATCGCCCGCACGGAGGTCGCGTTACCGACTTGGTGCACGCCGACGTGGTTGGCCACGGAACGGCTGCCGCCCGCGAGGCGGCCAAGATGGTGCATATCCTCGATCACGTCGCCGATGCCAAGAGCCCGGCCGCGGAAGTAGTCTCGCGGCTGAATCGAGCGATGCTGGAGCTCCATGATGGAGAGGACGTCGCCTTCGCCACGGGGCTCTACTTCCGCTTCACGGAGCACGAAAATCGCCTCACCTGCGTGAACTTCGGCCACTGCGGGCCGATCTTCTCGCGATCGGGGCTGATCTACCTGGACGGCGGTCTTCCCGTGGGGATGGTGGCCGAAACCGAACCCTGGCCGCGGACGGAGCTCGACCTGGCGGAACACGGAGAACGGTTCCTGGTATTTTCGGACGGGATCACCGAGCAGTTCAACCTCGACGGCGAGATGTTCGACACGGCCCGCTTGCTCCACGCGTTCCGCGAGTGCTTGGACCGGCCGCTGGACGAGCTGCTGCAACGTATTCTCGACGACCTGGCGACGTTTCGAGGCGATGCCCTGATCAAGGACGACCAGTGCCTGCTGGCCCTGGAGTTGCTCGACCGGCCTTCCCCAGGCACCCGTTGTGAGTTGGCACCATGAACCGGGCACGCCGAATCCTCCTGACGGGCGCGACCGGGTACGTCGGCGGGCGGCTGCTGCCGATGCTCGAGCAGCAGGGGCTCCAAGTCCGCTGCCTGGTTCGAGACCCGGAGAGGCTCCGGGGGCGGGTGGCGGCCAGTACGGAGGTCGTCGCTGGTGACGTCCTCGATCCAGGCTCGCTTATCACCGGCCTTAGCGGCGTGGACACTGCGTATTACCTGGTCCACTCGATGGGCACCGGCGGCGGCTTCGAACACGACGACCGCCTAGGGGCGACCCACTTCGCCGCGGCCGCGCGGCAGAGCGGGGTGCGGCGCATCGTCTATCTGGGTGGTCTGGGCGATCCCGGGGACGGCCTGTCGAGCCACCTGCGGAGTCGCCAGGATACGGGCGCGGCGCTCCGCGGTGCGGGAGTGCAGGTCCTCGAGCTGCGGGCCTCGATCATCATCGGGTCGGGCAGCCTGTCGTTCGAGATGATCCGCGCCCTGGTCGAGCGGCTTCCCGTAATGGTCTGCCCCCGCTGGGTTTCGACGCGGGCTCAGCCGATCGCCATCGACGACATGTTGGCCTACCTGCTCGTGGCCCTCGATTGGCCGGGCGAGGAGAGCCGCGTTTTCGAAATCGGCGGGCCCGATCAGGTCGGCTACGGCGACATCATGCGCGAGTACGCCCGCCAGCGGGGCCTGCGGCGCTGGATGATTCCCGTACCCGTCCTCACCCCCCGCCTCTCGAGCCTCTGGTTGGGGCTGGTGACGCCCATCTACGCCCGCATCGGCCGGAAACTGATCGAGGGGCTACGCAATCCCACGGTGGTCCGCGATCCCGCGGCCCTCGACGCCTTTCCCATCCGCCCCCGCGGGCTCAGCGAAGCGATCGCGCGGGCCCTGACCCGGGAGGATCAGCAGTTTGCCGAGACCCGCTGGTCCGACGCCCTCTCCTCTTCCGGGATCAAGCGGGAGTACGGCGGGGTCCGCTTCGGATCGCGAATCGTCGATTCGCGGACCCGTCGCGTCGCCATACCGCCGGCGAGGGCCTTTGCCCCCATCCAGCGGATCGGCGGCCGGAGGGGCTGGTACTATGCCAACACACTCTGGCGGATTCGCGGCTGGCTGGACCTTCTCGTCGGCGGGGTCGGGCTGCGACGCGGCCGGCGTCACCCGGTCGAGCTACGGGTGGGCGACGCGGTCGACTTCTGGCGGGTCGAGGCCTTCGAGCCGGAAGCGCGGCTGCGGCTGGCCGCGGAGATGCGGCTTCCCGGGCGGGCCTGGCTGGAGTTCGAGGTCACCGCCGATCCACCCGGCAGCGTGATTCGACAGACGGCCGTCTTCGACCCGGTGGGGCTTTCCGGTTTGGCCTACTGGTATGCGCTGTACCCCTTGCATCAGATCGTCTTCGCGGGGATGCTCAAGGAGATCGCGGGGGCCGTCAAGGTTTCGTCCCCACAGGTGGAGAGTGCCCATGGAACCGATTCGAGAGGGTGACCTGGCACCCGACTTCACCGCCGCCACCCAGGATGGCGAGACGATTACGCTCTCGCAGTACCGCGGCCAGAAGGCCGTGGTGATCTACTTCTATCCGCAGGACGGTACGCCCATTTGTACGCGGCAGGCATGCCGGTTCCGCGACGCCTACGAAGAGTTCCTCGACGCCGGTGCCGTGGTGATCGGCGTCAGCGGCGACGCTCTGGAGCGGCACCGTGCCTTTGCCCAGACGCACTGCCTCCCCTTCCATTTGGTCAGCGACGCCGACGGCGCGATCCGCCAGGCTTACGGCGTGCGGAAGCGATTCGGCTTCCTGCCGGACCGGGTAACCTACCTGGTCGACAAGGAGGGGATCGTGCGGCTCGTCTTCGGCGCCGCCTTTTCCGCCCAGCGGCATGTTGACCAGGCCCTCCACGTACTGAAGGGCCTGGAGTAGGGCGAGGCGTGCTCCGCCGCGGGGGCTTGTGCCTCGTCTGGTGGACCTCTATGCTGTCGTTGCCGCAAAACATGATCTTGCAAGGTGCTTTTTCGATGCCCGCAAAGCGAGTGGTGATCCTTGGCGCTGGTCCGGGAGGTTTGGCGGCAGCGATGCTGCTGGCGGGGTCCGGCGCGCAAGTCCGCGTCTTCGAGCGGGCCGCGCAGGTGGGCGGGCGGACCTCGGCCATCGAGGCGGACGGGTTCCGTTTCGACTGCGGACCCACCTTCTTCCTCTACCCGCGCGTCCTGGAAGAGATTTTCGCCGCCGTGGGACGGGACCTCTGGAAGGAGGTCCCCATGGTGCGGCTGGACCCTCAGTACCGGCTCGTTTTCGGCGAGGGGGGCGCGCTCGACTGCACTGCGGATCTGCCCCGGTTGGAGGAGGCGGTGGGGGCCCTCTGCCAGGCCGATGCGCCCGGGGTGCGGCGATTCTTCAACGACAACCGCCACAAGCTTGCCCGCTTCCGCCCCTGCCTGGAGAATCCCTTCCTCTCCTGGCGCGACGTGGCCAGCCTGCGGATGCTGGGGGTGCTTCCCTGGCTCAAGCCGTGGCGCTGTCTCGATGCCGAGCTGGCCCGCTACTTCAGCGATCCCCGGCTGCGGCTGGCCTTCGCCTTCCAGTCGAAGTACCTGGGCATGTCGCCCTTCACCTGCCCGAGCTTGTTCTCGATCCTCTCCTTCCTGGAATACGAGTACGGGGTGTACCACCCCCTCGGCGGTTGCAGCGCCTTGTCGGCGAAGATGGCCGAGATCGCCACCGAAGCGGGCGCGGAGATCCACCTCGGCGAGCCGGTCGAGGAGATCGTCTTCTCCGGGCGCCGCGCGGTGGGGGTGCGCACGCCCGGCGGAGAGCACCCCTGCGACGCGCTGGTGATCAACGCCGACTTCTGCCGCGCCATGAGCAGCCTCGTGCCCGACCGCCTCCGTCGACGCTGGAGCGACCGGGCCATCGCCGGCAAGCGGTTCTCCTGCTCCACGTTCATGCTTTACCTGGGCGTCGAGGGGGCGGTGGACGGCCTGCTGCACCATAACATCTACATCCCCCAGGGGTACCGCGAGCACCTGGTCGATATCGAGACCCGCCACATCCTCTCCGACGATCCTTCATTCTACGTGCAGAACGCCTGTCTCACCGATCCGGATCTGGCGCCCCCGGGCATGAGCACCCTGTACGTGCTCGTGCCGGTGACCCACCAGCACGCGAACGTCGACTGGTCGGAGACCCGCGATCGCTACCGGGCGTTGGTGCTGCGGCAACTCGGCAAGGTAGGGGTCAACGACGTCGAAAAGCGGATCCGCTTCGAGCGGATCATTACGCCCGCCGACTGGGACCGCCGCAGCAACATCCACCTGGGGGCGACGTTCAACCTGGCCCACAACCTGGGGCAGATGCTCCATCTCCGCCCGCGGAATCGCTTCGACGAGCTCGACGGGGTCTATCTCGTCGGCGGCGGCACCCACCCCGGCAGCGGCTTACCGGTGATCTTCGAGTCGTCGCGGATCACCAGCCGGCTGTTGCTCGCCGACCTCGGACTCCCCTGGCGACACCTGCTCCCTGGCGTTTCGCCCGGCAAGCCGATATCCTCCGGCAGCCACTCGCCCGAGGCGACCGTGCCATGACCGGCCGACTCCCCCGCGGACGGATGCCGGCCGCCCAACGCGCCGGCGAGGAAGCCGCCGGTGTGTCTCCCGAGTCGACGGCCGAGCCGATCGGCGCCGTGCGGGAGGCACAGGCTGAGTGGGCGCGTCGCCCCATCGGCGAGCGGCTGGCCGTAATCCGGCAGCTGCGCCAACGGATGGCCAGCGAGCCGGACCGCCTCTTGGCGGCGATGCGGATGCCCCAGAAGGCCACGGCCGCCGAGAAGCTCTCCCAGGAGGTGCTCCCCCTGGCCGACGCCTGCCGATTCGTAGAGCGCCGCGCCGCCAAGCTCCTCACTCCCCGGCGGCTGTCCACCCGCCACCGGCCGGCATGGCTGCACGGCTGCGTGGTGGAGCTCACCCGCGAGCCTTATGGCGTGGTGTTGGTCATCGCCCCGTGGAACTATCCGCTGCTGCTGCCGGGAGTCCAGGCGGTGCAAGCCCTGGCGGCCGGCAACGCGGTGCTCGTCAAGCCGGGCCGCAACAGCAGGGCGGTGATCGCCGTGTTCGCCGAGATGCTTTGCGAGGCAGGCCTCGATCGCCCCCTCCTCCAGGTCCTGCCCGAAGAGGCCGAGGCGGCCACGGCGGCCATCGGAGCGGGCGTCGACAAGGTGCTGCTCACCGGTTCGGCCGATACCGGCCGCCAGGTCCTCGCCACGGCGGCTCCGCACCTGATCCCCGCGACGATGGAACTCTCCGGCTGCGACGCCGTCTTCGTGCTCGCCGACGCCGATCTTGACCGGGTGGCCGCGGCGCTGGCCTTCGGTCTGCGGCTCAACGGCGGCGCCACCTGCATCTCCCCCCGCAGGGTCTTCGTCCCGCGAGCAATTGCCATTGCGCTCGAGGAGCGGCTGATCGACGCCCTGCGGCCGCTTCCACCGGTGGCCGCCGACCCGTCGGCGGCTCGCCGTGCCGTGACCTTGGCCGAGGAGGCGGTCGGCGAGGGGGCCCGTCTGGCCTTTGGCGAGTTGGCGGTGGCCGAGCGGATGCAGCCGTTGGTCCTGGCCGACGCCGCGGCGACCATGCGGCTGCTGTCGAGCGACGTCTTCGCGCCCGTGTTGGCCATTGTCCCGGTGGACGACGAGGCAGCGGCTCTGGCCGCCGCACGAGCTTGCCCCTATGCGCTGGGGGCGACGATCTTCGGCTCCCCGGCGGCCGCACGGCGCCTCGCGGCCCGAGTGAGGGCCGGGTGCGTGGTAATCAACGACATGATCGCACCGACCGCCGATCCGCGGTTTCCCTTCGGCGGCCGCGGTGAGAGTGGGTTCGGCGTCACCCGCGGCGCCGAGGGTCTCCTGGAGATGACGCAGATCAAGGCCATTGCCCTCCGCCGCAGCCGCTGGTTGCCGCACCTCGATCCCTCCGGCCCGTTCGACGAACCCTTGATGCGGGCATACCTCGCCGCGGCGCACGCACGCGGCTGGTCCCGCCGCTGCGCGGCCGTCGGACGACTGCTGCGGCAATTGCTCTTGGTCGCATGGTCGAAGGGGATGCCCTCTGCAACGCGGGAACAACAATGAGCACTGATCGCGACGGTCGTATCGGGGTCATTGGCGGGGGCCTGGGCGGGCTGGCGGCGGCCTGCACGCTCGCGGCGCGGGGCCACCGGGTGGTGCTCTTCGAGCGGAACGCCTGGCTGGGAGGAAAGGCCGCCGTCCTGTCCGGCAACAGGTTCCGCTTCGACATGGGGCCGACGATCCTCACGCTCCCCTCGGTGCTCCGCCGGATCTTCGCCGAGGCACGGCGAGACCTGGGCGAGGCGCTGGAGCTGATTCCCCTCGATCCCCAATGGCGGTGCTTTTTCGAAGATGGATCCCGGCTGGACCTGGTGGGTGATACCGAGGCGATGGCGGCGGCGGTGGGCGAGTTCACCGGCCAACCGCGGGCCGCCGAGGGGTACCGCCGCTTCCAGCGCATCGCCCGGCGACTGAGCGACGTTTCCACGCGCTTCTTCTTCTGGCGGAGTGTGGGCTCGATCGGCGACACCTTCGACTTTTCCAACTCGATGCGGCCGTCCGTCCTCAGCGACCTGCTGAGCCTCCGCTTCGGCCGGACCGTGGCGGGAACTGTGCGGAGCTGCGTGCCGGAACCCCGCGCGGCACAGATGCTCGACCACTTCACGCAGTACGTCGGCTCCGACCCCTACCGCTCGCCGGCGGTGCTCTGCGGCATCGCCCACATGCAAACCGAGGAAGGAATCTGGTACCCCCAAGGCGGCACGGCGGCCGTGCCGGCGGCGCTGGCCCGGCTCGCCGGCGACCTGGGCGTCGAATTACGGACCGGCACGGCGGTCCGCCGTATCGTGATCGAGAACGGCACGGTGCGGGGAATTGAGACGCAGAACGGCGAAACGCTGGAGGTGGCAGCCGTGGTCTCGAACAGCGACACGGTCCGCACCCACCGCGAGTTGTTCGAGGGACCGGCCGCGGAACGCTTCCTGCGGCGGCGGGCGTACGAGCCGGCCTGCTCCGGCGTGGTGCTCTACCTGGGCCTTTCGGAGGGCTACGACCACCTCTTGCACCACAACTTCGTCTTCTCGCGCGACGCCGAAGAGGAGTTCGCGGCGATCTACGGCCGGGGCGAGCCGGCCCCCGATCCCACCTGCTACGTCTGCGCCCCGGCACGGACCGATCCGACGGCGGCTCCGCCGGGCGGCGAGGCCCTCTACATACTGGTGCACACCCCGCACCTGCGGCCGGGCCACGACTGGAGCCGCATGCTGCCCGAGTATCGCGCGAGGATCTTGGACAAGCTGGTCCGCGCCGGCGGACTGGAAGATCTGCGCCGTCGCATCGTCTTCGAGCAGGCGCTCACGCCGGGAGACATCGACCTCCGCTACCACGTCCTCAGCGGTGCGATCTACGGGCTGGCCAGCCACGGGCGGTTCCTCGGCGCCTTCAAGCCGGCGAACCGCAGCCCGGACGTGCAGGGACTCTACCTGGCGGGCGGATCGGCACATCCCGGACCGGGCATGCCCATGGCGCTGATGTCCGGCTGGATCGCCGCCGACGCCCTCAACCGGGACTGGACCGGCAGGAGATCAACCCATCGAGGCGCTGCGCGCCGTTGACTCATGGCCGAACCCGAATCCACATCGTTTCCCGGCCGTACAGACTGCCCGCCGATCACGCCGTGGCTGCTGCACTGGTTCCGCGCGTACAGCCGCAGCTATCTCCGCCGCCATTTCCATGCCGTGCGGCTGGCCCGTCCGGGGGCCCCTCCCATCGACGAGGCCAGGCCTCTGGTCGTCTACATCAACCATCCCGCCTGGTGGGACCCGCTGGTCGGCTGCCTGCTGGCGGAGCGTCTCTTTCCCGCGCGGAACCACTACGCCCCCATCGAGGCCGCCGCGCTGGGCCGTTACCGCTTCATGGAGCGCTTGGGGCTCTTCGGGATCGACCCGAACGCATCGCGGGGGGCAGCCCAATTCCTCCGCACGGCGCGGGCCGTGCTGAGCCACGGGCAGAACGCCCTATGGATCACGCCGCAGGGCCGTTTTGCGGACGCTCGGCAGCGTCCGCTGGCCTTCCGCCCGGGGTTGGCACACCTCGCCGCGCGGCTCTCGGGCGCGACGGTGCTTCCGCTGGCCTTCGAGTATCCGTTCTGGGAAGAGCGGACGCCGGAGGCCCTGGCGCGCTTTGGCGAGCCGGTGGTCATCGAGTCCGGCCGCACCTGCTCTGTCTCCGCATGGAACGCGCGCTTCGAGTCGCACCTCGCCGAGGCGATGGACGCCCTGGCCCTCCAGGCGATGGACCGGGCCGAGGAGGAATTCGAGGTGCTCCTGGGCGGCACGGCCGGTGTCGGTGGGGTGTACGACCTCTGGCGGCGTTTTCGGGCTCACCTCCGAGGCGAACGATTTCGACCCGAACATGGAGCCTTCCGCCGATGACCGGCCTGGTGCTCGCCCTGGCCGCCCTCGCCTGCGCGGCGATACCGGCCGTGGCCTTCCTACGGAACCTGCGGCTCTACCTGCCACCCCCGCAGCCGGACCGCACCGGCGCGCCGCCGCGGATCTCCGTACTCATTCCCGCCCGCAACGAAGAGGGCTCGATTCGCGCCGCCGTCGAGTCGGCGCTCGCCGGCGAGGACGTCGAGGTCGAGGTGATCGTGCTCGACGACCACTCGACCGACGCCACGGCGGACGTGGTGCGAGAGATCGCCGCCCGCGACGGCCGCGTTCGCGTCGAGCCGGCTCCGCCGCTGCCCGAGGGCTGGTGCGGCAAGCAGCACGCCTGCTTCGTGCTGGCCGGCCTCGCTTCCCATTCGCTGCTGGCCTTTCTCGACGCCGACGTGCGGCTCGAACCCGCGGGTCTGGCCCGGGCGACGGCGTTTCTACAGCAGGCAGACGCCGATCTGGTCAGCGGCGTTCCCCGCCAGGAGACGGGCACCCTGGGCGAGAAGCTGCTCATCCCCCTGATCCACTTCGTCCTCTTAGGGTTCCTGCCCATGGGGCGCATGCGGGCCACGAGGCAGCCGGCCTACGGCGCCGGCTGCGGGCAGTTCTTTCTCGCCCGCCGGGAGGGTTACGAGCAGGCCGGCGGACACGAGGCGGTGCGGCAGTCGCTCCACGACGGCATCAAGCTGCCGCGGGCCTTCCGCGCCGCGGGCCTGGCGACCGACCTTTTCGATGCCACGGACGTCGCCACCTGCCGCATGTACAAGAGCTTTCCCGAGGTGTGGCGGGGGCTGGCCAAGAACGCGATCGAGGGGATGGCGGCACCTCGCCTGATCGTCCCCGCCTCGCTGCTCCTGGCTTTCGGCCAAGTGGTTCCCCTAGCCCTCTTGGCCGCCGGGCTCTGCGGCCCACTGACCCCCGCCGCCACCATGGTGGCTGGTGTGGGGACCGCGGCGAGCTATGCTCCCCGGTTGCTGGCGGGGCCGCGCTTCCGCCAATCATGGATCGGTGCGATGCTGCACCCACTCGGTGTGGGAGTCTTCCTCCTCATTCAGTGGTATGCATTTCTCCGCTGGGCAATCGGACGGCCCGCCGGATGGAAGGGCCGATCGTACGGAGGCTTGGGGACTTTCTGACGGGGAGGCGCTCGCATATACTTCTATGGAGTGGCCCCACAGGGTGCCGTATGCCGCCACGGAGGCAAAAGACCGAACCGCCGATCCCTCTGCCCGACTCCTCCCTTCGATCGACCATGAGCGTTATCCCCGAGACAACTGCCGCACCCGCATTCGATCTGGCACTCTTCAAGTCGATGGATCGCGCGGCGCTCGACGCCCGCATCGAGACGATCCGCGCCGCGATGGGGCCGCGGCTGGTGATCCTGGGGCACCACTACCAGCAGGACGAGGTCATCGCCCACGCCGACCTGCGGGGCGACAGCTACAAGCTCGCCGAGCTTGCGGCCAAGAGCGGTGACTGCCGAGCGATCGTCTTCTGCGGTGTCCACTTCATGGCCGAGACGGCCGACATCCTCGCCAACCGTCCCGAGCGGCTCGCCGAGCGGGGCGGCGAGCGCATCCCCGTCGTCCTCCCCGACCTCTCCGCAGGCTGCTCGATGGCCGACATGGCGGAGATCGAGCAGGTGGAGGACTGCTGGGCGGAGCTGGGCGAGGTGATCGACACGGCGGAGGTGATGCCGGTCACGTACATCAATTCGGCAGCCAGCCTCAAGGCCTTCGTGGGGCGCCACGGGGGGATCGTCTGCACCTCGGCCAACGCCGCCGCCGCGCTGCACTGGGCCTTCGAGCGCCGCCGCCGGGTGCTGTTCTTTCCCGACCAGCACCTGGGCCGGAACACCGCGCTGGCGATGGGGATCCCCCTCGAAGCAATGCCCGTCTGGGACCCGAGCAAGGAGCCGCTCGGCGGCAACGATGCCGAGGCGATCCGCAAGAGCCGTGTGCTCCTCTGGCGGGGGCATTGCAGCGTCCACCAGATGTTCCTCCCCGCCCACGTGGACCTGTTCCGCGCCAAGCATCCGGGGATCAAGATCCTCGTCCACCCGGAATGCATGATGGAGGTCGTGGACGAGGCCGACGTCATCGGTTCTACGGGAAAGATCATCCGCGCCGTCGAGGAGGCGCCCCCGGGAACGCGCTGGGCCATCGGCACGGAGCTGCACCTGGTCAACCGCCTCAAGCAGGACCATCCCGAGCAGGAGATCCACTTCCTCTCGCCGGTGGTCTGCATGTGCGCCACGATGTTCCGCATCGACCTGGCGCACCTCTGCTGGTCGCTGGAGAACCTCGCCGCAGGCACGCCGGTGAACGTGATCCGCGTCGACGACGAAACGGCCCGCTGGTCGCTCGAGGCGCTGGAGCGGATGCTCGACGTCGTCTGAAGAGCGTGCCGCGCCGATGCGCCGCAGAGGCCCACGGTGCCGCGCGGCGGTCGAAAAAGGCCGGGCCCAGGGGTGAGGTGTCTGGCGGGCGGCGTTCCGTAGCCTGGCGCGATCGACTCGGGCCCCGCGCGGCACGAGTGGTCTGTCTAACTCGAGATTACCAGTAGTGGGCGGCACGCTCGGCCGTGAACCCTTTTGGGAATGACAGGAAGGGTCCTTCCCGAAATAAGCGGGAGAGGGAATGGGCTATCTCTTCCCTCCGTTCCCTCGTGCTCGGTCTTCTCGACTGTTTCTTATCCCCTTCCCCTTCTCCGTTCCCTCGGTTTCCTCCTGTTCAA
>SLBP01000045.1:0-13582 GCA_007126245.1 Planctomycetales bacterium
CGAAATCCCGCGGCGTTTTTTTTGATGGGCATTCTGAGGACGCCTGCGAGTCTCCTTTGCGGTCTCGCCGACGCTTCCCATAGGGATAGTGAGGGCTACGCCCCCGGTGGTTCCGCTGTTTCTTTTCGACTTAAACAGTTGTTTGACACGGGGGACATCCCTATCATAGGATAATGCGGCTGGAGAATCCGAGGTGTCTCGCCGGTAGCGTGGCTGCCGGCGCGACGATGGACCAACCATCTGGACCGGCGAGATGCTCAGGGATCCGAGCGGTGAAACCCGTCGACTCCCCTAGTGCCACAGGTGGGCTTGTCCCCGCCAGCAGGTTTTTTCTTCGTGGCATCGGCTCCGGTGCGCGGGGTTGAGACGCCACATTTCCGGCCGCCGGGTTGGAGCCCTTTTCCGAGGATGTAGAGGAACTAGCATGCCGCGGGCGAAACGACTCATTCGCTGGCTCTGGGGAACGATGGTCTTCCTGCTCAGCGTGGCAATGCTTGGCGGAGTGGCGGCCTATTGGGTCTGGGGACGCAGCAATGCCGACGCGGAAGGGGGACCGTCCGGCGGGCGGCCGGCGGTGCCGGTGGCTGTCGTGCCGGTCGAGTCCGCGACCCTTCAGGAGACGGTCTTCGGCGTAGGCACGCTGCAAGCCGCCGCCGAGGTCGAGATCTCGCCGGAGATTGCCGGTCGAGTGCGGACGATCCATTTCCGGGAAGGGAGTTTCGTCGAGGAGGGCGACCTCCTCTTCGAACTCGACGACGAGCGGTTGCGGCGCCAGTTGGACGCCCGGCAGGCGGCCCTCCGCGCGGCGGAGGTCCGGCAGGAGAACGCCCGCCGCGTCTTCGAGCGGCAGCAGCGGCTCCGCGAGCGCGAGGTGATCACCGAGGAGGCCTTCGAGCAGGCTCAGGCCGATCTGGATACGGCGGCCGCGGACAGGGAGCGGCTCGAGGCCGAGGTCGCGCTCATCGAGCGGGAGATCGAAGACATGCGCATCCTCGCCCCTTTTGCGGGCGCTGTCTCCCACCGTGCCGTCGACCGAGGCGCCTACGTCGGTGTGGGACGGCTCATGGCGCGGCTCTACCAGATCGATCCCTTGGAGCTGAACTTCTGGCTTCCCGAACGGTACCTGGGGCGTGTACGTTCCGGTCAGGCGGTAGCCGTCACGATAGCTGCCTACCCCCAGCGGTCGTTCGAGGGATATGTCGAATTCGTCAGTCCCGCGGTCGACGAGTCGACCCGCCAGTTCCTCGTCAAGGCGCTGGTTCCCAATGAGGATCATCTGCTCAAGCCGGGAGTCTTCGCTACGGCGTCGGTGACGGTGGGCACGCGGGAAGACCGGCCGGTCATTCCCGAAGAGTCCTTGGTGGCTACGCGGCGGGGCTACATGGTCTTTGTCGTCGAGGAGGGTGTTGCCGTCGCCAGGGAAGTCTCGACCGGTCTCCGCGACGAGGGGCTGGTGGAGATCACCGAGGGGTTGAACGTCGGCGAGCAGGTGGTCCGCGAGGGGCACCTGCGGCTCAGCGGCGGCGAGACGGTCGACACCGAGACGGAGGAGGAAGCTTAGCGGTGATCTGGAACTTTTGCATCCGCCGCCCGGTGATGACCATCGTGGTCTTCGTGGTGCTGGCCATTTTCGGCGGCTACGGCTACGTGCAGATGCCGGTCCAGCAGGACCCGGACGTGGAGTTCCCCATCGTCAGCGTCAACGTGGTCCTTCCCGGCGCGGCCCCGGAGGTCATCGAGTCGGAGATCATCGATCCCCTGGAGTCGGAGATCAACACCATCGAAGGGCTGCGGACACTCAGCTCTACGGCCCGCGAGCAGGTGGCCGAGATCACTGCCGAGTTCGAGCTCTGGCGGGACATCGACGTGGCCGCCCAGGACGTCCGCGACGCCGTGGAGCGGGCCGGGCGGCTGCTGCCCGACGACATCGAGTCGCCCATTGTCCGGAAGCTGGAGCTGGGCGCCCAGGCGATCATGTGGATCACGCTCAGGGGCGATGAGCGTTGGGACCTGATTCGCATGACGGAGTACGCCGAGACCGTGGTCAAGCAGCGCCTGGAGACGCTCCGCGGGGTGGGGCGGATTCAGGTGGGAGGGCGGCGGAAGTACGCCGTCCGCGTCCGCCTGGATCCGGCGCGGCTGGCCGCCCACCAGCTCACCGTGCAGGATGTCGTTCGCACAGTGCAGATCAACAACGCCGACATCCCCTCGGGTCGCGTCGAGGGGCCGCGGCGCGAGTTTCTCATCCAGACCCGGGGCCAGTTCTCCGAGGCGGCGCCGATGAACCAGCTGGTGGTCGCCTACCGCAACGGCGCCCCGGTCCGCATCCGCGACGTGGGGGAGGTCGTCGATGGCGTGGAGGACGACCGCCAGCTTGCCCGCTTCGCCGGCGAGCCCGCCGTGGGAATGGGAATAGTCAAGCAGGCCGACGCCAACACGGTCGAGGTGGCGGCCCTCCTCCACGAGCGGATGGCCGAGATCGCCGAGGGTTTCCCTCCCGGCCTGCGATACACGATCGCCACCGACAACTCGGAGCATATCCGGGAGAGCATCAACGACCTGTTGATAACGATCTTCATCGCCACCGCCCTGGTGATGTTTGTGGTGCTCGCCTTCCTCCGCAGCGGGCGGGGGACGATCGTCACCCTGCTGGCCATCCCCACCTCGCTGCTGATCGGAATGGCAGGCATCCATCTGATGGGATTCAGCATCAACGTGCTCACCATGCTGGCGCTGATCCTGGTGATCGGCATCGTCATCGACGACGCCATCGTCGTCCTGGAGCGGTGCTACCTCCACATGGAGGAAGGGGCGGAGTCGGAGCCTGCCGCCCGCGTGGGGACCACCGAGGTGGCCTTCCCCGCCCTAGCCAACACCATGGCCCTCGGTGCCGTCTTCATTCCCGTGGCCTTCACAGGGGGACTGATAGGCCGATTCTTCCTCGAGTTCGGCCTCACGGTGGCGATCACCGTCTTCGCCTCCACCTTCGTGGCGCTCACGCTCACACCCATGCTCTGCTCGCGCCTCCTCCGCGTGCCCGAGCGGCACGGGCGGGCCTTCCGCTTTTCGGAACAGGTCTTCCGCGGTATGGAATGGGTGTACCGGATGGTGCTCGCCGCCGCCTTCCGCGCCCGCTGGCTCACGGTGCTCGTCGGCGTGGCGGCCTTTTCTGCGGGGATGCTGGCCCTGGCCGGCATCGACCGCGAGTTCGCCGCCGAGGAGGACACCAACTCCTTCATGATCATCTTCGAGACTCCCCAGGGAGCGACCCTTTCCCAGACGGACGTCTTCGCTCGGCGGATCGAGGCAGTCCTCGCCGAGACTCCTGAAGTCCGCCACCAGTTCCTGGCGGTAGGGCTCTCGCGGGGGGGGCCGGGAACACCGAATACCGGCATGGCCTTCGTCCGTCTCATCCCGCGGCGCGAGCGCGAGAAGCACCAGGCCGAGGTGATGCAGGACCTTCGCGTTCGCCTCAACGCGCTGCCCGCCGGACGGGCCTTCGTCCGCGAAATGACCCCCGGCGGCGTGGGGGGATCGCCGATCGAGGTGGTCCTCAAGCATTCCGATCTGGAGACGCTCGCCCTCCAGCAGGAGGCGGTCATGGACTGGATGAATGCCCAGCCGGAATGGTACGTCGGCGTGCGGACCAACCTCGAGCTGAACAATCCCCAGGTCGACGTGAGGATCAACCGCGACAAGGCCTCGCAGATGGATATCTCCGTGGCCGACATCTCCAACTCGATGCGGTTCCTCTTCGGCAACCCCACGATCTCCACGATCGAGCGCGACGCCGAACGCTACGACGTGATCACTGAGGCGGCCGGCCGCGGGACCATGAATCCCGCAGCGCTTCGCGACGTGTACATTCGTGGGCCCGAGGGGATGCTCGTCTCGCTGGATAACCTCGTGGACCTCGAAGAGACGATCGGCCCCAGCCAGATCCACCGCTACAACCGTATGCGGTCGGCGACGATCTCCTCGCAGGTTCCGCCCGGCGTGGCGATGGGGCAAGCGATGGCCCGTCTCGAGGGTTTCCTGCAAGGGGAACTCCCGCCTGGGGCCGACTACGAACTGGCCGGCCTCTCGCAGATCTTCGAGGAATCGTTCTACTACCTCTCGATCACGGTCATCTTCTCCGTGGTCTTCATCTTCCTGGTTCTGGCGGCACAGTTCGAGTCGTTCCTCCATCCCTTCACGATCATGATGTCGCTGCCGCTGGCCACCATCGGGGCCTTCGGGGGGTTGTGGCTGCTGGGGCTCTCCTTCAATGTTTACGCCTTCATCGGCGTGATCATGCTCCTGGGACTGGTCACCAAGAACGCCATCCTGGTGGTCGACTACACGAACGTCATGGTGGCCCGGGGGCTGGAGCCGCTCGCTGCGGCGAAGGAGGCTGCCGCCATCCGCTTCCGCCCTGTGCTGATGACGGCCTTCTCCACTGTCTTGGGTATGACGCCCATTGCCCTGGGTTTCGGGGCCGGGGGTGAGGCGCGGATGCCACTGGGCGTCGCCGTGGCGGGGGGAATGCTGGCGTCCACAGCACTGACGCTGATCGTGGTCCCCGTGGTCTACACCCTGGTCGCAGAATTGCAGGCCTTCCTGGTTGGCAGCCGGGTCGGGCAAGCTGCCCCGCCCGAACGCGCTCCCCTGGCCCTGGAGCCCAGCCGCGCATGAAGCTCGTCGCCATCGCCTTCCATTTCGAGTACACCCAGGCCATCGAGGGGATTCTCGATCGCCATGGGCTCGCCGACTACGTCCGCTTCCCCATGATCGAGGGAAAGGACATCGAGGGGAAACACTTCGGCAGCCAGGTGTTTCCCGGCAACAGCAGCGTCGTCCATGCCCAGGTGCCGGAAGAGCGACTCGATGCCCTCTTCGCCGAGCTGGCTCGCTTCCGCGACGCCAAGCCGGCCCACCGGCACCTCCAGGCCCTCGTCCTGCCCATCGAACGACGCCTGTGAGGCGCTCCCGCAGCGGGGGGTGCCGACCGGGCTTTGCAGGCCGCATATCCTCCGCCGGCGGTACGATCCGCAAAGTCTCCCCGAGGAAGGGGTTAGGGCTTTGGGATGGCACGCGGTTTCCCACTACATTCCACCGTGGGGTATCGCCGATCCATACCAATGTCTGCCCGCCATCGCGTCCACCCGTGCAAAGACACCGGCCCTGATCGGCTATGGTCGGCGAGGTTTCGATTTCCGCGGCCGCAGACTCGCCCCCCGTTACGGGTGTGCCGATGGATGCCGTGACCTGCGAATCCTCGCAGGCAAACGACCCGACCGGAGTTGGCTTGATGCTCTGCCCGCAACGCGAAACGATCTGGCCATTCCTCTCTATTCTCGCCTGCCTGTTCATTCTCGCCGTTGCCGCGCCGCGGGCTTGGCAGCGGGCCGCACGCGACGTCAGGGCCCAGGCCACCCTCGAAGACGGCCGATGGCCGATGGCCGAAAGTGCCCGCAACCGGCCTCGGCCGGTTGCGCAGCCCGTCGCTTTACCGTCGCCCCCCTCTCGAAACGTCGCTGCGCACGAGGCCCTTGCCGAATTGAGCGGCCTCTTGGCCGATCTGGCGGCAGCCGACACGACGATCCCCTCCGATGGTCCTCGCATCGCTTCGGTCTACCCGCGGCTGGCCGGTCCCGTGATGCTAGGCAGCGACAACCGTCTCGCTGCCGCCGAACTGCCGGACCTCGGTGGAACCAGCCTCTTCGGGTTGGGTGAAGACCTTGGAGAGCCCGGCGGGCCCACGGTCAGTCTGGCGGTGCCCGCCCTGCGGCTCGACGAAGCGCGGGGCGCCTCGCGGACAACAGCTTTCTCCCCTCCAGCGGAAGCGATGCCCCGCCGCGAGTTCCCCGCCGAAGGGGAGCTTACCGGTTCCGATCGCGCCCTCGTTCAGGACCCGGAGCCGTCTCTCGCGGTCGACTCGTGCGACAGCAAGGAGCCGTCGGCGCCGGGAACGGCTGAGGAGGCCGACGCCCCTACCCCGCCATACGGATGGCCCTCGCCCACCGCGCTGCTGGCCCGGCTCGACGAGCTCGGTAGCCGCGAGGCCACCTCGGCGTGGGCGCACGAGGTGCGCATGGCGCTGGACGCCGTGCAAGCTGGGTCGACCGTCCCGGATCGTGATCTCGACGCCGTCGGCGGCGCCCTCGATCGTTTGGCCGAACTGGTCCGGGAGGCTCAATCGGCAGCCGACCGCCTGGAAGACTCCCAGCGCGCGAGCATGCTCCTGCGGGTGGCATATGCCGTGGAACGGCGGGTGGACCTCTGGCGGATGCTGTTCGCCATAGGGCGAGAGTGTTCCCCCCCTGCTCCGGAGGACCTCCTCCTGGCCGTATCGCGCGTTCGCGAGCTGACCGGCGACAGCCCACTCGGACAAGAGTGGCGGGATTATCTCATGCTCGAGACGATCGAATTCACCGCCGCTTCGGACGAGGCATACGGCGACCGTATCCGGCAGTTTGCAGCCCGCGACGTCCTCGACCGGCTGGGCGGCGTGGCCCTTACCGCCCGGCAGCGAGAGTTCCTCACCACCGGACCCGTGGGCGCCCTGGGCCGACAGCTCTATGCCTGGGCCACCTGGCTTGGCGACCCGATCGCGCTGGCGCAAGACGTCGAAGAGTTCGAGGCCACCACTTCGGCGAGCTACGCTCGCCGCATCGCTCAGGCAAGCCAGTGGTTGAAGCGATCGGGCGAGGCCGACCTGGTAGCCATAGGCCGGCATCTGGACGTTCATTACCGCAATGCCAACGTGCGGCTGGCGATGAGCGCGGAGCTCCTCAACCGCCTCGTTCCCGAACGCCCTCTCGCCTATGCCCCCGTCCGCGATACCATCCTCGGACGCCCCGTCCGCGGCCACAGCCTCACTGAAAGCGTGGTGACCTTCCGCCCGATTCCCGATCCGCACCGCGTCCTCCTCGGCTTGGAGGTCCGCGGTCAGGTCGCCGCCCTGACGCGCTCGACGACCGGCCCGGCCACCTTCCGCAACGACAGCCACTCGACCTACGTGGCGCGCAAGCGAATCGAGCTCTTGCCCACCGGCCTGCAATTCTGGCCCTCCACCGTGGAAGTCCATAATCGCACGGCGCTGCGTGCCGTGGAGACGGAATTCGACGGTCTCCCTTTCCTGGGCACCGTGATCCGAGGGGTCGCCCGTGCCCAGCACGACCAGAAGCGCGACCAGGCCCGCCGCGAGGTCGAGGCCAAGGTCGCCCATCGGGCCCGCCAGCAGGTCGACACCGAGGCCGGCGCCCGGCTCGGTGAGCTCTCCGATCGCCTTTCCCAGCGGTTGGGGACTCCCCTCTCCGGCCTCGGACTGGGCCCGCATCTGGTGGACGCCTGGACTGCCGAAGATCGTTTCGCCATGCGGATGCTCCTGGCGAGCGACGAGCAGCTTGGGGGTCACACACCGCGGCCGCGGGCCCCGGCGGGCAGCCTGGCCAGCTTCCAGATCCACCAATCAGCGCTGAACAACCTCGTCGAACGCCTGGATCTCAACGGCCGGACCTTCACCCTCCCCGAGCTCCGCAGCCACATCGCGGCCCGCCTGCAGTTGGCCGACTTGGGGCTGTTCAGCGACAGTCCCGACGAGGACGTCGTGATCCGCTTCGCCGATGACCAGGCGGTACACGTCCGGTGTCGCGAGGGAGCCCTGACGCTGACGCTCTCCATCGCCCGGCTCGCCCGTGCGCCGCGGAGCTGGAGCGATTTCCGCATCCACGCGCATTATCGGCCCGCCATCGACGGACTGACCGCCGAACTGGTCCGGGATGAGGTACTCAGCCTGGAAGGGCAGCGGCTGACGGCCGGTTCGCAGATCGCCCTGCGAACCGTGGCGGCGCGGGTCTTTCCCCGCAACAGCACGATCCCTGTCACCCCGCCGCGACTCCTCGAAGACCCCCACTTCGCCGACGTGGTCATCTCGCAGTGCGTGCTCGACGAGGGGTGGCTCGGAATCGCCATTGACTCGGCCCGGCGTCCAGACCGCGCAGTGACCGCTGCCCGTTGAGTTGCCGCCGGCGCCGGGCGGTGGTGGACCGGCGCCTCGGTCGAGTACACTGGGATGGGTGCCCCCGGACCGTTGCCGCTGCGCTCGGCACTCGTCTTCCACTGTACCTCCAGGCTGAACCCACGTGTCGCTCGACGGCGAGAAAATCGCCCGCCGCACGCTTCTCGGCGGCGTTGCCGCTACGGTGGTAATTCTCTGCCTGCCGATGGCCTTCGCATGGCCCATGGTGGACGACTACCTCCGCGCCGCCGACGGGCGCGACCTCGGGACCGCGGCCACGGTCTCGGGCAATTACCACCAATGGTCGGGCCGCTGGGCCGCCATCGGGCTCCAGGCGTTCCTCTTTTCCGCCACAGACATGCGGCGGAGCTACCCCCTCTGGCTAGGTGCGTTGGCCGTTGCGGAGGCGGCCGCCGTCTTCGCCCTCTGGCGGATCCTGATACCACGGACCCGGCGTACCGCCGCCGCGTTGCCCGCCGCCACCACTTTGGCGCTGCTCTGGACTGCCCGCCCGGCGCCCGAAGAATCGCTTTATTGGGTCTGCGGAGGTACCGAGTACCGCTTGAGCATCGTCCTCGCCGTGCTCGTCGTCGCCGGACTCGCCCACTGGGATGGCCCCGCCAAAAAAGGGGGGGCCGACTCCTGGACCCGTGCTCTCTTGCTTGCTCCGTCGGCGGCGGTCGTGGCAGGGCTACACGAGCTGATAGGCCTGTTGTTCTGCCTGGTGCTGGCCGCGGGCGCGGCGGTAACCTGGCGCGGGCGGTCCCCGGGACGGGTCGCCTGGGGAGCGGCGGCAGCCGCCGCCCTCGCCGGCTTCCTGGTCGTCTTCTTCGCCCCGGGCAACGCCTACCGCAGCCTCTACTTTCCCCTGGCCGGCGATCCTGCACGGACGGTGACCCTCGCTGTCACGCAGGCGGGCTACGAGATTCCCGGTTGGCTCTTCGATGCCCGGCTGCTCCTCGCCACCGCGCTGCTTGTGCTCGTCCCTCCCTGGGGCCATGAGTCGGGCGCCCCGTCCGACGGTCACCGCAGCGCTCCGTGGCCGTGGATCGTCCCCTGGGTGGGGCTCCTTTCACTTGCCGGGATGTTCCTCGGGCCGAGCTGGGCTACGGGTACGACGATGCCGCCGCGGGCGCTCGCCGCGGCGCACACCCTGTTCGTGATCGGCTACCTGGCCACGCTCCGCCTCTGGCTGCCGCGGCTGCCGAACTCGTTCCGCCCCGACGGTCCCCTGGCCCGCCGCTGGGCGGCAGTGGCGGCCCTGGGGCTGGCGGCGGCCCTGCCTCTGACGGGAAACGCCCGCCTGGCAATCCGCGAACTCGCCCTGGGGAAGGTCCAGGCCTGGCGGCGCGCCATGGCCGAGCGCGACGTCGTTCTGGAAGAAGCCCGCGGGACCGAAGGTGTGGTCGTCGTCCCTCCGCTGGCAGTGCAGCCGTTCATCTTCTCGGCCAACGACATCACCGAGGACCCAACCGACTGGCGCAACGTCTACGTGGCCCGCTTCTATCAGGTCGAGGCCCTCCGCACCGCGCCCCCCCCGCGCGAGAGGCCCACCGCCCTGCCTCCGCCGGCCGTCATCGATGGCGGCGGCACCAGGCCCCCGGCGGCGGCAGGGGAGCGCGGTAATGCGAGCTGAACAATTTCGCTTGAACGCCGATCTCGAAGACCGCCACTGGTGGTTCCTGGCCCGGCGGCGAATCGTGCAGCGGTTGGTGGCTGCTGTCCTGGACCGCCCGCCCGAGGGCGGCGGCCGGCCCTTGGTCGTCGACGTCGGCTGCGGGACCGGTGCGAACCTTGCCGCCCTGAGCGCAACGTGCGAGTGCGTGGGCATCGATCCCGCCATCGAGGCGGTAGCGCTGGCCCGGCAGCGGTTCCCGCAGGTCCGCTTCCTCTGCGGGCACGCGCCTGCCGACCTTGGCGAGGTAGCGTCCCGGGCGGACCTCTTCCTGCTTACCGACGTGCTCGAGCACGTCGCCGACGACTTCCGCTTCTTCTCCGAATTGGCGGCAGCCGCAGGACCGGGGGCCGTCTTCCTAATAACCGTTCCGGCCGACATGGCGCTCTGGAGCATGCATGACGAGAGCCACGGCCACTACCGCCGCTACGATCGTGCGCGGCTGGTGCGGCTCTGGGAGGGGTTGCCGCTTCGAACCCTGCTCGTCTCCCACTATTTCGCCCGCGTCTATCCGCTCGTCCGCCTCGCCCGCGCCGTGTCGCGATGGCGTGGCCGCGCCTGGGGTGCCGCGGACACCGATCTGGCCATGCCCCCGGCCGTCGTCAACCGCCTGCTCATCCGGTTCACGGCCGGGGAGGGCCGCCGGCTCTCTGCCGCTCTGGCCTCCTCGCGGGCAAGGAGATACCGCCGCGGCGTGAGCCTTCTCGCTCTGGTCCGCCGCCAAGCAGGTGTCATCGTCCCCCGCAACCAACCTGACGACATCGCGCACGAGTCGGGGGATACGCTGCACCGTTGACCCGCTGCCGCAGAAATAGACCCCTTGGCACCCGGAGATTCTCGAGTCCGCGAAGCCGATCCTCTTCGGACGGGGCATGTCCTGCCGCTGCGAAGAGGGTTCGCGGTGCAGGGCGCCACGCGCCGCCGGCTGGGAGGGCGAGCGACCGGCACATCGCTCATATCTGGACAACGCACCTTTCGTTTTCCGCCGCGGGCGCTTGCGGAATCGTCGGCGGTGCGGCGGACGACTTACGCTTCTATGACAGCGTGCCGTCCGGGGCACCATCAGTTGCCATGGGGCCGAACCCGGCTCGCTGTCAGGCAACGCCGCCGAACTCCCTGGGAGCCATCCCCTGTTCCCGGCAGGCAGGTGGTGGACTCCGCCGCTTCAAGGTCCATTGCACCCGATTTCGGAGAGCCGTGCCCATGCCATCTCTCTCGCTGGAAACCCAACTGCTCTTTTCCGATCTCAGCCGCGATCCCGATCTCGTCGATCTGGTTGCCCTATTCGTGGGCGAGTTGCCCGAGCGTGTCCGAACCCTCGAGGAGCTTCTGGCATCCCGCGACTGGCAGGGGCTTCGCCGTGCCGCCCACCAGATCAAGGGAGCGGCCGGAAGCTACGGGTTTCCCGCCATCAGCGCCGTCGCCGCGGCACTCGAATCGGCGGCAGGGCAGCCGGCTCCCGAGGACGAAATCCGCGTCTGTTTTGAGGAGCTGACCACCTTGTGCCTCCGCGCCCGCGCGGGGGTTCCGGAATGAAGGTCCGGCGGCCTGCGAAGCTCTTGACCGGCGTCGGGGAAGCGGGCACACTGGAAGGCCCTGCGACGGGCTCGACGGGTTCTCTTCCTTTCTCCCCGAGGTCGTGATGTCGCTCGAGGACAAGGCCGCGCTGGTCACCGGCGGCGGCAGCGGAGTCGGACTGGCCGTGGCCGTGGCGCTGGCGGGCGAAGGGTGCCGCGTGGTCATCTGCGGGCGGGACGAAGCCAAGCTCCAGGCCGCCGCCGCCTCCCACTCCGGCAGCCCGCCGATCGTCCCATGTCCCTGCGACGTCGCCGATCGCCGCCGCGTGCGGACCATGATCGACTGGTTCGAGGCCGAGCTCGGCCCCGTCGAGATTCTCGTCAACAGCGCGGGGATCAACGTCCCCAAACGCACCATGTCCGCGCTCGAACCGGAGGACTGGGACCGCATGTTGGCGGTGAACCTCACCGGGACCTACAACGTCGTCCACGCCGCCCTTCCCGGCATGCGCCGGAAGCGGGGCGGCCTGATCGTCAACATCTGCTCGATTGCCGGCAAACGCGCCATTCCCCTCGGCGGCATTGCCTACAACGCCGCCAAGTTCGGCGTCACCGCGCTCTCGACCACGCTGGCCCTGGAAGAACGTCAGTACGGCATTCGGGTGACCAATCTCTGTCCGGGGGAGGTCCGTACGCCCATCCTCCGCCAGCGACTTACTCCGCCTCCGCCCGAACGGCTCGCCGAAATGCTCGATCCGGAGACGATCGCCGACTGCGTGCTGCACATCGCCAAGCTGCCGCCGCAGGCCGTGGTCCGGGAGCTGGTGATTACCCCCCTCTACCAGGATTACGCCTGAGTCTCCGCTCCAGCCGAAGTCGCCCCCCCATGCAACGGGCCGAGACGCCCCCCGGAAACACCCGCGCCGGGCCCGACGACGGCTCTCCTGCTCCCGCCGACCGAAGCAGTGTGGCCAAGGCATCCCACTCTCGGTAACCCATGGCCCGCCGCGGCCAGTCCATCTGGCGCCACAGGGCCATGAGCACCTCGCGGACCAGATAACGTGGGTGGCTGGCTAGTGCGGCCGCGTCGATCTCGGCGGCCTTATCCGAATGCTCGACCACGGTGCGTTCGAGGAGCGCCTTCACGACGTCGGCCACGGCCGCCCGCGACTCCGCCGCCAGGTGCCCGAGCCGCACCACGGCCTCGACCGCATCGGGATTGACGTGTTCGGCGGCCCAAGGGAGCAGTTCATGGCGGAGGCGGTTGCGGGTATAGGCGAGATTCTCGTTCGAGGCGTCGCGCCGGTAGTCCTGGCCGATGGCTTCCAGGTAGTTCAGGATCTGGGTGCGGCGGACAGCGAGCAGGGGGCGGATGAGCGTGGCCGGCCCCAGCGGTCGCGTCCGCGGGATTCCTGCCAGCCCCGCCAAGCCCGTGCCGCGGAGGATGCGATGCAGAATCGTTTCCGCCTGGTCGTCTGCGGTGTGTGCCGTGGCGACGAACCGGGCCCCCAAGCGGCCGGCCAGTTCCTCGAGGAACGCGTAGCGGGCCCGCCGGGCGACGGCTTCGGCCACGTGACCCGTACCCCCCCGCAGCGGCTTGTTTGGGCGGCCGATCTCACAGGGGATCGCCAGCCGCTGGGAAAGCTCGGCAACGAAAGCGGCATCCTCATGCGAGGCCTCCCCGCGGAGGTGGTGGTCGAAGTGGCCCACAAACAGCCGCCCCGCATTCGGCCCTCCAAGCTCCACCAGGGCGCGGAGAAGTGCCACGCTATCGGCCCCTCCAGAGACGGCTACCAGGACCCGAACGTCACACCACTCGTTCTGGGGCCATGCCGATGCCAGCTGGGCAACGAATTGCGGCTTAGCGCTCATGGCTGCGTGGCTATCCGGTCGCATTGCGATTGCCGTTGGCAGTTCACCAAAACTCTGATATTATTGCGTAAGATGTGGGGCCCCCTGCCGCTGTGGCACGGGCACCCTGCCAGCGTCGACGCGATACGCGTTGCAACGCTTTGACTTACGTCTGCAACCTGCATCGCGTGTGTAACAAGCGTCGAGTGTCCTCGGTAGTATTGCGGAAGAAATCGCGGCTGCCGAGAGGCGATTATACGAGAAGCGCGACTGGTCCTGTTACGATTCGAGACCGTTTGGCAGAAACCGCTAGGTTTCCTAGGGTCGGCATTTTCATGTTCTGGATCTGGTGGCTGATTCAGTACCTGGGGGGTGCCTCCGCCTCCGATGGGGCCCGGCTGCTGCACCGCGTCTCGCCTTCACCGGCGACGCGGGCGGTGGTTCGGCGGTTCCAGGTGGGAGAGCCTCGTTTGCTGCCCCGGGGGCGACGGTTCTTTATTCGCCCGGGACCAGAACCTTGGGGTGTGACGTCAGGGC
>SLBP01000057.1:0-13545 GCA_007126245.1 Planctomycetales bacterium
CACGCACCCGTCGTCTTCATCGGATCGGTGCCCGAGGAGTACAGCGCAGCGTGGATGGACCGCCAGGTGGAACTGGGGGCTGGGGGGTTCTCCATGAACTGGTCTACGCTTTCGGCCCGCTTCCTGGGCCATGCCCGGCAACGCGGCCTGCCGGTCTTCGCCTGGACGATCAACGATCCCCAGGAGATCGAAGCGGCCATCCTCGCCGGCGTCGACGGCGTTGTCACCGACGACCCCGCCCTGGCGCGTCGCCTCATCGAGGAAGTGACGGCGAGGGAATAGGGAGCTGCTCAATACTGCTGCAGCAACTCGAGCATTTCGCGGTCGAGCTGGAGACCGTGGAAGTCTTCGTAGTCCACGTCGTCACGGCCGCTCTCGAGGATGCCGAAGGAGCCGCGGAAGTTCCACAGGGCCCAGCCCCAGCCGGCCTCCTGCCAGTTGGCCAGATTGTCCTCCATCCAGGCGAGGACGACGTCGTGGGGCGTGCGGTTGTGGCAGCCGAATTCGCCCACCATCACGCCGATCCCCGCGGCCTGCGCCTCCTGCCAGGGGACGATCTTCGTCTCCCAGAGCCATTGGCGGTCCTCCATCACCGGGCTGACGAAGGGATTGGCCGCCGCGGGTCGATAGCGGACCTGGACCGGCTGCTCGTCCCACGCGGGCCGCAGCGTGAGGACATCCTCGGGGGCGTCCGGCCGCATCAAACCGATCTCGGCGAGCCGCACCCAGTCGCCCTGGACTACGGCCAGTTCGAGGCGCTCCGTGCCGGCGGGGATTACCGCCTCGTAGTCGCGGTCGTAGACGTTCTGGTAGACGTTCCACTCGGGCAGGTGGACGACTTCCTTCCACTCTCCCTCGCCGGGGCCGGGCGTGAAACGCCGCTCCCAGATCGTGCGGCCGTCGGCCCGCACCACCAGCGTGTTCGGTCCGGAGACCGTCATCACCCGCATCCGTAGTGTCGTCTCGGCGGGGAAAGACCCCTCGATGACCGCCGGCTCGAGCGACTCGGGCTTCATGTCCGTCTTGCCGGGGGCATAGAGCGTGCCGTGGGCCTCCGGCCGCGGCCAAGTGGGCCGGGGATACTGGTCGGACCCCGTGACCCAACTCGCCCGATAGTGGGTGATGTCCATAGGGGTGTAGCCGCGGGTCGCTTGTGCGATCTCCAGGTCGGCCAAGGCGAAGATCGGCTGCTGCCCCCACTGCATGCCGTCGGAGATGATGAGCCGCTCGGGGTCTTCCTCGCGGATGGCCGCCACGACCTTGCGGACGACGTCCACGTAGACGTCCTCGTCGACGTTCGCCGGCTCGTTGAAGAGGTTGAAGCTCACCCGCTCGTTGGGGATGCCCCGGTAGCGGCGGGCGAACATCGCCCAGTGCAGCGCGCAGACCCGCTGGGTCTCGGCATCCGTCCAGAGGCTGGTCTCCTCCGCCGGCGAGGCCACGGTGTAGCCCGGCGCCCGGTGGAAGTTGATCGAGATATGGATGCCGTACTGCTCGCCCCAGGCCACGACCTGATCGATTTCCCGGAGGACCTCTTCGTTGAACTGCGTCCAGTCGTCGCCCGCGATCCAGGTGCGGTAGTCCATGGGCAGCCGGACGAAATTGAACCCGAACTCGTGGATCCAGCGGAAATCGTCTTCTTCGAAGGGGCGGTTGCTCCACTCGCGGTGGAACTTGTTCGTGAGGTTGAAGCCCCGCCATCGCGGCAGTTGGCTGGCCTCGGCCCGGGGAAGCGGCGGCTCGGCACCTTCGGCGACAGCCGTTGCGGCCGCCACGACGATGGAGAGCAGCAGACTCAGGAGAACCATTGGGCGTTTCATGGGGACCTACCTTCGTGGGTTGAGCGAGGATTGGGCAGTCGCGCGCCCGTTCGGCCGACGGGCCGCCCTATTATCTCTCGCCGCCGCCGGCCCCGCAACGCGCCGCGGTTGGCCGAGGACTGCGTCTTCAGTCAGCGGGCCCCTCACCGCACTTACGAGCGGGAGCTGCAGAGTCCTTGCACAAGGATCCAGTGACGGACGTCACTCTTCGGCGGGCTGCTTCGAGGCGTCAGCCGCGGTGGCCTGGACGAGATTGTGGATGTCGTCGGCCGTAAGGGTCTCTCGGTCGAGCAGGCTCTGGGCAATGGCGTCCACGGCGTCCCAGCGCTGCTCGATGAGCTGCTCGGCGTCGCTGTAGGCCGCGCCCACCAGGCGCCGCACCTCCTCGTCGGCCTGGGCGGCGGTGCGCTCCGACTGCTCGCGCAGCGGCAGGCGGGCCTGCGCCTCCTCGTCGGCGTATTTGATGAAGCCGAGCCGTTCCGACATTCCCCACTCGAAGACCATCTTGCGGGCGATGGCCGTCACGCGCTTGATGTCGTCGGCTGCTCCCGACGAGAGGTCGCCGCTCTTCTTCGCCTCCGCGATCCTTCCGCCGCAGGCGACCCGCATGGTGGCCTCCAGGTATTTCCGCCCCAGGCTGTAGCGATCTTTCTCGGGCAGGGCGAAAGTGGCGCCCAGGGCCTGACCGCGAGGAATGATGGAGACCTTCTCGATGGGGTCGGCGTTTTCCAGCATCGCCTGCAAGAGGGCGTGGCCCGCCTCATGGTAGGCGCTCTTCACACGCTGCTCGTCCTCGATATTGAGGCTCTCTCGAGGTCTGCCGAAGCGGACCTTGTCGCGGGCCTCCCGGACGTCCTCCATCCGCACGCGATCGTGGCCCTTGATTCCCCCGATGATGCCCGCCTCGTTGACCAGCGCCGCCAGATCGGCCCCCGAAAACATCGGCGTCATGCGGGCCAACTCGTCCAGGTCGATGTCGTCGCCGAGGCGCATCTTCTCGGCGTGAATCTGCAGGATGGCCTTCCGCCCCCCCCGGTCGGGCAGAGGGACCGTCACTTGGCGGTCGAAGCGTCCGCGGCGCGTGAGCGCCGGGTCGAGGACGTCGGGGCGGTTGGTGGCGGCGATGACGATCACCCGGTCGCTCGGCTCGAAGCCGTCCATCTCGGAGAGGATGGCGTTGAGCGTCTGCTCGCGCTCGCCGTGGCCTCCGCCGACGTTGACCTCCCCGGTCCGTTTGCGGCCGATGGCGTCGATCTCGTCGAGGAAGATGATGCAGGGCGCGTTCCGCTTGGCCTTGGCGAAAAGGTCGCGGACACGGCTGGCCCCCACGCCGACGAACATCTCCATGAAGTCCGAGCCGGAGATGGAAAAGAACGGCACGTCGGCCTCGCCGGCAATCGCCCGGGCCAGCAGGGTCTTTCCGCAGCCGGGGGGGCCTTCGATCAACACGCCCCGCGGGACCCGGGCCCCCAGGACCTGGAAACGCCGCGGCCGCTTGAGGAATTGGATCAGCTCGTCGACTTCCGCCTTCGCCTCGTCGATCCCCGCCACGTCGTCGAGGGTGACCTGGACGCTCTCCTTCGAGGCCACCCGGTGCCGCGAGCGGGCGAAATCGCCCAGCATGCCGGCCGGCCCGCTCGCGGCGGCCTGGCGGGCGCGGGTGAGACCCCACGCCAGCAATACGAGCAGAATCAGCAGGGGGGACCAGATGAGCAGCAAAGTTCCCCAGTGGAATCTGCTCGTATCGGCGCGCCATGCAATGCCGAGCTGGTCCAGCCGCTCGAGGTAAAAGCTCCGGTTCTCCCCGTCGATGGGGAGGTACACCGGCAACTCTCGATCCGTCTCCTCCTTGATCTCCCCATACTCGAAATCCGGCTTGAGGGTGGCGTCGATCCGATCGTTGCGGACGACGATACTCTCTTCGGCGACCCCGTCCTCCTCGACGATCCGCTGGAAATCGGCCCAACTGGGGATCTCTCTCCTGCCGTCGGCGTAGCTCCAAAGCACCACCGCCGCAATCGTCCCTATCAGCACCAGCCAGAAAAGCCACCCTCCCTGGGCCCGGGAGGCCATGGGGGGTGGCATTTCTCTGCGATCCTGGGCGCCCTCGCCCGCAGAAGGCTTGCCTTCGTCGAGATGCTTCGGCTGGCCCCTCTCCTCGGATTCCATCGGTTCACTCTCGCTCACGGCGAGTTAGGGCTCGCCTTCCTGTATGGTTCGCTCGGTTGCCGCGTCAAGTTGGCGGCGTACCGCGACATGCCGTCGCGGTCTCGCCGCCGTTGCGTTGCATGTCCGGGAGGTGCAAAGTACGTGCCGACGGCGGCGCCCCTTCCCCCCGCCGCCAGACCAATCCGGGGCGGAGGGTCTCGACAGTCTCCCTCATCCTCCTTCGCCCAGCGCGGCCCGGAGCCGGCCGGCGTCGCGGACGGCGCACGCCCGAGCGTCGTTGTTATAGTAGACGAAGACCATTCGCCCGGCGTCGAGCCACCGTTGAACGCGCCGCGCGTCCTCGCGAATGGCACGATCGGAGTAGTGGTGGCGGTAATCGCCCTGCGGACCGTGGCGCCGGACGTAGATGAAGGCCGCATCGTTGGGCACGGCGACCTCGGCCGGTGGCATGTCGTGCAGGCAGATGGCGGCACGTTGCCCGTCGAGCAGCTCGTACACTTCCGGACACAACCACTGCGCGTTGCGAAACTCGATGGCGACCTTCCACCGCGCAGGCCGCGTAACCTCCTTGAGATCGTTCAGGAACGCGTCCAGCTTGTCGAGCGCCTTGCCCTGGTTGGACGGCAATTGCACGAGCACCGGGCCGCGCTGGTTGGTCGGCAACGCCCCCACGGCGGTGAAGAACGACTGCAGATGCTCGCGGCAGTCCTTGAGCTTCTTGAAGTGGCTTACTCCGCGCCACAACTTCACCGCGAAGCGAAAGTTCCCAGGCGTCTGCCTTGCCCATTGCGCCACGCTCGCCCTTTCCGGGACGCGATAGAACGTATTGTTGACCTCGACCGAGGTGAACGCCGCGGCGTAATGGTGCAGCCAATCCGCCGCGCGGAGCCCTTCGGGGTAGAAGCGTTGGCGCCAGTGAGGGTAGTTCCACCCGCTGGTTCCGACGTAGGCGCGTGGGGCACCGCTCATAATGCACCTCATTCAGGTAATCGCCGACCCGGAAGTACCGTTTGCCGGGAGTTCGCCGGGCGGCAGCATGCACCGGGCCTGCCGATCGCGACATTCTGGAACGCTTGCGTGACGTTTTGTCGCGGCCGTCGCGGTGTGGGTTGCCCGCGTGCGGTTCGGCCGGAGGCCGTCAGTTTCCGCGGCGCTTTCGCCATGCAGGAAGGACGGTCCCGAGTCGGCCAGGTGCCGCCGCGGCCAGGGCGGTGGCCTTCGGCCCAGGCCCAAGGACCATCGGCCTTCACCCCGGCCGCGCACGGGCGAACCCCTGTTTACGCAGGCACCGTGCCAGAGGCCGAAGCGGCGAACATCGCCGTGCTCGGCGCGGAGGAGCGGGAAAGGGCCATACGGCACGATTCGCAGTCGGTGGTACACCGTTTGCTCCCGAGACGTCTGGTAGGGATGTGGGTGCGTCCTAACACCGAGCGGAGAGCTCTCCGCGAGCCAGGAGGAGACATGATGCCTTCTTACGACTACGAATGCAGCCAGTGCGGCGAGACGTTCACCCGGGAGGAGAGCTTCGAGGAGCACAATCGTCGCCGGAACGTGAAGTGTCCGGAATGCGGCAGCCGTAAGACGCGGCAGTTGATCGCGGCGGCCCACGTGAAGACCTCGAAGAAGTCGTGACGGCCCCCGCCGAAGGGCACAGGGAGCCGAGACTCCCCCGTATTCCGTCGTGTTCGCCCAGAAATGCCGCGTTTTACCCAATAGGGCCGGGAGGTGTATGGTGATCAAGCTCGAACGAATCCTCGTGCCGACCGACTTCAGCGACTCTTCCGCGCAGGCCCGGGCTTATGCCTGCGAGCTGGCCAGCCGCTTCGACGCCGAGATCCACCTGTTGCACGTGGCGACGCCGATCATGCCGCCGGGGTACATGGGCGCCGTGCCCCAGGAGTGGCTCCATCCGGAAGAGAATGCCCGCCGCGAACTGGAAGAGTGGGACGATCCGCGCCTCGGAGAGGCCAAGGGGGTGGTGCGCACGACCGTTGCGGGTACACCGTTCATCGAGATCGTCCGCTATGCGCGGGACCGCGAAATCGATCTCATCGTGATGGGAACGCACGGCCTTTCCGGCTTGGCCCAGACCTTAATCGGGAGCGTGGCCGAGCGCGTGGTTCGCAAGGCGCCCTGCCCGGTGCTCACCGTGAGGCTGCACAGCCACCAGTTCGTGATGCCGTAACGGCGACAAGGAAAGGTTCGTGCCCTCCCCGCGTTGGGGAGGGCACGAACCCGACGGACCGGGCGCGCCCCTAAGGATGGCAAATGCCTTCCGTAGCCTGCCCCACCAACTCCGTTTCGTGAGCTCGCGCGGCAATGTCGCCGAGGGACACGATTCCCAGAACGGTCCGATTATGCTCCTCGGTGACGATCAACCTGCGGATCTGCCGCTGGCGCATGGTGCTGGCGGCATCGTCCACGGGGCAGTCGGAGCGACAGGTAACGGGGTTCGGCGTCATGACGTCATCGACGCGCACGCCGGTAAGGTCGTCGCTCTCTGCCAAGGCCCGCACGACGATATCGCGATCGGTCAGCAGTCCCAGGACCGTTCCGTCCGGGCTCGTGACGGGCAGGACTCCCACATCCGCATCCTTCATCCGTCGCGCGGCGTCGAGCAGACTGTCGCCGGCCGCAGCGCAGGTAGCCTGAGGCGTCATGATTTCGTTGACGTTCATCTCGATCTCCTTCCAATAAACGTGTTCCGACTCTTAGCACTCCGGTCTCTCCGTTCGGACCGGCCTCTTCCCGATCCGGAGGAGCAAATTAGATGCCGCACGATGGAAACGGCGCCCGCCCACCCCGATGCGCGTTGTTCCGAGCGCGGCTCGCGGCATTGCCACCCTCTTCGATCTTCGGCCCCAGGCGACGGAACGTCGCATCCCACGTCAGTTTTTCCGAAGGGGCAGTACGCCACACCCTTCGAAGGCGGTGGGGGGGATCGGTGCGGGCCATGGGCCGTCTTCTCCGCCCAGTGGGAAGCCCCGGCTCTTGGGCGGTTCGGCGTGGGGCCGATATCGGCGAGTTGGTCGGTCCCTTACCGGAAGCGGAGGCTGCTGGGGGCCGGCGTCATGGACGATCGCTGGGTGACGGTTCCTCCTTGGCAACGGCGATCCCTTCGGTAAGCCACTCCCACGCCCGATCCTTCTCGTGGTGCCCGAAATAGCGGATCTCGGCCCTGGTGAAGGGCTTGCAGAACACAGCCATTCCCTCCTGCCACGCCTTGTCCCCTATCATGGCGATCCGCTCGATGTTGCTGAAGTGCTTGAAGGCGACCTTGGTGTCTTCCCAGAGCGCACCGGCACTCCAGCCGTGAAAGGCTTCCATCTCGAAGAGCAGGCGGATCGTCTTGTGTTGCTCGACGAGTCGTTCGAACTCGGGGACCAGTTGCTCATAGTCCTCGGCAGTGAGTTTGCCGCTGGTGCGGACGTGGAGGATTTTCCCCTCGAGTTGTTGGTGGAGCTCCACAGTCATCGGATGGCCTTCACTTGGCTAGGGTTCTGGAAAGTCGCGAAACACATCCCCATTCCTCCTACTGTCATGCATGGTGCGTGCCGCGACCGATCGCGGAGCGGTCTTTCTCCAAGTTCCCCGCAGCGTCCCTCGACAGGGACGTGCTACGCCCGCATGGTTCGCTGGGGGGCCGCGGCGCGCTGCGGCAGAATGGCAGGCCGTCGGGCATCTTGACGCAGGGCGAGGCGGAAGGGTTCGGGACTCTCCTCTCGCCTCGATTCCCTCGCGCCCCCTTGGCGGCGAGAAAAGGACCGCCCCCGGGCGGTTCGGCGGTCCGGCTGGGGGGCGGCGAGGGGCCGCGCAGTGCCCGATCACCATTCGGACACAACGTTCTCCTCCCCCTCCTCCAACTCGAGCTTTACGGCAATCAACCGCATCATGTCCTTGAGGCTGATGATGCCCTCCAGGTGGCCGTTCCGTGCCACGAGCATCCGTGAAGCGCCGCTCTGGTGCATGCGGGAGAGGACCTTCAGGGCATCGGCATCCGGGTCGATGGTGTTGCCGGCGGAGCACGGCTCGACGATCTCGGCGATGCGGCGGCTCTCCCACTCCTCGCGGGGAACGTCGCGGAGGGCCCGGGTGCTTACGCAGCCTACCAGCCGGTCGTCCTCCACCACGGGAAACATCTTGAAATGGTGGCGGTAGACGTAGTCTTCCACGAAGCTCCGGAGGTTCGTATCGGGCTCGACCGTCTGCACGTCCGGCTGCACGAAGCGGCGGATCGGTTCGCCTTCGAGGACCCGCCGGACGAGGAGCTGCTGGTAGGAGCCGGACGCCGCCGCGCGCACGAAGAGCCCCAGGAGGGCCAACCATATTCCGCCGATGTAATTCTCCCGCAGGATGTTCAAGACCCCCATCGCGACGAGGAATATTCCGAAACCCGATCCCAGCGCCGCCGTAATCCGCGTGGCCTTCCTCAGACTTCCCAGGAAGCCCCAGAGCACCGAGCGGAGAACGCGCCCCCCGTCGAGGGGGAATGCGGGCACGAGGTTGAAAGCCGCCAGAACGCCGTTGATGATGCCCAGGTACCAGAAGACGCCGCCGACGGTCTCCGGCCAGCCCATCGTCTCGCCTGCCCGCCATATTCCGAAGGATGCGGCGGCAACCAGGATGCTGGCGATGGGACCGGCAATCGCCATGGTGAACTCGGCCGCGGGGGTGGAAGGCTCCTCGTCCATCTCGGCAACTCCCCCGAAGACGAAGAGGGTGATGCCGCGCATCTCCATGCCGGAGCCGCGGGCCACCAGCGAATGGGCCAACTCGTGGAAGATGATCGAGGCAAACAGCCCCAGCCCCCCCGCAATTCCCATCGCCAGGTAGGCGTTCGTAGAAAGATCGGGATAAAATTCGGGAAAGAAGCCCACGGTGAGCGACCATACTACCAGGACGGCGATGATCAGCCAGCTCGCGTCGACCCGCACGGAGAAACCGAAGAGCTTGAAGAGTTCCACTCCCTTGCCAAACATGAGCTGTTCCTCTCTGCGTTAGTTCGTCGGCCACTCCGTCGACATCCCATTGCCTCGCGGGTCTCGCCGCGACACTTCAGCGCGCAAGGGCGGCCGCGGTGGAAAAACGCCGCGGGCGGGACCGCAGGCATACCCTGCAAAGGACGTGCCACGTGCTCGGTCTCGCGGGTCTGTTTTTTTTCCGCCTTAGAGAAGTGGCGCCAGGCTCGCATTTCGGCTGCTCGGCGACGGCACCCTGGCCGTCTTACGGAGTTCCAGGGCGCCTTTCGGCTGCCCTGCAAGCCCCCTCTGCGCGGGCCAGAACCGCCGGTCTCCCGTAGAGGGGCCCAGAGCAGAATTCGGCCCGCCGAGGCCGGATCGTCCGTCCGCCGCGCCGAAACGGCTCAGGCCGGGAGCTCTCGCCGCCGCGCGATATCCCGCAAGTGCCGCTGGGCGCGGCGAGCTCGGTCGAGCAGGCGCGAAGGGTCGCCATCCCCAGCAATCTCGAGAATGATCGTTCCGCCGAAGCCGATACGGCGCATCTGCTCGAAAAGCCGCTGCCAGTCGATGTGGCCCTCGCCGGGGGGCAGATGATCGTCGCGCTTCCCACGGTTGTCCGAGGCGTGCATCATCCAGAGATGGCCGGAGAGCTTGTGGACTACGGTTCGCAGGTCGCCGGAGAGGTATGCATGGCCCGTATCCAGGCAGATGCCCACCTCGGTCGTCTCGAGGGCTCCGAGAAGCCAGAGCAGCTCGCGCACCCTGCCGGAGAAGAGATGGGGGAGCATGTTCTCCAGCACCAGGGAGAGGTTTCGCTCCCGGCAGATGCGGGACACCTCGTTGAGCACGGAAGCCGCGTTCTCCATGCGGTGGAAGCGCTCGTGCTCGGGAAAGCCCCCTTTCTCCGGCCCGGGATGGATCACCAGATACCGCGCCCCCAAGGTTGCCGCCGCGTCGGTGGCCCGGATCAGCTCGTGGCGGCTGCGCTCGCGATGCTCGCGGTCGAAGGAGGTGATGTCGATATGGTCAGCGAAGGGGGCGTGCAGCGAGTAGGGCTCGATGCCCAAGTCGTCGATCAGCCGCGCTGCGGCGTGGACTGCCTCGATGTCGTGGTAATCGAGGTGATCGGGGAATGAGCAGACCTCGATGAGCCCGAAGCCGCCGTCGCGAATCAGCCTCAAGCAGTCATGAATAGGGGTCCGGTAGAAACAGCCCGTGGAGAGGCCGACAGGCCAGTCGCTCATGATGCCTCCTCGCTTCGAGAGAGAGCCGGTATCGGTCCAGGCAGCCGTGGCACGCCTCGGGGGTGCATAGCTCAACCGCCCGCGCTTCGTCGCAGGTGAAGTCTTCGAGCGAATCGCGACCGGTGGCGATCAGCGTGGAAAAGAGCCGTACGTAGAACTCGGCCCGCGTGGTCGCATCGTAGTGCAGAAACCTCATCCCCCAGCCGAAGTCGCGCTCGTACTTCGAGCGGAGCAGGCCGGCGATGTGGCGCGGATGCCATCCCAGTGACAGGAAGACCCGCACCAGGTGCCGGATGGCAACCGGCTTGAGCAGACGGTCGTTGGGCTGTTCCAGGAGGGAGCGGACGCAGGGCGAAAGCGATTCCCACGGCGTGCGATCGTAGGTTTCCGGCCACCGCCAGGGGGGGTCCTGCTCTTGGGCGTAGAACCAATCGTGGCAGCGTGCCACCGCCGAGCCGCGGTAGGCTTCGAGGAGCCGCCCCGTCCCTTCCGTCCGATCGGGGATCTCCGCCGACGCCACCCGCGCCAGCCGGGCCGCCTTCTCGGCGTCGCGCATTACTTCGAGGCCGCGGACATAGTCCATCTCGAAGAGGGGGATCACGTAGAGGGGGGGGATGGCATCGGCGACCTCGGCGCCGAGAGCATCCCGTTTTGCGTGGACCTTCTGGTAGGCGCTGAAGGGGATGCGGATCATCCGCGTGGGAAGCGGATCACCATATTCTGAAAGGTCCAGCGATACGATCTCCCGGCCCCGCTCGCCGCGGGAGGTTACCACTTCGGTCAACTCCAGAGGCAGCGGCGCCGGCTGCGCGTCCAACACCCGATGGGCGAGGAACTCCAGTACCTGGCCGATGCCGGCGAAGGCCCTGCCCAGCGCCGGGCCCACCACCGCCCCCCCGGGAGGCTGCGGTGCCCGGTAGATGGTCCCGAGCGTCTCCGGGACGACGCCCAGCTCTGCCAACCTTTCAAATGGATCGGAGTCGCGGCGTACCCGCCAGATCAGGTGGTGGCCGCGCCCGCTGAGGAGATGAAGAGGGGCAATGCCGTGTTCGAGCAGCAGCGTCTGAAGCTCGTGGATCACGGGCGACTGGAGATCGAAAGTCCGTTTTGGATCGAGGTACGGCTCGGCCGGGAAGTCGAAGTTGACGTACTCCACGTCGAGGTGAACGATCAGCGAGGTCCGGTCCCACAGCGATCGCTTGATCTCGCAGCCCCGTTCGAGGCAGGACCAGAGTGCCGCCGGGGGCAGGACGGGACACGCCTCTTCCCCGGTATCGCACGCGGTCGTCAGCCAGATGCACGTGGCTTCCTCCAGATGCGTCCCGCCGAGGAACTCGATCATCCGTTGCCGCACGTGGGGGCGGAAGTAGAACTCGGGAAGCTCCAGCATCTTCATTGCGGCAGGTGCGAGAGCCGCGCCACCGTCGGCCTCTCCAGCGCCCGGTAGTCAGCGACCTTCATCCGGTAGGCCTCGTCGTGCCGGTTCCCTTCGAAGACGATGATGTCACTCTCGGTAAGGGCCTCGTCCAGGAAGGTCGGGACGCCATATTGGGAGCCGAAAGGGGGAACGGCCCCTACTTCGCAATCGGGGAATCTCTCGGCCAGCGCCTTCTCGGACGCCAACTCCACGCTGTCGGTCTGCAGGACCCTCCTGGCGAGATCGAAATCGACGGTATGCGTTGCCGGCACGACGAAGAGCGCGCGCTGCGCGGCGGCTTCGACGAGCACCGTCTTGGCAACGTGATAGCCGGTCACGGCGACGGCTTGGGCAAGGCGCTGGGCTTCGTAAGTGGGCGAGTGGGGCAGGATCTCGAATTCCACTTGCTGCTCTTGGAGGAACTCGCGAACGTTCATGGCATCTTCCTCTTTCGATTCGGTTCAAGAGATGGATGTCGTGCCGAATCCGGTCCTGGCACTAGCCCCATGCACGTGCCGTGCCAAAACGCCGCTCCGGCGAAGCCTTCCCCGCCATCACGCCGCCGATCAACAATACGACGCCTGACCGCGACATTTCGTCGCACAGGGCTTCTGGATCGATACTCCCTCAATAGCGCATGACGGCTGTCACGGCCTTCCCCCCGGGCATCTCCTCCTGCTCCGCCAAATGAACGGTTGCGCCATTCCGCCAGGCAACCAAGGCCGCTCGATTGAGCAATTCCTCGTCGCCCGGCTTGCGATCGTCGTGGAGCGACGCCGTGCGGGCGGCGGGGTCGAACCTTCCCCACTGCCGGGCGCCGCGCGCCACCAGCAGCAACTCGACCCGACCGTCGTGCGCCGCGGCGACTACGTCGGAGAGTTCGGAGGTAGCCCGACCGCGGCCCAGCGCTTCCCTACATCGGGCGGTGAGTTCCTCCCGACGACGCGCCACTTGGGGGCGGATCATCTCCCAGGCCTGCGCGCAAGTCTCATCGAGCGAACGGAGATCGGGATTGCCCGAGAGCGGCTCTTCCAGCACGTGGGGGTAGGAATTCGCCTCCCGATAAATCGCCGCCAGCCGCCGGTCACAGGCCAGCACGAGTTGCTCTTCCCTGCCCGAGAGGACCGGCCGCAGCCGCCGGTCAATCAGCCGGCTGTACTCCAGCAGGCGCACTTTCCGCTCCGAATCGCTTTCGCCCCCACCATGGCCGTGGAAGACGGCGGCGCGATTCGCGGGGCCTGCCGGCGGAGCGCCCGTGTGGAACTGGAGCTGCCTTTCCGACTCGATGAAGCGGGCGATCTCCTCCAGATCCTCCGGTCCCTCGGGCAAATCAACTTCCCGCATGCCTTCGCGCGTACCTTCCAGCAAATGCACCGACTGGGGGCTCAATGCCAGGACGAAGAACGCACGTGTCTCTTCGAGAAGGGCCAGCAGGGGCAGCAGGTAGTGGCGGCGGTCGACGACGGCGCATTCGTCCAGCGCCTCGGGGACTTGCAGCAGCGACGTCCCATTGGGGGAGGAGAAGGCCGCCAAACCGGAGCTTTGGTGCGACCAGAAAAGCGTGTCTTCCAAGAGGCTGCGGAGTGGCTGCAATTGCTCGCGGGCGGCCGCCGGACGCACGCCGAGGGAGGCGAGATCCCGTTCGGCCGCCTGGAGAAGGTTCTTCAACCGAATGGGATCCTGGGCGTTTTGCTGCATGGTCGGATGCGTCGGCATGAGCACGGTGGCGCAGGGGGCGTCCTCGGTGGCGGCAAGCCGGTCCAGTACTTCTCGGGTGAGTGTCTCCACGGAGCGTCTCCAGCGTTGGGGATACATTACGGGAACGCCATGCCGCTATCGAGCCAGCCGGTACCGGTCTCTTCCCGAATCGCGGCCGCCCAGATTGTTCGATCATTGCGGCGAACGGCCAGCGAGGCTTTCTTTCGATCGGGGGCCAG
>SLBP01000154.1:0-35921 GCA_007126245.1 Planctomycetales bacterium
CCCTGGGCGTCGACCGTGTGGGCCGGCGGGAAGCTGCCGTAGGTGTCGTGGTAGGCCGCAAGGGCCAGGCCGATCCGGGTGAGGTTGGATCGGCACCGCTCGGCGCGCCCTAGGGGATCGACGCTGACCTTTGCGGGCGTGAGAAGTAGGCCGGCGAGCAATGCCAAGACAAAGCCCGAGACCAGGACTTCGCTGATGGCCCACTCCGTGATTGCCACGAAGTAGACCAGCCACGCAGCCGTGAGGCCCGCCAGCACTCCCGGCGTTCCGCCCGCGGCGCACACCGCGACCAGTGCCGTGGCAGCAAGCAGTAGTCGAATGGAGAACTGCATCGGCGACTTCCTGTTGGAGCCGGGGGGTTGTTCGGGGCGCTGGGGGAGTTGCGGCCAGCAAACGTGGGATTCCTGTTCCGCAGCGATCCCGGAGTATGAGGCCTTCCCTTCAGTTGGGGCACCCGATTTTACACCACACCCGCCCCTGGTACGTGGTGAGTGCCAAGATGCGGCCGCTCTCCAGCAGGTACAGAGCATTCCAACAGGCGGGTTGCTCGGGACTGCCGACCAGGTGCACCGCAGGGTTCCACGTCTCTGCGTGGTCGTCGCTGGTGACGAAGGCAAACGAGGTATGCCGCAGGTAGTTGTACGCAGGGGCCGCCGGGTCCTGCCGCGGGTCGTCCGGCTGGTAGCGGACCTGCTCATCGGTCTGAAAGCCTACCATGATTCGGCTCTGGGCCGTGACCACGGCGGAGGGGGCCCCTGCCGACCAGGGCCGCCGGGCGGGATTCGCCGGCCGGTAGACCAGCTCCCGTTCTTCCGACCAGGATGCACCGCCGTCCCGGGAGCGGACGGCGCGGAGCACGAAACGGTAGGGCGGCAGATCCTGGGCCTCGAAGACGACCAGCAGCTCGCCCGCGGCAAGCCGCACCACCGCGGGCATCCCGTCGCGGGAACGCGCCTTGCTGGCAACCGTCAATGGAGTACCCCACGTGTGGCCCTGATCAGGCGAGGAACGCATCTCGATGGTCTGATCCGGGTAACAGCCCTCTTCGCTAGCGTAATAGGCCTGCAGGGTCCCGTCCGGGAGCAGCATCAGGAACGGCTCCCAGAGGCCCGTGGTCCCTTCGGCCAGCACGGAGCGAAGTGCCCAGTGGTATCCCTGATCCTCGCTGGCATAGACCTCCAGCCGATAGCGGCGCTGCTCGGGCCGGTGGTGGCGGAGGGCCACGAGGATCGTCCCATCCGGCAGTTGCAGCGGGAAGGCATTGGCCAGGTCCACCGGTCCCGGTTCCTCCCACACCCGCTGGTACTCTTCCCACGTCCTGCCACCGTTGGTGCTCCGCGTGGAACCGATGGCCCGGCCGGTGGCGGTGGGGTGGTCGAACGTGGCCAGCAGCGTGCCGTCGGCGAGTTCGACCACGCGGGGATAGGCCGCTCTCCCTTCGTAGAGGAGACGGAGGTCCGGCTCCCACTCCACCGCCATCGCCGCGGCGGCGATGCCCATCACGCTCCCAACGCTCAGGATGAGCAGGGAACCGAGGAACCGGGCCAGGCAACAGGCGGCACAGCGACCCCCGCACCGCGACCGTCCGGCGCCCTCCGGAATATCCACGATCGGCGGCCCGTTCAGCGCCATGCGAAATCCCCCAGGTGACTTCCGAACCCGTCATTCCCCAAGATTTATACCGGAAGCCTTCCGGGCCGTCACCTGTCTTCCCCAGGAACCGTTGACGCTTGGAGGAGGCTTCAATCCCTGGATCTCTTCGATCCGTGGAGCCATTCCGAGGGCCACCGAGACCGAGCCGGTTCTGGCTCTACGATTCGCCGTCGCCGGGTGGCTTGTCCTCCGTGAGTGCTGCACCGCAGTGGGGACAGAAGCGGCATGGGCCGGTGAGCGGCTGGCCGCAGTGCGGGCAGGGCCGGGCCGGTTGGCGGCGGGTTGCCAAGACCAGCACCAGGATCAGCACAGCAACCGGTACCCCAACCAGCAACAGCAAGATCGACAGGATGACTAACAGTTCCGCGATGCCAATTCCGAACATCATCGATGAGCCTCCGATTGCAGGACGAAGAGCCAGTATGGTCCATGCGATGGTGAGGTGGCAAGGCCGGCGCGGCGGCTGCCGGCTTAGGGCAGCACGCGGTAGCCCAGCCGCAGGCCAGCCACCCAGTGTGCCTGACCGTTCCTCGCTTGGCCCAGGACCTGCAGGCTTCGACGCACCCGGTCCGCCGCCGGCGGCAGCGGCGGAGCTCGAACGCGAACCAGAGCACAGCCGCCAGCAATGCCGGTGGGTAGGGCTGTCCCACGGTTCGTCGAGGCGGAAGCGGGCGAACAGGGCCTCCTGCTCGATGAGCGGCAGGATCAGCGTCCGCCAACTGTGCAGGCGGTTCCCTTCGGCGTCGACCGTGTAGGCCGGTGGAAAGGAGCCGTATTCCTCGTGGTACATGTGCAGGGCCAGGCCCTTCACGGACCAGGCACCTGAGGCGGCCGGCTGCCGGTCTTCGCGCCGCTGTTTGCCTCAGCCCGGCACGTCGGACCAGCGGCGGGTGATGGCGTAGAGACGGGCCGGCTGCCGCATGGGCGCCGGCAGAGCGCCGAGGCGGCGGTCGAGTGCCTGGCCGTCCGCGGGGAGCGGCTCGCCCAGGGCGGCGGCGAGGCGGCCGATCGTCTCCGCATCGAGGCACTGCTCGGCCCGCACCGGCCAACCGCTCTCGGCGGCAGCAAGGGCGTGCTCCAGGATGACCTCTGCCGGGAGCCGGCGGATGGCGGCGGCCTGCGCCAGGTCGAACCCGGCGAGCAGCAGCCGCCACGTCCAGTAGTGGGGAGGCTGGTGATCGCCGGTCGGCGCGAGCTCGCCGCTCCCCGCGTCGGGGCACACGGTTGGTCCCGGCTCGGAGGACGGCGCCTTGGCCGCTAAGGGCCTTGTTTCAGGCACAGCGGCTCTGCCGTCCTGCGAAGCGGTTTCCGGCTTCGACGGCGGGGCCGCGCGATCCTCCACGGCCGCCACCCCGCGCAGGAGCCGGGCCCGGAGGTCGCGTTCGAGAAAGACGGAGGTATCCAGCGCAGCGTCGCCCTTCATCACCGCCGTCCCTTCCTCGGTGAGCCGCAGGGTGGGCCGCCGCGGGGTGACCTCCTCCTGCACGAGATAGCCCGCCTCGACCAGCCCTTCCAGGAGGGCAATGACGTCGGACTGCGCAAGGCGGCCGAGCAGCCCGAAGGTGCTCAACTGGTCCATGCCCAGCTTCTTCATCCTTTCCGAGGCCGAACCGCAGAGCATCTGGGCGACGAGCGTCTTGCCGCACCGCATGCGCCCGGTCGCCCGGGCCACCCCGCTCAGGGCGATCCGGACCAGGCGGGTGAACCGGGGATCGGCAGACTCTTCGCCGGGAACGCGGCCGGTGGTCGTACGGGGTGTTTCGTCCCCCGATCGCGCAGCGATCACGGAACTGCCCGCGGCAGCCGCTAGGTGCGTGGGCCGGCCCCTGGAGCCGCGGGAACGGTCGCAGTTGTCGCAGTGGCCGCAGGGCCGGGCGTCCTCCTCGCCGAAGTAGTGGAGGATCTCCTGCTGGCGGCAGGTGCGGCTGCGGGCGAAGTCGATAATCCGCTGGAGCTTCTCGCGTTCCGCCGCCTTGCGGCGATCGAGGGCGGCGAAGTCGATGTCGAGCTGCTCGAAGGGGACGTCGCGGCGGAGCATGCGAATGGCCCGGCCGCGGAAGGGGGGCAGGTAGGTGAAGCTCGTCAGCCCGGTCAGCTCCCGGAGTGCGGCCCCCAGCGCCGCGGGGTCGAGCCCCAACGGTTCGGCCAGCCCCCGGGGGTGGAAGTAGACCAGTTCGTTCCGCCGCGGGCCGACCAACCGCTCCACGGCCTGCAGGACGCGGCGGCGGGTGGTGGCCCGCCGGGGAAGCAAATCGACCAGCGTGGGCAGTTCGCTGTCGAGCCGCACGGCGGCCATGTTCTGCGAGGCCACCAGCCGCTCCAGCACCCCGGCCGATTCGAGGAGCTGCTCGCAGGTGCCGATCCCTTCAGCGGCGATCTTCAGCCCCATCCGCTCCTTGATCTCCTGCTGGGTGAGCTGGATAGGGTCGTCGGTGAGTCGGCAGAGGTGCTCGTAGACCCCGCGGACGATCTCGGGGGCAGGGAAGGCGCTCTCGATGAAATATTCCTGGATGTAACGGTCGGCCGCCGAATAGAGGAAGAGGCACCGCGAGGGGAGGCCGTCGCGGCCGGCGCGGCCGGCCTCCTGGTAGTAGGCCTCCAGCGTCCCGGGGAGGTTGTAGTGGACGACGAAGCGGACGTCGCGCTTGTCGATCCCCATGCCGAAGGCCGTGGTGGCGGCCACGATCTCGACGCGGCCGTCCATGAAGGCCTCCTGGGCGGCGCGGCGGACGTCGCCGGTGAGGCCGGCATGATACACCGTCGCCCTGCGGCCGGTGCCCCCGGCGACCGACTCGGCCACCGCCTCGGCGGACTTGCGGGTGGAGGTGTAGATGATCCCCGCACCCGGCGTCTGGCGGACGAACTCGATGAGCATCCGCTCCTTTTCTCCGCGGCCGCGGGGGGCGCGGACGGCGTAGTGGAGGTTGTCGCGGGCGAAGCCGGTGATGAAGGTCCGCGGCTGGTCGAGGTCGAGCTGCTCGATGATGTCGCGGCGGACGGCGTCGGTGGCGGTGGCCGTCAGGGCGATGGTCGTAGGCCGGCCGAGGAGGTGGCGGACGTGGCCCAAGCGCGCGTAGTCGGGGCGGAAGTCGTGCCCCCACTCGCTGATGCAGTGGGCCTCGTCGACGGCCAGGAGCTTCAGGTCCGCGGCACGCACCGCCTCGAGGAACCGCGCGCTGCGGAACCGCTCCGGCACGACGTAGAGCAGCCGGTATCGGCCCGCGGCCGTAGCCTCGAGGCGGGCATATTGCTCGGCCAGGGGGAGCGTGCTGTTGATGAAGCTGACCGGGAGCCCCAGGGCGGTGAGCTGGTCGACCTGGTCCTTCATCAGGGCGATCAGCGGGGAGACGACGAGCGTCAGCCCGTTGAGGACCAGGGCGGGGAGCTGGTAGCAGAGGCTCTTTCCCCCGCCGGTGGGCATCACGCAGAGGCAATCGCGCCCGGCGACGACCGTGGCGATAACCGGCCCTTGGCCGGGGCGGAAGGCCGTGAGGCCGAAGCGGGCGAGATAGGATTCGACGGGGTCAGCGGCACGCTCGGGCATCGCCCTACCTGACTCGATGCTCATCTGACCGACGGGCGGGGGGCACCCGTCGTGCAACGCATACGGCAAGACGCACGGGCCTAGTATATCCCCGCCGCCGCGCCGCGCGGAGGCCGGGGGCCGGCGGCGGACCTACTCGGTCGAAGTCGCGGCGAGCGGCTTCGCGGCCGGCCCCACCCCCGCCTCGCGCTCGAGGGCGTCCAGGGCGGCCGCCGCCCGCTGCGCGATCTGGTCGCGGCGGAGACCCCGAAGCTGCGAAGGATGGGCGCGCGGGATCACCGGACCCGCGTAGCCGCCGGCGGCCAGCCCGGCCAAGGCGGCAGCCGAGGGGATCCGCCCCGCGCTCCGCGGCAGCAGGCGATCCCGCTCGGTGGCCGCCGCCGGGTCGACCTCATCGGGCAGGTCGCTCAAATAGACGGCCACGATCTCCGCCGGGCTCAATCCGCCGAGCTCCTCGACCGATCCGCCGGAGACGAACGTCTCCCACACGTCGAACACCGGCCCCAGATTGGGCGCGCCGACCATCTTCGCCAGCGTGGCCAGCGCATCGAGGCTGTGAATGAACTCGAGCGCCTTTCCCTTGCGGGCCGACACGGTTCCCCGAAAGCCGACGCCGAGGCGAATGCCCGCCGGCTCCAGTACGCCGCACACCTCGGTCAGTCGCTGACGGTGCAACTCGAAATTCTCGTGGTAGGGCCGGGTCTCGTGGCCCGGTGCCAGGGTGGTTACGCACGTCCTGCAGCCGACCTCGACCGCCAGGGGGCCCTGCTCCCGGAGTTTCTCGAGGCCACGGCGGAACTGCACTTCCTCGACGTCCAAGCGGAACGGCAGCGCGAAGATGCCCACGGGAAGGCGGGCACTGGCGAGCAGCCGCTTTGCGTAGGCCAGGTCGTGCAGCTTGACGCGCCCGGCAAACTCGGCCATATCCTGTTCGACGGCCTGAAAGCCGAAGGTCAACGCCAATTCGAGCATCTCGCTCTCGTGACCGGCAAGACCCAGCGCCGAGGGGCTCAACGTCTTCTGCATCATGCTCTCCCTTCTGATCTGCTCCGGAAGCCCCGCAACCGACTACGGATGAGTAAGCAGCCCCCCATTTTCTTGCGCTGAGCGCAATCCGGCTGCGAATGCCCGAAGCATTTATTGAATCTGGTTGCGTTTCGAGCGGCCATTATTGCACAGGTGCCCCGGAAGAAGAAGGGGCCCGGAAGCGAGTCGACTTTGCCGGCCCGCTGGATTCCTCTTCGTTTTAGTTATACAGGGGGGCGTGGAGCAGCATTCGCAGCGGATCGCCCAATGCTCCGCATTCGCGCTGATTGAACTCCAAATGCCGCCGTGCATACCATCTGCGCCGCCCAACATCGACTGGCAGTAACGGCAGCCACGGGGGGTTCGTCTTGACTCGCCTGAAGCGGGGGAGAACAATTCAGCGTTTGGCTGCCATTGCGTCGATCATCCGAAGGGCGCATCCTCGGTGAGCGCCGGGGATGCGATATTGCACCCCCCGGTAGAATGGAATGGTGAATCTTTACGCGCCGCGTTCGTGGAAAGTCCCGTATGTCGAATATACCCCGTGTCGCGGTCGGTGCCGCCGGGCCAGACGTTGCCCCCCAAGCGGTCCTTTGGTCGCTATTGGAGATGTACCGGCGGCGCGGCGTCGAGGTGCAGGGATTCCTTTCCCGGGCGGACTTTGCCGGCTATCACGCCGCGGCCGCGCTGACCGGCCGTAACCCCCGCCATCTCGATAGTTGGTTGATGTCGGCCGACTTGTGCCGCGAGGTCTTCCTCCGCACGGCGCGCCCCGCCCAGCTTGCCGTCGTGCAAGGGGACTTCGGCACGCAGCCGAAGGTCCCCGGCGAAGGCGCCTCCTCTGGCAACGGTGGTAATCTGGAGACGCTCTGCCGATGGCTGGACTTGCCTCGGGTAGTGATTCTCGATGCCGCCCAGGTGGGGACTTGCGGGCTACCCCGGCACCTCGCTGCGGCCGACGGCGTTCTCATCGACCGCATCAGAGACGAGGAGCACCTGGTGCGACTGCGCACCGAGCTCGATTCCCTTTGGGGTATTCCCGTCTTGGGCGCCCTCCCCGACCAGCCCGCACTCCGTGCGGCAATCGAGGCTCTGCCCGCCGGCGAACGCCCCTCGCGGAACCTCGTCTTCGAGATCGGCAACCTCTTCGCCCGCTACTGGAACGCCAGCCGCTTCGAGGCCGTCTGCCGACGTCCCGCCCCGCCCCGCCCTGCGGTGCAGGTCTTTCACGAGGACGGCTCGCTGCTGAAGCTCACCGTGGCCGTCGCTTACGACCAGGCCTTCAATTGCTACTTTGCCGACGCGCTGGACCTCCTCGAGCTCCGCGGCGCCACCGTGGTCGACTTCTCGCCTTTGCGCGACGAGGGGCTGCCTCCGGGAACGGACATCGTGTACCTCGGCAGTGGACAACCCGAGCGCTTTGCCGACGCCCTGGCGGAAAACCACTGCATGAAAGAGTCGATCCGCGGCCATCTCCGCCGCGGCGCCCGGCTCTATGCCGAAGGGGGCGCCATGGCCTATCTCTGCCAAGAGATGGAGACCGAGGACGGCCGGTGGCAGCGGATGCTCGGGGTGCTGGCCGCCGCCGCCCGGCTCAACCGCGAGCCGCTTCCGTCCCGCCCGGTCGAGATCACCATGCATCGCGCCAATTGGCTCGGTCATGCGGGCACCCGCCTCCGCGGGTATCGCAACGAGAATTGGACCCTGGAGCCGGTCGGGCCCTTTGCCGGATTCGCCCTCGAAGAGGGCCACCGCCACGACCTGGTGGGGAGCTTCCACGCCGTGGCGAGCCGGGTCCATCTCGACTTCGCCGCTCAAGGCGACTTCGTACGGCACTTCTTCTATCCCCAGATGACCCGCTCTCAAATCCTCGGCATCGGGTCGAGCGTCCGTTAGGATGCTCGTTCGTCGATCCGCGTGAGTCATCTTCCTCAGGTGCCGGCCCGGCGGCGCTTCACCCAGCCGCCAAGGATTTCGGGAGCGAGCGGGAACGGTTTCCTGCGCCGCGTCGCTAATCAGGTGGTAAAGTAGGATAGCCGCACCAGCCGTGCAGGGTGGCCGTCGCGATTCGTGCCGCCCCGTCCCGGTGTGCGGTCCCGCCTGAGGAACCGCTACGATCCTACGCCGCCGAGCGGTACGGAGGGCCGGAAGACCTCTCGGCCGCCTACCGCCGACCTCTTTGCCGCCGGATGGAACGTTCCATGAGCCGTCTCCGGGTCCGAAGAACAATCCATGGCTGCGTCGCAATCCTCCTCATCGCTGTGGGCGCCGGTGCGGGGAACGCGGCCGCGGGCAGCCAGGAGGCGCTCTGGATGGTGCGGACCTACCGGATACCGATCGGCTGGCGCGGTCCGGCCGAGGCCGCGCCGCTCGACTACTGGCGGCTCGACGAACAAGGTTGCTGGAGGGCCGCAACGGCAGAGGAATTCTTCGCCGAGGTATCGTGCCAGCCGACGGTGGTCCATACGCACGGCGGCCACACCGACGACGCCTGGGCAACCCGCCAGGGGAGGGCGCTCATGGGAACGCTCCGCCGTTGGTCGGGAGACAGACCCGTGCGGGTGGTCCTCTGGAAGTGGCCGGCGGAACGCGGCCCCCAGCGTCTCCGTCCCGACTTGCGTGCCGCGGCTGCCCGCGCCGAGTTCGAGGGGCGACTGCTGGCGGGCTGGCTGCGGCTACTCGGCGGCGAGGCCGCGGTCACCCTCGTCGGCTACAGCTTCGGCGGCCGGACGATCGCCGCAGGACTCCATCACCTGGCAACGGAGCAGAAGGAGGAGAGTGCACCGCCGCTGCCGCGCCTCAGCGCCGTCCTCGTGGCGGCGGCCTTCGACAGCGATGCCCTCCTTCCCGGACGCCGCTACGGCAAGGCGCTCACAGCCGTGGACGCGATGCTGATCACCCATCATCGGGCCGACCGGGTGCTCCGCCTCTATCCCCTGCTCGAACCCGGCCCCAGCGCGGAGGCCCTCGGCTTCACCGGGCCGGCTTGTCCCTGGCTGCTGGGCCCCGCGCGAAAGCATCTCGAAGTCCTCGATCTGACCGGCTGCATCTCCGGCCAGCACGACTTCCCCCACTTTCTGGGTGCTTCACCGCTGGCCATGCGGCTCGTCCACCTGACCTTCGGCGAGCGTGCCCGCGCCGCCACAGACCCCGCGGTCGACGAGCCAATCGCCGGGGCGGCCCCGCTCGCCGGGCCCCTCCTGAGCCCCCAGCCGCCATGAGCGCGCCGCACCGGTCGGCACATCCCTGAGGGGAAGGACGGGTCTCGATCCGTCCACAAAATCCTCCGATCCCGGAATCCCCAAACGAGACGGCGGGAGAGCCTTTACGTGATAAAGGGTTTGACCTTCGACGGCCTCGACATTTACACGAAGGGGAAAGTCATCACAAGAGAAGGAATGGATCTATTTTATGTCCTTGTCTCGTCGAAAAGAGATACCGACACCTGAACCGTGGCCTTGTGCGGAGTGCGGAGAGACGGAGTTGGTGACCGTCGTGGAAACCTGTCGGCTGGCCGACGGGGTTAAGGTCGAGCGCCTTCGCCATTACCGGTGTCGCTCTTGCGGAGCACGTTTTTTTGACGATGCGGCAATCCATCGCATCCGGCAGCAGCGAGCCGGCTCCTCTTCGGCCGCGCGATAGCTCTGGCGGACCGAGAGGACCACCGCGCAGAGGCGGCATGCTCAGGCTCGGCAGGGTTCTTGTCGCGGGCCGAGGGGATGCTGCCGCCCGCGGCGGCTGTCGTGGATGCGTTCCACCTGCAGGCAGAAGGCCTCGATCTGGGCCTCGACGATCTGGGGCAGGGGGTTGCCGTCGCTCTCGACGGACAGGAACGGCAGGTTGGCGAGGTGTTCCACGCGGGCGTGATTGGGCAGGTCGCGGAGCCGCTGATTGCCGCGGACGCGCGACTCGGGCTGCAGGATCGACTCGATGATCCGCGTGGGCAGACAGGCGAAGGGCCCGATGGAGATCATGCCGTCGTAGTGCTCCGGCACGTCCTTGAAGAACCGCCCCACGGCCAGGATGGTCTCGCCGCCGAACTGCTCGGACACGAAGTGGCGGCCGAACTCGATCACCTCGTCGACGCGGATGAACTCCGGCTCGCAGAGCCCCGACTTGCCGAGGACCCGCTTGATCTTCCGCTCCTGGCGGTTCTGGGTGATCATGCGCACCTTGTGCTCGAGCATCTCGACGAGGGAGAAGCGCGGCCGCTCGATCCGCTGCGTCCAATGGTCGATGTACCGCAGCCATTCCAGCAACGGGGCGCGCTGCACGACGATCCCCCGCCGCGCCAGCCGCTCCACCACCCCGCCGGAGGAAAACTCGTCCTTGCGGACGAAGATCTCGCCTGCCAGCAGGACCTTCTTGGCCTCACGGAAGGGTTGGGTCAGGGGGATGGCGCCCAGGCGGGCGGCCGCCTCTCCGAGGACCGTGAAGAGCCGGCCTCCGCCGCGGCGGAAGCAGGCCAAGACTTGCCGCCACTGCCGATCGTATTCCCGCAGCGCCGCCTCGCGGTCGACGGCCAGGGCCGCCAGGGCGTTGCGGATGTCGTCCATGACGTCGGCAACCACCGCGGCCCGCAGGAACCGCGTCGCCTTGACCGGTCCCAAGCCCCCGTAGCTGTTCTCCGAGGTCAGAGTGAAGGTCGCCACGTTGCGGAGGCGCTGCTTTTCGATGAGCTTGTTGAGGAAGACACTATACTGCGCGAAGCGGCAGTTGCCGTTGGTCGTGGGCATGAAATAGACGAGCAGCTCCTCGCCGTCTTCGCTCCGCGCGTCCCGCTTGCGGACGTATTCCAACAGCGAGCCGGTCGTCAGCAGCAGGGGCAGACACTCTTTGCAGGAGGCGTTTGCCCGGCCGCACATGAGCGTCTCGAAATCGGGCATCGGCACGGCTCGGGACCGCACGCCGAAGCCCTCGAAGACCGCCGCGCCCAGCTCGGAGAGGGTCCGGCCCATGGAGGGGAAGACCACCTGAACCTTCGGGTCGGTGAGGGGGCGGTTGCGGCCGTCGCTGTCGACGAACGCCGAGCGGCCGTTGCGGAGCACCAGCTCGGCGCGGCGGAAGGCGGGCTCTTCCGGATCGGGCACCCCCGCGCGGCGGTAGCGGTCGACGATGTCCAGGAAGGCCTCCACCCGCGTGTTCACCCCGGCATCCGCCGTGTGGCTGTCGATCTCCAGCGTCAGCGAGGGCTTCGTCTTCATGATGTCGCGGACGTAGCCGACGACGAACGCGTCGGGCCCGCAACTGAAGTTCGTGACGAAGGCCGCGAAGAGCTGCGGCTGCTCTTTGACGAACCGCGCCGCCCGGAGGAGGTCCTTGGCGAGCGCCCAGTTGATCTCCGCCGCCGGCGGCTGCTCCTGGAAGGGGAGGACGTCGAAGGGGAGGACGTACACGCCGCGGGAGGCGAACTTGCGGGGGATCCCCATGTTCGCCTCATCGGCGTAGGCATTGTAGGGCCGGCCGAAGACCACCACGCCGACGGCCTCCGGATCGGCCGCCAGGCGCTCGAGCACCTCCTGCCCGAGGGCCCGCCGCTGCGCGAAAAACTCCCGCTGGCGGGCCAGCGCCGCGCGGTAGGCGGCGGCCGCGCGGCGGTGCTCGCAGCCCATCTCCTCGGCCATGGCCGCGAAGGCGGTCTCCATCGTCTCCCAGCCGGCGGCGAAGTTGAGCACCGGGGAGAGGATGGTCGTGTCGGCGTCCTTGAACGCGCTGCGGATGTAGTGCGGCTCGGCCTGCACGATCACGCAGGTGCTCTGCCGCCCTTTATTCTGCTTTGTCCCCCCTTCGACGAAGAGCTCGGAGACCTGCGGCAGGAAGAGATAGTCGGGCTGCTTGCCCAGGAGGTTGCCCACCATGCCGTGGGCCAGTTGGGCGGGGAAGCAGAAGGCGGCGTTGACCGCCTTGAGGCCGTCGGCGTCCACGCCGTCGGAGAGGACCACGGCGAACCCCAGCTCGCGGAAGAAATGGTAGTAGAGCGGATAGAGGAGATTCGTGAGGAAGGAGCGCGCCAGGGCGACCGTCTTCTGGCCCTTGCGGGGCGCGGCGGGCAGCTCGGCGAAGAGGGCCCGCTGCCGGCGGGCCACGTAGTCGAGCGGCTCCGGGTCGATGCGGACGTGGTGCGCCAGGTTGTAGTACTTGTTGCAGGTGCCCCCGAAGGGGATCCTCCGCCCCTCGAGCTCGACGACGCTGATCGCGCAGCCGCGGTCGCATCGCTCCTGGGTGCCCGGGCAGGTGAAGCTGCGGCCGTAGGAGACCTCGCGGGCGGCCAAGGCCGCCAGGTCGAAAGCCGCCGGGGCGAGCTGCCCGCCGGCCAACCGCTGCTTCACCTCCAGGGCCACGCCGAAGGCCCCCATGAGCCCGGGCTCGGGCGGTACGACGATCTCCTGCTTGAGCAGCGCCGCCATCGCCAGGGGGACGGCCCGGTTGTAGCAGACGCCCCCCTGCATGAAGACCTTGCGGCCCACCTTCCGCGCTCCCTTGACGCGGTTGTTGTAGTTCATGGCGATCGAGTAGACCAGCCCGGCGACGATGTCGTCGCGGCCCATTTCGTGGGCGGCGGTCTTGATGTCGGCGCTGATGAAGGCGGCGCACTGGTCGTTGAAGTTCGGGGGCGTCTCGGCCGCCAGGGCGATGCCCTCGATCTGGCGGACGTCGATGTTCAGGCTCTCGCGGGCCGCCTCTTCGAGAAAGGAGCCCGTGCCCGCCGAGCAGGCCTCGTTCATGGCGTAGTCGCAGGGGACGCCGTTGACCAGGTAGGTGTACTTGGCGTCCTGCCCGCCGATCTCGAGGATCGTGTCCACCTCGGGATCGAAGTGCGCCGCGGCGGTGGCGTGGGCGATGATCTCGTTGATCACGGCGTCGGTCTGGGCGTGCAGCCCGGCGATGTGCCGCCCCGACCCGGTCACTCCCAGCCCGACGATCGAGACCGGCGCGCCGTCGAGCTGGCGGAGGATTTCGCGGTAGCAGTGCCGCGCGGCGCCCACGGGGTCGCCCCCGGTGCGGAGGTAGACCGAGGCGAGCACCTCGTCGTCCGAGCGTCGCGTGAGCACGGCCTTCGTCGTCGTCGATCCCACGTCCAAACCGAGGAGGGTTTCGTCGCCCGGGCGGGCCTTGCCGCGGGGGTGCTCGCGGAACGAGACGAGGGGGGCCGCCTCGCGCAGCGGCGGCAGCCGCGAGAAGCTCGCCGATTCCTGGCGCAGGAGCACGGGACCGCGGTGGCGGCACTTGCGGTCCAGGGCGTAGAGGGCGGCGCCCAGGGCCTCGAAGACTTCGGCGTGCTCGGGGATCATCAGGCCCTCGACGGCCTCCTCGAGGCGGTCCATCAGGTAGGCATTGCAGGTTACGCCGCCGACGAGCATCACGTCGCGCTGCGGCAGCGCCGCGAGCAGCTCGAGCACCTTCTCGGCCATCATGTTGCCCAGCCCGGCGCAGACCTGCTCCTTGGGGATGCCCTTGTTCAGGGCGTGGGTGCAGTCGCTCTTGCAGAAGACGCTGCAGCGGCCGGAGACGGAGTACGGTTCGGCGCCGCGGCCGATGTGAGCGGCCTGCTCGGCGGTGAGCTCCATGCGGCCCACCTGCTGGAGGAAGAACTCGCCCGTTCCCGAAGCGCACTTGTTCCCCGTCCGCACCCCGACGATGGCCCCCTCCTCGTTGAGCTGGTAGAGGATGAAGCTCTCGCTACCCAGGCTCACCAGGGCGGCGGGGAAGCTGCCCCGGCCGGCCAGGACGTAGCGGAGGGCATATTCCGAGGCTTCCGGTTCCGTGGTCACCGGCAGATCGACCAGATCCTTGAACTTCCGCCCCGTGATGCACACGTAGTCGTAGTCGGCCGGGCGGTGCTCCTCGAGCAGCTCCAGAAGGCAATCCCGCGTATTGCACTCGTGGTAGACCACGCGGGACGTTTCGACCTGCGCGAGGCCGTCTGTGGCGGCCAACCCCACCAGCTTGATCGAGGAAGCGCCGATGCAGATGCCCAACGATCGAGAGTCGAACTCCATGTAAACCTCGGTAATGGGTAGTTTGTGGCGTCGAGTCTTCTCGTCTTCTCGTTCCCGAGCTCCACGCCGGGAACGCCCGCTGCCGCCGTGTGACGCCGCGTCTTACCAGCGGAAAAATCGATAGGGGTCGTCCCACTCCTCCGGCACGTCGAGGTACAGGCCTCTCAGCCACCGCTGCTCGCCGGCCGGGTCGACGGGTTGGTGAAAATGCGCAAGCAGGGGCGTGGACCCGGCCGCCCCCAGGTTGGCCAAGAGCCGCGTCTTCAGGCACGCGACCCGGCGGAAGGTCCGCTTCAGGTTCATCGTGGCGGTCTGGTCGAAATGCCAGGGGGCGAGTTGGCAGAAGACGACGTTGGCGTCTCCGGCCGTGGCGAGCACGCCTCCGCCGACAGGCTCGCCGCCCGAGACCGCCAGGGGCAGCTCGCGGGGGTCGCGGTTGTGGACCTCCGCGGGGGAGACGCCTGCCAGCAGCGAGTCGGCGGCAAAGGGCTCGAAGTAGGCGGCGATGTGCTCGCCCGGCTCCATGCGGACGTCGAAGGGAAGGAAGCCGTTGGCCTCCTCTTCGTCCAGCGCCACGGCGAGCACGGCGCCCCTGTCGTCGAGCCATTCGGCGATCTCCGCCGCGCTCTCGGCGAGTTCCTCCCCCCCGCCCGGCCCCACGACGAGGACGCCGTCGGCGGGCGGGTGCCCCCCCTCGTAAGGCACCAGGGCGATGCCCGCGGCTTCGAGATGCCTCCGTCCCTCCGGCTCACCGACATAGAGGACCCGTCGCCGGCTGGCCGGCTGCCAATCGGCAACGTAGCGGAGGATGTTCCCCGCCAGGATGTGGGCCGCCGGGTCGGTCTCCGTCCGGCCGGTGACGTCCATCTGGCAGAAGAGGACCATGCCGTCCCCTTCGCGGTATTCGAGGAGCGCGGCGTACTGGAGCGCGTAGCCGCCGTCGAGGATGGGCAGGAAGTCGCCGCAGGCGGGCTTCTCGATCAGTGCCGAGGCGACGTTGCCGCGGTTGCCGCAGCGCCAGGCCCGCGTGACGGGGATGCCGCACCATTGGACCGTCGGGCCGTAGGAGGGCCGCGTCGTGTAGGTCAGCCGCGGCGGGAGGAGGGTCGCTTCGCCCCGCCAGTCGCGGAGGTGCTCTTCGGCGATTCCTGAGAGCAGAGGATGATCCGGGACCCGGCGGAAGACGTGGCGGAGGCCGTATTCCGCCACGCGGAAGCCGAACCGCTGCTCCAGGACCTCACCGCTCTGTTCGAAGACGACGACCTTCAGCCCGCCGCGCACCGGGGTGATGTCCGGCGCCGGGCTGTCGAGCGAGAGGGCCTCCTTGCCGACGATGAGCTGGTCGAACGCGGCGAGGTCGGCGCCGGCATCGACCGCCTCGAAGGGCACCTCCAGGTTTTCGAGCAGGGCGGCCGTCTCGCCCACCGGGTCGAAGAGCGCCGTGCGGCCGGCCGGACGCGGTGGCGGTGCCTGCGGCAGCACGTGGATCGCGAAGGCGTCGTCCTGGACCTCGCCGCTGCCGAACTCCACGGTGGCACGGAGCGTGTACTCACCCGGTGCCAGATCGGAGGGTAGCGGGAAACGCAGCGGCACCCGCTCCTGCTCGCCGGTCGGCAGCGTCAGCGCGTGGGTGCCGGCTACCTCCGTGGGCAGCTCGAGCGACCAGCGGCATGTGGCCGTCGCCGGCTCGCGGGAGTTGTTGATGACGATGACCTGCTTCTCGACGGTCTCGCCGGCGTGGAAGTTGTGGTCCTTGCTCGTGAAGGCCGCCGGCTTGCCGGCGATGTAGGCCAGCAGCGGCATGTTGTTGCGGTAGAGCGCCTCGGCGGCGAGCGTGGGAATCCAATCGTCGCGCTCGAAGGCCAGCTCGAGGGTTTCGTAACGGTCCTCGATGTAGTCGGGGCTGAATCCCGGCCGCTGGAGGCCCTCCCAGTCGACCGGCAGCTCGCGGCGGCTGCGGTCGACGTCGTCGCGGGGCCTCCAGTAATTGGCGAACTGCCACGGGGAGTTGGCCGAGATGCCCCAGGTCCGGAAGGCCCGCCAGTTGTCGTCGAGGTACGCGGCGATCACCCGGTAGCGCGACTCGAAATCGCGGGAGTTGAGATTGTGGGGATAGTCCCAGCGGTGCCAGAGGCGGCCGGCGCGGAACTGCCGCGCCTCCCAGCGGAGATTGGCCTTCTCCTCGTCCGTGATGCGGTATGCCTCGGCGCCGTGGAACTGGGCGTTCCACTCGGCAAGGCAGTATTCCCAGGGCACCCTAGCGCTTCCGAAGGACCGCTCCCCCTCGTACCACCCGCGGTACATCGCCCAGTCCCAGGTGAAGGGGACGGCGTATTCGCAGGTAAAGAGGGGCTTCACGCCCGCCGTCGCCCAGTGTTCGAACCAGTCCGACATCTCCTGCACCGGGACCCAGTTGGCGTAGAAGTTGCTCGTGTGCATCGAGCCCAGGTTACCCGAAGAGTGGTGGTAGACGATGCGGCTGGGGTCGATCTGCCGGATGATCGCCTCCGCCCGCAGGGCCCGCTGGGCGTTTCTCAGCGACCAGGACTCGCGCGCATCGTAGAGCCCGTCGATCTTGTCCGGGTTCATGTCCTCGGCATAGCCGGTGGCGTTGTGGCTCGTCGAATAGAAGACCACCGACGGATGGTTCCCCGCCACGGCGGCATAATAGGCCGCGTGCGCGGCGTAGCCGTTGGTTTCCTCGGCATCGGGCGCATCCCACTCGTAGTGGGTGAAGTGCGGCTGGGAGAGGGCCACGAGCATGCCCACGTCGTCGGCGGCCCTCAAGATCTCGGCGAAGCCGAGATGGGCACCCGGCTGGCAGTCGTAGTTGTGCGTGTAGACGAAGTTGATGCCGAAGCTTTGCAGGCGCTCGAGACTCTCGCGGGCGGCCTCGTAGGTGGCCAGGGCGGCGCCCACCTGGGCGTTGTCCAGGGGCACGGAGGAGAGGAAGACGCGGCTGCCGTTGAGGTAGAAGTCCCGCCCGTCGATCCAGAGCTCGCGGAAGCCGAAGCGCTGCGGGTATCCCGCGTCGAGCACCGCACCGCCGCCGTCGAGGAGGGCGACGCGAGCTTCGTACATGTTCTCCGGGGTATGCAGGTCCCAGAGTCTTTCCGGGAGCCAACGCCGCGTGAGGACGAAGCGGCCTTCGTCGAGGTCCTCGGTTGTGAAGGGCTCGCCGGTGAACTCCTCCACGGTCCTGTCCCCATCGGTGATGCGGGCCCGCACGGTGTAGCGAGTACCCGAGGTGAGGCCCTCCAGGGGCGTCTGGATGGTGATTTCCCCCTTTCGCACCGAGGTGACGATGCGGGCGTCGCCGAGCCGGGGCCCGGGGGAGCTGCTGGCGAGGAAGACGTCGCCGCAGAGGCCTCGCCGCCGCACCCTCCCGGGCACCTCGCGGGCCGCGTTCGTGTCGGTGTAGGAGAGCATCACGCCCGCGAGCGGCATGGCCGCCACGTGCATACTCAACAGGTGGGTCTCTCCCGGGCGGCAGGCGGCCGTGAGGTCCACCTCGCCGGCCGGAAAGCGGATCTCGCCCACGCGGCGGCCGTCGAGGAAGACCACCGCGAACGAGTTCACCAGCTCGGTGCCCACGGTAATGCGGCGGCCGGCCCACTCGGCCGGGACAGTGATCTCCCGTTCGTACCAGGCCGCGGTCACCTCGGCCAACCGCACGCGCTGCCAGTCCGGGTGGGCGTGGACCGTCTGGCTGTCCTTCTGCATGTAATCGGTGATGCCGGGCCAGCTACCGGGGACCTTGAAGAATCCCCACCCACCGGCCGGCACCGCCTCGGCGGCGTCCTCGGCGGGCTGCCAGCGCCACAGGCCGTTGATCGAGATCCGCTCCCGCGTCGCAGTGGTCTCGCGGAACGCCTTCTCGGCGTCCCAGACGGCGGCGACGCCCGCGGGCAGTACCGCCTCATCGGCGCCGACGGCCTCGACCGGTCTCCAGGCACCGCAGGCGAGCGCTGCCGAAAGACTCACGGCCACTCGGAACGTCGCATCGACAATGCGCATGGCAGTCCTCCCACGCTCGTCCGGTTGTCTTCCGGCGGGCACCGGGTTGCTCCACGGGTCTGCCGCGGTACACCAGGGCGCTGGTGCCCGTCCCTTCTGCCTCGGCCCGCCCTGCGGCGCTGCTGTTGCTCCGTCCGGCGGTCGATCCCTCTGCTCGCCAGCCTGCTACCAGGCTCCGTCTTGGGAACAAGGCGACAAGTCAGCTCACTATATACGTTGGGGTCCCCCCTTACCATGGGCCCCACCCGCACGGGGTCCGTCGAAGATACCCGTTCCACCGAGAAAGACGCGAAGGCCTCCGTAGCGGCTCTCCAAGAATCAAAGGGTTGGGGCGAAATACTTTAGGACGGATCGCCGATGTCCCCGCGCCCAGACGACGCACAGAAGGGGGAAGAGGGGACAGTGGGCAAAGCGCACACGGTCGTCGGCATCGGCCGGGCCGGGGTGATTCTCGGCGCGCTAAGGCAGCGTGCGCGTCATGGCCGAGTCGGTCCTATGGGAATCCGGGCTAGCCCTCGGCCGCCCGCTGAAGCCGCCGTGAGGGAGGAGCATGGAGCTTTTTGCGATTTCTGGGGGAACCGCCTCCGTCGCTGCTGCGCCCGGCGCCGACAGGCCGTTGTGGGCTTTCGGCCGTCTACGGGGAGGCGGAAGCGACCTGCTCGTAGTAGAAGACCCCATTCTTGTTGGCGACGGCGATGTCCATCAATCCGTTGCCGTTGACGTCGCGGGCGATACGGAAGCAGACGTCGCTGTAGGCCACAGGATCGAACTCACGGGGCTCCTCGGCAACGGCGATCATCTCCCCGGGGGCTGCATACAGCACGATGCCGGCGGCGATGTCGTTGAGGCCGTTTCCCGTGAAGTCCCGCCTCGCTGCGGAACGCCCTATCGAGGACATGCCTCGCGAAGCGCACCGGCGGCTCCTCGGCCGCCAGGGGAAGCGCGGCCGGGAGGCAGGCCGCACATACGGAAGATCGCGACATCGCTGGCATGGCTGTCACCTCACGGAGATGAGTACCGGTGCGGGGCGAGCTACGGATCGGCGCGGCGAAGGGCAATGGCGACATGGGTATCGCCCGCGGCGCTCTCCAGCGCCGGGGGAGCCGGCACCGGCTCCTCGCTGTCGAAGGCGAGGCGGAGCCGATCTGCATCGACGGCGTAGCGCATCGCCAGCCGGTGACTGTTCGGCGGGAAGGTCACGTACAGAATGTCGTGATCGTCGGCGGGCCCCTGGGCGTAGGTGCCCGCCATCGACTCCCCCTCCGCCTCGGCAAGGGTCATGGTGGTGTCGGTGAAGGAGACCTGTGTCAGCGGGACGCCATCGAGGACCGTGCCGCCCAATACCGCCTCCTCGGCGATCCAATCCCCCTCGAGCAGCCGCCGCAAGGCGAAGCGCGGCTGCTGCCGCTCCTGCTCGGTGAGGGCGCGGAGCTCGAAGGAATCGAAGCGGGCGTCGATCTCGTGGGCCCGCGGATCGCCGCCATTCTTGGCCAACAGCCCCACCTGGCGGGCCTCGCCCGTCCACGTGTATTCGATAATCGGCAGGAACACCTCGCCGTCGGCGCTGCAGGCAAGCTCGTAGTGCGCCCCCCGGCGCGTCAGCCGCAGCCAGATCCTGTTGCCGTCCAGCGGCGCCCACAGGTGGGCGTAGTGGGCGTGCATCTCCCGCTCCCGCAGAAAACTGAGGACCCGCGGCAGCACGGCTGCGTCGCGGTTCCAGAGCATGGCTTCAATAGTGAACTTGACGTAGTTGGCGTCGTCGTCGTAGACCAGCAGGCCCGCCTGCTGCCACGGCATCGAGGGGCGGAAGGAGTCGACGCAGGTCGTGATCACGAATCCGTCGGCATCGGCGAGGGGGTTGTCGATGACGAAGAGGTTGCGGGCGAAGATCCCCTCGCTATCGGCGCTGTTGGCGACGTCGCCGTGCAGGGCGCCGCGCTGGGTGGTGATCGTCAGTTGCCCGGGATGCTTCTCCAGCGAGACGTGGCCGGGCTCGTGGCGGACCGGCTTCCAATCGAGCGAAAAGGCGCCGTCGAAGCCGTCGTAGAGGTGCAGGGTGGCCGGGGCGGGCTCCTCAGCCGTCAAGGATGCACCGGTCAAGAGCAACGCAGCAACCAGAAAGACAGGCGGCTTTTTCATGATTCTTCCCCTGTGCGGTAAAGCGAAACGCCCGAACACGAATCGACTCGGGCACGGAGAAGAGCTCCTCCGTTCCCGGCATGTGCCGCGGTAGTCTTCAGCGGTCGGCGAAAGCGCCTGTCCCGGCGCCGTCGAATATAGCTCTGTGCAAGGGGCAGAACAAGCAATACGGCTCCTCTTCTCCTTTCCTTGCCTGCGTCTCCTCCGGCGTGCTCGAAGGACTTACCGGCGGGTGCCGGCTCCCGACGAAAGGCGGGGGCTTGTCTGCGCGATCTTCATGCGTCACCTTGGAAGGTTTCGGGCACGCTGTGCCCTCCGGTGCGGAGCGGCGGAGTATGACGGAGGAGGGGCGAATACGCCCGGTGCGAGGTACGAAACGAGGGAATATGTTCCGATTCCTCCATGCTGCCGACATCCATCTCGATAGCCCTCTCAAGGGGCTGGCCCGCTATGAAGGGGCCCCGGCAGAGAGGGTCCGCAACGCCTCGCGCCGCGCCCTGGAACGGCTGGTGGAGACGGCCGTGGGGGCGCGGGTGGCCTTCGTGCTGCTCGCCGGCGACCTCTACGACGGCGACTGGCCCGATTACAACACGGGGCTCTTCTTCGCCTCACAGCTCGCCGAGCTGCGGCGGGCAGGCATTCCCGTGGTGCTGATCGCCGGGAATCACGACGCGCAGAACCGCATGACCCGTTCGCTCCGCCTCCCCGAGGGCGTCGCCCTGCTCTCGGCCGAGGCCCCGGAGACGATCGTCCTCGACAAGCCGGCGGTGGCGATCCACGGGCAGAGCTTTGCCATGCCCGCCGTCGAGGAGAACCTGGCCCTGCGATACCCGGACCCGCGGAAGGGGCTGTTCAACATCGGCCTCTTGCATACCTCGGTCGCCGGGCAGCAGGGGCACGATCCTTATGCCCCCTGCACGCTCGAGGACCTCCGCACCCGCCAATACGATTACTGGGCCCTGGGGCATATCCACCGGCGGGCCATCCTGTGCAACGACCCGCCGATCGCCTACGCGGGCAACGTCCAGGGACGCCACATCCGGGAGAGCGGTGCGAAGGGCTGCCTGCTGGTGACCGTCGACGACGCCCGCTCCGTCTCCACGGAGTTCGTTCCGCTCGACGTGCTCCGCTGGGAGACCGTCATCCTCGACGCCGGCAGCCTGGCCACGGCCGACGAGCTGCCGCCGCTCGTCGAACGGGAACTCCGAACGTGCTGGGCAGCCGCAGAGGGCCGCGCACTGGCGGTCCGCGTCGAAGTGCACGGGCCTACCCCCGCGCACGGCGAGTTCGTGGCGGAGCGGGCGAAGTGGACCAACGAGGTCCGCGCCGCCGCCCTCCACGCCGGGCGAGGAGAAGCCTGGGTGGAGAAGGTCTGCTTCGCCACCACGGCCCCCCTTCGCACGGCCGGGCAGGAGTCTGCCGACGGTGCCTGGGGGGAGCTCCACGCCCTGATCGAGGAGCTCCGCAACGATCCCGCGGCGCTCGCCGAGATGGGCGGCGAGTTGGGCGAGCTTGCCCGCCGGCTCCCCGCCGAACTGCGGGACGGGCCCGAGGGGGCCCGCCTCGACGATCCCGCATGGCTGGCGACGCGGCTGGGCGAGGTCGAGCCGCTGCTAAGGACCCGGCTTCAGGAGGAGGGGTAACCCGGTGCGCTTCGACACCCTGCGGCTCTTGGCCTTCGGTCCCTTTACCGGGACGGAGCTGGATCTCTCCGGCGGCACGGAGGGGTTGCACGTGATCTACGGTCCCAACGAAGCGGGCAAGTCGTCGGCGCTTAGGGCCATCCGCGACCTGCTCTTCGGCGTCCCCCGCCAGACCGACGACAACTTCCGCCACGACTACCGCAACCTGCGAATCGGCGCCGTCCTCCGCCAGGGCAACGGCCGCACGCTCGAGGTCGTCCGCCGCAAGGGAAACCGCGATACCCTCCGCGCCGCCGACGACAGCACGGTGACCGATGAGGCCGAGTTGGCGGCGCTGCTCGGCGGCGTGGACGCCGAGGTCTTCCGGACGATGTTCGGCATCGATCACCAGCGCCTGGTTGCCGGAGGTCAGGAGATTCTCCGCGGCGGCGGCCGCGTGGGAGAAGTCCTCTTTTCCGCCGGCTCGGGGGTGCCCGGCCTTCGCCGCGTGCAGCAGCAGCTAAGGAGCGAGGCCGACGAGCTCTTTCGGCCCCGCGGATCGACCATGCGGATCAACGCCCGGCTGGCGGCGCTCCGCGAGGGGCAGAAGACTCTGCGGCAGTGCCAGCTCGCCGAGGAGAGCTACCGCGCGGCGGAACGGGATCTGATCATGGCCCGGCAGCGGGCCGAGACGCTGGCGAATGAACTCAGTGGCCGCCGCGCCCGGCTCCATCGACTGGAGCGGATCCAGCAGGCGCTGCCGGGGATCGCCCGCTGGCGGGAGGTCGGCCGCGCCGTCGAGGCGGCGCGCGAGGTCCCCTTGCTTGCCGACGACTTCGGCACTCGCTGCCACCAGTGGCTCACGCAGCTCCGCCTGGCCGAACAGGGGCGCGAGGATGCCGCGGCGGCCCTTGCACGGCTCGACGAGGAGTGCCGGGGGCTTTCCGTGCCCGAGGAGTTGCTGCTGGAGGCTGAGGCCGTCGAGGCGATGCGCGAGCGGCTGGGGAGCCATCGCAAGGCGATGGCCGACCTGCCGCGCCTCCAGGCCGAGCGCGACGCCGCTCACCGCGACACCGCCGACCTGCTCCGCCGTCTGGGCCGAGCCCCCGAGGAGGCCGAGGCAGGGCGGTTGCTCGTCCCCGCCCCGCAGGTGGTCCATATCCAGAACCTGGGGGCGGAGCGGGAAGCGCTCGCCGAACGGCTCCGCGAGGGTGAGGCCAACTGCGAACGGCTGAAGGGCCAGATCGCCGATCGTCAGGGCGAGCTCGACCGGCTGGGCGAGTTGCCCGAGTCGGAGACACTCTACCGCGCACTCAAGCAGGTCCGCCATGAGGGGAAGCTCGAGGAGGCCTGGGCGGCGCAGGCGGCGAAGCGTAACGGGGAGGCGGAGGCGACGAAGGCCCGGTTGGCCCGGCTGACGCCCGCGGTAGCCTCGCTCGAGGTGCTCGAGCGGCTCGCCATCCCCTCGGCCGAGACGTGCGACCGCTTCGACGACGACTACCGCAAGCTCGCCGCCCGCTGCGAGGCGCTCCGCCAGCGCCGGCGGGAGGCCGACGATGCCCTGGCGGCCCAGCAGGCGGCGCTCCGGCAGCTCGAGCTGGAGCAGGCTGTCCCCAGCGAGGACGACCTGGAGCGGGCCCGCCAGGTGCGCGAGGAGGGTTGGCAGCTCGTGCTGCGGGCCTGGCGGGGGGAGGCTGCCGAGGAAGACGTGGGCGACTACCTGGCTCGCACCGCCCCAGCAGGCGAGCTGGCGGCGGCTTACGAGGCGAGCGTCGAGCGGGCCGACGAGCTGGCCGACCGGCTCCGCCGCGAGGCCCGCCGCGTCGCCGAAAAGGCCAAACTCCAGGCGGACTGCGATCGGGAGAGGCGGCGCCTCGAGGCGGTGGGTGCCGAGATGGAGGCCGTCGAGACGGAGCGGGCGGAGTTGGATCGGCAGTGGCGGGGGAGCTGGGCGGAGTGCGGCATCGAGCCGCTCACGCCGGGGGAGATGCGGGCATGGCGCGGGGAGGCGACCGAATTGGCCCGGGCGGCCCACGAGTTGCGGCAGCTCGGCGCCGAAGTGGACCGCCTGGAGGAGCGGATTACTGCCGCGCGGCGGGCGCTCGAGGCGGCCCTATCAGAGGCCGGAGCCGCCGCGCCGGCCCCCGAGGAGAGCCTGGCGGCCCTGGTGGATCGGGCCGAAGAGTTCCTCGACGAGACCCGCCGCCGGGTAAGCCGCCGCGAGGAGCTGGTGCAGGGGCTGGCCCAGCTCCGTGCCGATCTCCGCGAGGCCGAGGTCCGCAGGCGACAGGACGCCGCCGGCTTCGACGCCTGGCGGCAGGCCTGGGCCGAGGCTATGGAAACCCTGGGCCTTCCCGCCGACGCTACGCCTCCTCAGGCCAACGAGGTCCTCGGCGCGCTGGGCACGCTGGCGCAGAAGCGGCAAGAGGCGGAGAGCCTCGGTGGCCGGATCGCGGCCATCGAAGACGATGCGGCACGCTTCCGCAGCGACGTGGAGGCCATGGCAGCGCGGCTCGCGCCCGAGTTTGCCGATCGCTCGGCCGAGGAGATCGTCGTTGCCCTGGGACGCCGGCTCCAGCAGGCCCGGCAGGCGGCGGAGCGGCGCGACGAGCTCAAGCGGGATCGAGCCACCACCAAGCAGAATCACGACCGGGCCGACGAACAGTTCCGCCAGGCCCACCGCGAGCTCGAGGACCTCTGCGCTGCGGCCGGGTGCAGCAGCTTCGAGGAGCTTGCCGAGGCCCAGCGGCGGTCCGACCAGCGGCGGAAGCTGGAGGAGGAGCTCGGGCATCTCGAGCTGCAGATCCTCTCGCACAGCGGCGGCGCGCCGCTGGAGGAGTTTCTCGCTACCGTCGAAGCCGTCGATGCCGACGCCTTGCCCGCCGAGATCGCGCGGTTCGGCGAGGAGATCGCCAGGCTCGAGGAGGAGCGTTCCCAGGTGGATCGCTGCATCGGCACCGCCGGCAGCGAACTGGCGCGGATGGACGGCAGCGCCGCGGCCGCCGAGGCGGCCGGCGACTGCGAGGAACACCTCGCGGCGCTGGCCGGCGACGTCGAGGAGTATGCCGTGCGGCGGCTGGCGCTGGCGGTCCTGCGAGGGGCCATCGAGCGGTTCCGCGAGCAGAACCAGGGGCCCGTGGTGGCGCGGGCCTCGGAGCGGTTCGCCCAGCTCACGGCCGGCTCCTTCGCCGAGCTGCGGGTCGACGTCGATGAAGAGGACCGCCCGATCCTCCTAGGAGTGCGGCCCAACGGCGAGACGTTGGACGTTGCGGGTATGAGCGACGGCACCAGCGACCAGCTCTACCTCGCCCTGCGGCTGGCCAGCCTCGAGGCCTGGCTGGACCGGCACGAGCCCCTTCCCTTTATCGTCGACGACGTGCTCCTCAACTTCGACGACCGCCGCGCCATCGCCGCGCTTACCGCCCTGGCCGATCTCTCCCGGCGGATGCAGGTGATCTTCTTCACCCACCACGTCCACCTGGTCGACCTCGCCCGCGCCGCCCTCGACGAAGACACCCTCTTCGTCCACCACCTCGCCGGCGAGGCATGAGCTGCTACCTCCCCGATCGGCGGGAGTGGCGGTCCTTTCACCTCCCTCACGTTTCGCTCCTCGGTGTCCTCCGTTCCCTCCTGTCGAAACAAGAACGACCTCCAATCGCCTGATCCTAACTCGACAGGAGGTCGCCGAGGGTGACAGAGAGGGATTCGGGGAGTCGAAGACCACCTTCGAGCAGCTCCCTCCCCACCGGCCACACGCTTTTCTCCCTCTCTCGCTCGGCTCGCTCCTGCCCTCCTGTTCCAGGAAAGTGGAGAGAGCGGCCGCTCTCTTGCCGTTCTTCTTTTGAACGGGAGGAAACAGAGAAGGGGGACGATCGAAAAGACCGAGCACGAGGGGATCACTCGCAGGGTTGGCCACCGCGTGGTAGTGGTCGCCCTCCACCTCGTCGGTCCGCGTCGCCGGATTCGCCCGCCGCCGTCGCGCCTGGATGGCTTGCTTCGGCGGATGCGCGGGGATCAAGCGGTCGCAGGCATTGCCGATCAGGTCCTGCCACCCCGTCTGAATCAGGGCCTCGCGGACCAGGTAGTTTTGTCCATGCTAGCGGCGCCTCGATCCGAAGAGCAGGAGCAGGGGGGCGTGCCAGGTTGCCCGGGCGAATGGCGTTGAGGCTCTGCGCCGCCGTGACCCTGCCGGCCCTTCCCCGGGCGATTCCGTTCGTTGTCGATGCGCCTTGGCGGAGGCGGGGTTGCCGGGGACTACCAGCCGCGCCCCTGCCGTCCGAGACCGCGTCCGGCTCCCTGGCCCATTCCCATGCCGCCGCCGCCCCGGCCGCGGCCCCCGCCCGGCGCGAAGTCGCGGGCCCGCACCCGGCCCTCACCGAAGCCGCCGGCCCAGAGGGGGCGGAGGTTCTCGTCGCGGAGCTCGAGGGTGGTCTTCTCGTCGATCCGGATCGAGCGGGCAACGTAGTGCCCCTCCTCCATCGCTTCGGTGCGGAAGGCGATCACTTGGACCTCCCGGTCAGTCTTCCGCAGGTCGTTCACCTCATCTTCGAGCACTTCGGCGGGACCGAGGTGGACGTTCAGCCGGTGCTTTCCCTTAGTCTGGGCAACCGATCCGCCAACAGGTTCATCATCGGAGAGGACGAACATGTGGACGCCGGCGAGCGCTCGGCCGGTGGTCGCCTCGCAGGGAGCGACATCGATCTCTTCGATCCGGCCGCGCAGTTCGATCACGGGGGGAAGGGTTGCCCGCTGCGCCACCCCCTCCCACTCGCCCAGCCCGCGCTGGGCGGATGCCGTGTCCCCAAGGCCCAGAATCGCCGCCGCAACGGCGGCCCACGCTACGATTCGCCTGGCTTTCATTTGCCAATCCCTTTCTTGCTTGGTTGCCGCTCGTGCCGCCGAAGGGCGGGCGTGCAAGTTTTGCACAGCCGCGAGCCGTGCGGAGTGCGACTTTTTCACCCACCCCCCTCGCTCCACGATCGCCTGGCCAAGAATTACCGGCTCCGGCGGCGGTTGGCGAGACTTCATCCGGCGTTCTTGACATCTGTTACATCAAGCGAGCAATCGGCGTGCCGTTTTCTGCTGCGATCGGAGGCGGGCCGGTTCGTAACCGTTGACGGGCCGGCCGCGGACAGGGCCGTTTTTCGTGCCGGGCGAAGCGGACAGTCCCATTTTCGCGGCCGAATGGTGTTGTCCACGAGGAATACCTTCTACGGCCGCGAAAATCGGGACCGTCCCCCGTGAAGCGAGGGCTCCGGCCGCTCCGGCGCAGCCCTCGTTGTCGGGTCCGAGTCGACGGTCTATGATGCCCGCTTGGGTGAAAAGGTCCGCAGGTTCAATGGGGAGCGGCCCCGTCGCTGCGGCCGGGCACCGAAGCCTTAACGCGCGTCCTGGGAGTTCATGGAACGTCGTCCGTCGGCGGGGGAATCCGTCGCCTTCACCGTGGCGCCCGAGGAGGCCGGCTGGCGGCTGGACCTCTTCCTGGCCCACCGTCTTCCCGACTACAGCCGCGTTCATCTCCGCCGCGTGATCACCGCGGGCGTGGTGGAGATCGACGGCTGCTTCGGCGGCAAGCCGAGCCATCGGCTGCGTGTGGGGCAACAGGTCGCCCTGGTGCTGCCCGAGATGCCCCGCCAGACGCCCCGCCCGGAAGAGATCCCCATCGAGGTCCTCTACGAGGACGAGGAACTGGCGGTGGTCAACAAACCGCCCGGGATGGTCGTCCACCCCGCCCGCGGACACTGGCAGGGGACGCTGGCCGCGGCCGTCTCGCACCGCTTTCAGGGCCAGCTCAGCTCGGCCGGCGGTCCCAGCCGCCCGGGAATCGTACACCGGCTCGATCGCGACACCAGCGGCGCCATCCTCGTCGCCAAGCACGACCTGGCGCATACCCGCCTCGCAGAGCAGTTCGCCGCCCGCACCGTGGAGAAGGAGTACTACGTCCTGGTGGCTGGCAGTCCACGGCTGGACCGCGACGTGATCGACGAACCGATCGGGCTCCATCCGCACCAGCGGGAGAGGATGGCCATCCGCCGCGGGGACCCCGAGAGCCGTCCAGCCCAAACGTACTACGAGATCTTGGAGCGGTTCGTCGGTTTTGCCGCCGTGAAGGCGATCCCCAAGACGGGGCGCACCCACCAGATCCGCGTCCACCTGGCCCACGCCGGCTGCCCGGTACTCTGCGACCGCCACTACGGCGGGCGGGCGGAAATCACCTTAGGCGAACTCCGCCGCGAACCCCCCGACGCCAACGTCCTCCTTCGCCGCCAGGCGCTCCACGCCCTCCGCCTGAGGCTGCTCCACCCCGCCACCGGCGCGCCACTGGTCGTCGAGGCCCCGCTCCCGGCCGACATGGCCGCCGCCGTCGAAGCCCTGCGCCGCTACCGCTCCGCCGCGGACTAGCCCCCGGTTCGGTGGCGGGACCCCGCCGGATGTCGGTGCCGCAGAGGGACGGCGGCAGGCAAAACGCGCGGCGACGAGAGGCAGCAAGGGCAAAGGGGCCGCCGAACGGCGTGCGGCCGGTAGCTCATTGGCACTCGTCGAGGCTCCAGACGGGCACGAATCCGGTGTGGCGGAGCCGGTCGGCGACTTCGGCGGGCTGCCGTTCGTCGTGGACGGGAAACTGTTCGCCGCTGTGTCCTTCAGCCTCGTCTCCGTAGCCTCCCGGCGTGGTCGAGCTGCCGGCGCTCATCTGCGTGATGCAGGTCTGGGCCAGCCGCTCGCGCAGCGCGCGGGTCTCGCGCGTGGAGAGGACGAGCTCGGCCTTCGGGAAGGCGATGCGAAGCGCGCAGTAGAATCGGACGAACGACTCGTCGTCGACCGCATAGGGGATCTCGAAGTCCTCCGGGGCCTCGTGGATCCGCGGCAGGCTGAAGGCGAGCCGGCTGTGAGGGGAACGCTCGGCGAGATACTCGGCGTGGCGAACGAGCGCCAGGAGGTCTTCTCGCGGTTCGGCCAGACCGAGGAGTATACCCATTCCCAGGCGGGACATTCCCGCTTCGGCGGCGCGTTCGAGCCCTTCGAGGCGCCAATCGTACGATGTCTTGGGGCCGCGGAGGTGGTGTGCGGCGTACATCTCCTCGTCGTAGGTCTCCATATAAAGAGTTACCCCGCAGGCCCCCGCACGGACCAACTCCTCGTAGGCCTCGGTGCTCTGCGGGGCGATCTCCACGGCGGGCTGGAAACCCCGCGCCGAGAGAGCCTGGATGGCCTCGGCGAAGTAGACCGTCGTCGTGCGGCTGGGGAAGTCGCCGGCGACCAGGAGGAGGTGGCGGAAACCCCGCCGCCGGAGAATCTCGGCCTCGGCCAGAACCGGGCGGAGACTCAGATGCCGCCGCGGTATCTCCAGCGGGTAGCTGAAGCCGCAGTACGTGCAGTGGTTTACGCACTCGCTGGAGAGATACAGCGGGGCATACATGAGCATCCGCCGCGTGCGGGTGGTCCCGCTTTGGCTCGCAGAAGCGAAGTGCTCAAAGGTGATTTCGCGGGCCTGGCGGGCGAGCTCATCGAGCGGCAGCCGCTGATCGAGGGCCGCAACGGCCCGCTGGGCAGCAGCGCCCCCTTCCGGGGAGTGGACTGCCCCGCGCGGCCACCGTGCCGGCCGCGGCGGCCGGTCCAGAAGGGCGTTGGCCGCCAGATCGAGGGCGTCGGACAGGCGGCGCTCTTCGGGTGGGAGGTTGCCGGCGAACTCGTTGAGACGTTGGTACCGCCACCGCTGAAGCCTGCCGGCCAAGACCCTGCGCCGTTCGCCGCCGACCGCGAGGGAGCGGCGCAGAATGGCTTCTGCTTCGGCGAGCAGTTCGAGGCGATGGGCGGCGTGGTCGTCATGGGTCCGGACCCAGTTGGTCAGGGCATCCAGTGGCGGGAGTGTATCCAGGGACATGTCACACTGGGAACGAAAGTGAGAATATGGTGATCCCCTTTTGCGCGTCGCAGAGGCGGCGGCGAGCGATGCATGAAACCATCCATAATTATCGCAGCCGAACCGGGCTATGGAAACCCGTGGAAATCCCCCCTCGCGTTATTCCGCCGACCGCGACGCCTGCCTTCACCAGCCGCTGCCCTTCTTGCTCCCCCTACCGGGAGCCGCGGGGCGCTCGCGTCCACCGCGGCAGGGCGGCCGCCGCCGGGGTGCGGGGCGTGTCAGCGGCCGCGCCAGTGTTTATAATAGAAGTCCACTCGATCGTGGCCGAACAGCGCCGAGCCCCCTCCGCTGCGACGGTCCCCGTGACGCCTCGCCCGCCCGAAAGGCTGCCTGATGATCTCGCGAACGATGTCGGAGCATGGCTGCCTTCGATGCACGCACGGACCCGCGAAGCCCCCTATGGCCCCGAGACGCGCTGGCCGCCGCCTTGCGGGGGCGGCCGCGCTCCTTCTCGGCTGCACCCTGGCACTCGCCGCCGCGAGCGCCCCGGCTCGAGGTCTCTCCTGGGAAAATCATGGCGAAGGCTGGTGCTCCGGGGCGGCCGAACCCGGACCGATCATCGGTCGCCTCCGCGGTATCCTCGGGCGGATCCGGCATGCCTTTCCGCGCCGCGGCGAGCTCTATATCCGGGAAGTCGCCTGGCGCGAGCCGGCCCCCGAAGAGGAGCCACCCGAAGACGCTGCCGCGGCGGTGGCGGGCACCTGGGTCCTCCAGCAGGTGGGAAGCCGGGAGGAGCTTGCCAGGCTGACTCCCGAGATCATCGAGCCGGCGCTGGCCATCCCCGGCGTCCGCGGGCTCTCGCTCCGCGTTCCCTGGTCGGCCATCGACGAGGACTTCGACCTGCTCGAGGACGGGCTGCAAATCGTCCGCGACCGGGATCTGGCCTTCTCCGTGCGCTTCATGGCCGGGCGTCACACGCCGGTCCGCGTCTTCGATCAGGGCGCGCGCTTCTACCTCGTCGGCCAGCCGCCCGTGATCAAGGTCCCGGCGCCGTTCACGGAAGACGGCGGGCCCAACGAGGCCTTCGAGGCGGAATACGCGGCGACCGTCGAACGCCTCGCCGAATGGTGCCGGGCGAACGGCGTTCGCCTGCTACACCTTCCCTGGTACGGCCAGGACTGGGCCGAGCTGAACCACAGCCGCCAGGTCCGCTCGCTCCCCGGCTACTCCTACGAGGCCTGGCTGGCGGCCCATAAGCGGCTTCTCGACATCGGCCTGGCCCACGCCGACGAATGGCTGGCGGTGGAGTTCCCCTTCTCCGGCCACGGCCCCTTGACCGAGGCCGCGGCCGAACTGGCCGACTACGTCGTCGCGCAGATCGGCCCCGCCTCGCCGCGCTTCTTCTGCCAGGCCAACGGCTGGAACCCCGAAGGCGAATGGGGGGCGCCCAATGCCGATACCGAGGCGGCCTTCGCCCGCGTCTGGGAGCGGCCCCTCTTCCGCGGCCTGCAGGCGATCCAGCCGGCCGCCTACGATTGGCACCGCATGTACGAGCGGGCCCATGCCGTACGGGCGACCTTTGTCGAGGTCTACGCGGCCAGCTTCACGCTCGAACGACGCGAGGAGCTGGCCGAGGCCGTAGCGCGCTTCGCCGCCCACGTCGAAGAGGCCGTCCCCCTGCCTCCCGGCGGCGAGTGAGCCCGCCCTCGGGTCGAGGGCATCGGTGACCGCTGCGGCGCGCGGTTCCCTTGTCCTGGTTCACGCGGGTTGACGACGGAGCTCTCGGTACCGGGGGCCGGAAGCATTGCCGGCATGAGAGCGAGCCAGCGGCGGGAGCCGGCGGTGGACCCCCTTGTCAGGTGGGCTTTCAGCGGGGAAACTGCCAAGCGTATCCCCGGTACGACACCCCACGAGCCCCCCCCTCCCCCATCGTGAAACGACGCATCCTCCAGATCATCCCCTCGCTGGATCGCTCGGGCGCCGAGAAGCAGTTGACGCTCCTGGCCTGCGGTCTGCCGCGCGACGAGTTCGAGGTCCACGTCTGCGCGCTGACCCGCGGCGGACCGATGCGCGATCCCTTGCGGGCCGCGGAGATCCCGGTGACGGTGATCGGCAAGCGCTGGCGCGTCGATCCGCGGGCCTACTGGAAGCTCCGCAGGCACATCGCCCGCCTCGCGCCCGAGCTGGTCCATACCTGGCTCTTCGCCGCCAACAGCTACGGCCGCCTGGCGGCGCGCGCCTGCGGGGTGCGGAGCCTGGTGGCGGCGGAGCGGTGCGTCGATTCCTGGAAGGGCGGCACCGAGCTCTCCGTGGATCGCTTCCTGGCCCGCCATACCGCGCGGATCGTGGTCAACAGCCCGGCCGTCAGGGCCTTTTACGTGGGCCGTGGACTGCCGGAGGCGAAGCTGCTGGTCATTCCCAACGGCGTGGCGCCGCCACCGGTGGCCGCCGGCAACCGGCAGCAGTTCCTCGCCGAACTGGGCCTGCCCGAGGGAGCCCGCCTCGTCGCCCTCGTGGGCCGTCTCTGGCCGCAGAAGCGGGTCAAGGATGCCATCTGGGCGGCCGATCTGTTGAAGGTCATCCGCGACGACGTCTACCTGCTCCTCGTCGGCGAGGGCCCGCTCCGGGAGCGGCTCCTCCGCTACCGCGACCAGGTGCAGATCCGCGACAAGGTCCGCTTTCTCGGCGAGCGCAGCGACGTGCCGCGGATCCTGCCCCACCTGGCGGCACTCTGGTCGACGAGCAGCTTCGAAGGCCAGTCGAACACGATCATGGAGGCCATGGCGGCCGGGGTGCCCGTGGTGGCCACCGACATCCCGGGCACCCGCGACCTCGTCGAGCACGACCGCACGGGCTACCTGTTCCCCGTCGGCGACCGCGCCGCGCTGGCCCGGTACACGCAGCGGCTGCTCGAGAACGACGAGCTGGCACGCCGCCTGGGCGGGACCGGCCGGCAGCGGATGGCCGCGCAGTTCACCGTCGAGCAGATGGTCGCCCGCCACGCCGAGCTGTACCGCGAGCTGCTCGCCGAACGGTCGCCCGCGCAGACCGCACGGGGGACCGGGCGTTAGCGGCCGGCCAAGCCCGCAGCCCCCAGCGCGGGACCAGGGATCCGCCCCGCCGCGGAGCCGCGGCATCGCCCTGGAGGGCGGACCTCCCGGTCCGCCGAAGCCACCTTACGGTCACGCGCGGAGCTGCGGCACCCCGTTGGACGGCACCCGAAGAGGACGAAACCATGTGCGGCATATGCGGGGCGGTGTGGACCGATCGGGCCAAGGGCGTCGACCGCGCCGCGCTCCGGCGGATGACCGACTGCCTGCGGCACCGCGGCCCCGACGACGAAGGCCACTACCTGGCCGACCTGCCGCCGTTGGCCGCCGGCGCGGCGCCCCTCTCGGTGGCCCTGGGGCACCGCCGGCTCTCGATCATCGATCTGGCCGGCAGCCACCAGCCCCTGGCCAACGAGGACGGCTCCGTCTGGGTGGTCTTCAACGGGGAAGTCTACAACTACCTGGAGCTCCGCCGCCGCCTCGAGGGGGCCGGCCACCGCCTGCGGACCCGCGGCGACACCGAGACCCTCGTCCACCTCTACGAGGACGCGGGACCGGACTTCCTCGGCCAGCTCAACGGGATGTTCGCCCTCGCCCTCTGGGACGGGCCCCGGCGACAGCTCCTCTTGGCCCGCGACCGGCTGGGCAAGAAACCGCTCTACTACCGCCACGAACCCGGAAGGCTCCTCTTCTCGAGCGAGCTCAAGGGAATTCTCGCCGCCGGCGGCGTTCCCCGCCGCCTCAGCCCGCAGGCCGTCGACGCCTACCTCACCTACCAGTACGTCCCTCACCCGCAGACGATCTTCGAGGGAATCGCGAAGCTCCCTCCGGCCCACTACGCCCTCTGGCGCGACGGGGAGCTCACCGTGGCGCCGTACTGGGAGCTCGACTTCGAGCGGGAGGAGGATCGCCCCGCGGCCGACTATCGCGACGAGCTGCGGGCGCTCTTGACCTCGGCGGTCGATATGCGTTTGCGGAGCGACGTCCCGTTGGGGGCGTTCCTCTCCGGGGGCCTCGATTCGAGCATCATCGTGGCCCTCATGCAGCGGCTCTCCCGCGAGCCGGTGCGGACCTTCGCCATCGGCTTTCCCATCGCGGAGTACGACGAGACCCGTTACGCGGCGGCCGTAGCCGGGCACCTGGGGACGGTCCACGAGACGTTCCGCGTCGAGCCGGAGGCCGTGGGGATCCTCGACCGCCTCGTCTGGCACTACGATGAGCCTTTCGCCGACAGCTCGGCCGTCCCCACCTGGTACGTCGCCGAGCGGACGCGGCGGCACGTGACGGTGGCCCTGACCGGCGACGGCGGCGACGAACTCTTCGCCGGCTACCCGCGATACCGCGCCGTCTGGCTGGCGCGGCACTTCGACCGCCTCCCGGCGTGCCTCCGCAGGGCGTTGACCACGCCCCTCTGGCAGCGTCTGCCCGCCAGCCCGCGGCAGAAGTCGATCCGCCGGCGGCTGAAGCGCTTCGTGGAGATGCTCGCCGAGCCGCCGACCCGCCGGTACCTCGGCTGGATCGCCATCTTCGGCGAGGCGCGGCGGGCCGAACTCTACACCGAGGCCTTCCTCGAATCGCTTCCCGACCGGGATCCGCTGGCCTTCCTCGAAGAGGCCTTCGCGCGCACCGGGCGCCGCGACCCGATCACCGCCGTCTCCCTGGCCGACCTGGTGACGTACCTCCCCTGCGACCTGATGACCAAGGTGGACGTGGCCTCGATGGCCCACGGCCTGGAATGCCGGCAGCCGCTCCTGGACTACCGCGTGGTCGAGCTGGCGGCACGGATGCCGGCGAGTCTCAAGTTCCGCCGTGGCCGGGGGAAGCGCATCCTCCTGGAGACCTTCGCCGACCTGCTGCCGCCGGCGATTGCGCGGCGGCCCAAGATGGGCTTCGGCGTACCGATCGACGCCTGGTTCCGCGGCCCGTTGGCCGAGTACGCCCGCGGCATCCTCCTCGAGCCGCGCGCCGTCGACCGGGGGCTCTTCCGCCGCGAGGCCGTCTCCCGACTGCTCGACGAGCACCTCGCGGGCGTCTTCGACCACGCCTACCGCCTCTGGGCCCTGCTGGTCCTGGAGCTCTGGCAACGGCAGTGGCTCGATGGGGAAACGCCCTAGGCGCGCATCAGCCCATCCCCCTATTCGTCCGGCAAAAGTCGCCTTGGCGCTGGCCATGAGCCGCCGGCTCCGTTATGCTCAAATAGAGGAGGCGGGTGATGCTCTGCATCATCGTGTGGATCTGCGGGACTTGAGCGGAGGGTTTCGGCAATGGTGGGTTGCTTCGTCAGACGCAGTTTGTTGGCCGGGGCGTTCCTCTCGATCTTCGCTGCCGGCGTCCAGGCGCAGAGGGGGGGGCCGCCGATGGTCCAGCTACCGCCCATGGAGGTGCAGGGGCGCTTCGCCGCCATGGTCGGCCCCGGCGTTTACCGGGTGGTCACGGACGATCGCGAGGGATGGGTGGTCCGCCTCACGGACCAGACCCGCGTGCGGGTCCGGGGGTCGGCCGAGGAGAGCTATCTCCACCCCGGGCTGTACGTGGAGTTCGTGGCCGAGCTCGATCCCGACCTCCAAGCGGTCGAGCCCGTCGAGGAGCTGACGATCTTCACCCCCCACGAACGGAGCCAGCGGCTCCCGGGCGTCTTCCCCGAAGGCCGCGCTCCCGGCGAGCCCGGTTTGCAGGGGCCGCCGGAGGAGCATACGGACGCCGCCACGCGCCGCTTCATGGTGGTGGGCCGGCTCGCCGATCTGGTGCGGGGCAAATACGTGGTGGCTACGACCCGCACTCCGCCTGTCTTTTTCGATCTCGCCGAAGAAGCCAAGATCGGTCTCGACCTGGCCGATCTCGGCGTTGCCGCCCAGGTTGTCTCCCCGGGGGACCGCATTGAAGCGCGGGGGGGGATCCAGCAGCCTGGGGTGATCATTGCGGCGGTGGCGACCATCGAGCTGGCGGAACCGCTTTCCGGACCATCGGAGCCTGATCCCCGCGAAGTGCCCCAGGGGCGCGGTGCCC
>SLBP01000039.1:0-35791 GCA_007126245.1 Planctomycetales bacterium
CAGTCCCGCCGCATCGGCCAGCGGACCGACGAGCAGCTCTCCGTCCAAATCCTCCGGAACCACCAGACCGATGCACCTCTCGTCCGCCGCGCCATTCCCGTGCGGCTGGTCACTACCCCGCTTTGCCGGCGCAACCCTCCGCAGCTCGCCCTGCTGCGCCCAACCCAGTAGCTCGGCGACCTGTTTCGCGGAGTACTCGCACCGCGCCATCGGCACCGCCCGGTCCGCGAGCCCCACGGCCACCGTCTCCAGTGCCAAGTGCCGCCGGTCGAGGCGGCGGACCAGCACCTGGCCCAGAGGCATCCGCTCCTTCAGGAGTGTCGCGATGGCGGCCGTCGAGACGTCGATTTCCGTATGGCGGCAGGCCTCCCGCCAGATGGCCAACAGCAGCGTCTGGATTTCGTCCACGTCGTCTCTCCCGTGAAGTGACACGGGAGTCCTATCATATTTCACGGCGCGTGTCCATCAAATAGCACGGAATATGTCCAAAGCCAGCTTATTTCACGGAATCGGCGACGGCATTGCAGTTGCAGTAGCGCTCGACTCACGTCAGGTGTGCGTGGAGCAATGTTCATGCCCAGCGGGCCAACAGAAGGACTTTAGGGAGCGTGTTCGTGGAAGAAGGCATCGCCGAGCGGCGGAGAGGGTGGATGGTGGGGCTGGCGGCCACTCTGATCCTCAGCGGGTGCATCAGCGGCTGCACTCGGGCCGAGGGCGACGAGGCCGCGGTTACCCTGTTGAACGTCTCCTACGACCCGACCCGCGAGCTCTACCGCGAGTTCAACGCCCGCTTCGCCGAGCACTGGTACGGCGAGACGGGCCGGCGGGTGACCGTGCAGATGTCGCACGGCGGCTCGGGGAGCCAGGCCCGCGCGGTGATCGACGGACTCGAGGCCGACGTGGTCACGCTGGCCCTGGCATTCGACGTCGACGCGATTGCCGAGCATACCGGCCTCCTCCCGGCCGACTGGCAGGACCACCTTCCCCACAACAGCGCCCCGTACACGTCGACGCTGGCGCTGGCGTTCGACGTCGATGCGATCGCCGAACACGCCGGCCTCCTCCCGCCTGACTGGCAGGCGCGCCTGCCGGAGAACAGCGCCCCTTACACTTCGACGCTGGCGCTGCTCGTCCGCAAGGGGAACCCCAAGAGCATCCACGACTGGGATGATCTTGCCCGCAGCGGCGTAGAAGTGATCACGCCGAACCCGAAGACCTCGGGCGTGGCGCGGTGGAACTATCTGGCCCTGTGGGGGGCGGCGTTGCGGCGCGAGCTCGGGCCGCAGTTTGTGGAGACGCTCGGCGATCCCGACCATGCCGCCGAGGTGGCCGCCGCTCAAGAGAAGGCGCGGGTCTTCGTCGCCGCGGTGTACCGCAATGTCCCGGTGCTCGACAGCGGTGCGCGGGCAGCGACGAACACCTTCGTGCAGCGGCGGATCGGCGACGTCTTGATCAACTGGGAGAACGAAATCCTCCTCGGCAGTCGCGAGCTCGATGAGGCAGGGCTGGAGGTCGTGGTCCCGCCGGTGAGCATCCTGGCCGAGCCCACCGTGGCCCTGGTCGACAGGAATGTCGACCGCCGCGGCACCCGCGCCGCGGCCCAGGCCTACCTGGAGTTCCTCTATTCGCCGCTCGGGCAGGACCTGGCCGGCCGCCATTACTACCGCCCCGTCTCGGACGAGGCGCGGGCGAAATACCACGACCAGTTCCCGGACATCGACCTATTTACCGTCGATGCCGTCTTCGGCGGCTGGCAGGAGGCGAACCGCGTCCACTTCGCCGACGGCGGCACGTTCGACCAGATCTACCGGCCTTAGGTGGAGGGAAGACCACGAATGCAACGAATGGCACGAATGATATGAAGAAGGGAACAGATTGGACGAGCAAGTCACCCGGAGACCCCCTTCGTAGTCCTCGTGTTATTCGTGGTTGAGTTCTCTTCTTCTTGGTGCAAACACCATGCGGATACTGCAGTGGAAAGAGCCGAGCGTGCTTCCGGGATTCGGCCCGGCGATGGGATTGACGCTCCTCTACATGGCCCTGCTGGTACTGATCCCGCTCGGCGGCCTGGTACTCTTCACCACGCAGATGACCTGGGCCGACTTCTGGAACAAGGCGGTGGTCGATCCGCGGGTGGTGGCGTCCTATCGGCTGAGCTTCGGGGCCTCGTTCGTTGCCGCAGCACTCAACGGATGCTTCGGTTTCCTCGTGGCCTGGGTGCTGGTCCGCTATCCCTTCCCGGGACGGCGGATCGTCGATGCGATGGTCGACCTCCCCTTCGCCTTGCCCACGGCAGTCTCGGGAATCGCCTTGACGACGCTCTACGCCCACACGGGCTGGATCGGCCAGTGGCTCGATCCCCTGGGCATCCGTGTCGCCTACACCTGGCTGGGCGTCGTGGTGGCCCTGACGCTCATCGGGCTCCCCTTCGTCGTCCGCTCCGTGCAGCCGGCGCTGGAAGACCTGGAGAGCGAACTCGAGGAGGCCGCCGCCAGCCTGGGTGCTTCGCGGGCGCAGACCTTCCGCCGGGTGATCCTCCCCGCCGTGATGCCCTCGCTGCTGACCGGCTTTGCGCTGGCCTTCGCCCGCGCCATCGGGGAGTTCGGCTCGGTCTATTTCATCGCCGGCAATATGCCCATGAAGACGGAGATCGCCCCGCTTCTGATCCGCATCCGGCTGGAGCAGTTCGACTACACGGGCGCTACGGCGATCGGCGTGGTGATGCTCGCCGCCTCCTTCGCCCTCTTGCTGGTGATCAACCTCCTGCAGTGGTGGAGCCGGCGTTATCAGGAGTAATCTGAGACCTGTCCCCTTTCCCTCGCCATCCAAGGAAACGCCGCCCATGCCCGCCTCGATCGCCTTGCGAACGCACGGCCCCCGCACCGCCGTGCGGCAGGCCACTGCGGAGTCGCCGCTGATCAAGGCAGTGCTCATCGTCACGGCCTTGGGCTTCCTGGCGTTCTTCCTCTTCATGCCGCTGGTGCTCGTCTTCGTCTACGCCTTCGGCGAGGGGATCGCCGTCTACGCCGCGGCGCTCACCGAGCCCGACGCGCGGGCGGCGATTCGCCTTTCGCTGCTGACGGCCGCCATCGCCCTGCCGGTGAACACGGTATTCGGCATCGCGGCGGCCTGGGCCATCGCCAAGTTCGAGTTCCGCGGCAAGAGCGTGCTCACGACCCTGGTCGACCTCCCCTTCGCCGTCTCGCCGGTCATCGCCGGGCTGGTCTTCGTCATCCTCTTCGGCGCCCGCGGCTGGCTGGGTCCCGTGCTGAGCGAATGGGGCATCCGCATCCTCTTCGCCCCCCCGGGGATCGTGCTGGCCACGCTCTTCGTCACCTTCCCCTTCGTGGCCCGCGAGCTGATCCCCCTGATGCAGTCCCAGGGGACCGAGGAGGAGCTCTCCGCGCTGACCCTGGGCGCCGGCGGCTGGCAGACGTTTTTCCGCGTTACGCTGCCCAACGTGAAGTGGGGCTTGATCTACGGGGTGATCCTCTGCAACGCGCGGGCCTTCGGCGAGTTCGGCGCCGTCTCGGTGGTCTCCGGCCACATCCGCGGGCAGACGAACACCATGCCCCTGCACGTGGAGATACTCTACAACGAGTACCAGTTCACGGCCGCCTTCGCCGTGGCCTCGCTGCTGGCGATGCTGGCCGTGGTTACGCTGGTGGTGAAGACCCTTGTCGAGTGGCACACGGCTCGCCGGCAGACAGCGGCCGCGCTGGCCACCGGGGAGTATTCCGCATGAGCATCCAGCTAACCCAAATCAGCAAGTCCTTCGGCCGCTTCCGGGCCCTCGACGACGTGAGCCTTTCGGTGCGGACCGGGGAGCTGGTGGCCCTGCTGGGCCCCTCCGGCTCGGGAAAGACGACGCTCCTGAGGATCATCGCCGGCCTGGAGCAGCCCGACCCGCAGAGCGGTACGATCCACTTCCACGACGAGGACGTGGCCGCCCGCCACGTGAGCCGCCGGCAGGTGGGCTTCGTCTTCCAACACTACGCACTCTTCCGCCACATGAGCGTCTTCGAGAACGTGGCCTTCGGCCTGAGGGTCAAGCCGCGGCGGGAGCGGCCGGCGCGGAGGGAGATCCGCGAGAAGGTGATGGCCCTCCTTAAGCTCGTGCAGCTCGACAGCATGGCCGCCCGCTACCCGCACCAGCTCTCCGGCGGCCAGCGGCAGCGGGTGGCGCTGGCGCGGGCCCTGGCCGTCGAGCCGAAGGTCCTCCTCCTGGACGAGCCCTTCGGCGCCTTGGACGCCAAGGTACGCCAGGAGCTCCGCCGCTGGCTCCGCCGCCTCCACGACACGATCCACGTCACCAGCGTCTTCGTAACCCACGACCAGGACGAGGCCCTCGAGGTGGCCGACCGTGTCGTGGTGATGAATGCCGGCCGCATCGAACAGGTGGGTACACCCGACGAGGTCTTTCACGAACCGGCCTCGGAGTTCGTCATGGAGTTCCTCGGCGAGGTGAACCGCTTCCACGGCCGCGTAGCGGGCGGCGTGATCCACTTCGGCAGCCTGGCGCTCCGCTGGCCGCAGGCCCACGGGGGAGACGGACCGGTGAAGGTCTTCATCCGCCCCCACGACTTCGACGTCGAGACCAGCCGCAACGGCCATCCCTGCCTCGGGGCCACAGTGGAGCGGGTCCACGCCGCCGGGCCCAACGTCCGCCTGGATCTCACCGCCGACTCGGGCGAGCCGCTCTTTGCCGAGCTCCCCCAGGACCGCTACCGCGCCGCCGCCATCGCCGCCGGCAGCCGCGTCTACCTCAGCCCGCGCGACCTGCGGGTCTTCGCCGGCGAATGCCAAAGTGAACCGATCCCGCTCGACTACGCCATCTGAACCCTTCGGGAGCTACATCTCCACCCACAGGTGAGCCAGGCGAATCGTCGGTGAGACACCGGTCGGTCGCGAGTGCTCCGACTCGCAACGCGAGACGCGAGCAAGCCCATCACCCATGAATCCGTCCAGCCGGTCGCTGCCCGACCAGAGCGGATCGGGCGAGGACGCCAGGTCGTCGATCCATGCGTTGATCCGGTCGTACCACTCCGCACATGTCCCGGCTTGGACGTAGCCGACGATACCGGCAATCGATAGCGCCGCGCCATGGAGCCCTAGCTTGAACCGCTGCACGCCGCCGCTGGGCGCGGCATCGATGGCGGAGGTCACGTACTCCCGTTCGCGGCCCGACCCCGGCGTAGGCAGGCGTTTCCCCTCCACGATAAGGATGGGATCATACTTCGAATACGGCCTTCCTTCGATCCATCCTTCTCCGACTGGAGTTGCGGAAATGTCTGCCGAATGGCGAACGCCTTGCGGCTCCTCATGGTGAAAGTGGACCATCGCGAAGTCGGATCGCCGCGCTGCCCAGTTCAGGAACTTGCAGAGTTGGCTGTTGAGGTCCCGCTCCCACACAGCCGCCGGACGCTCAGGATCGTCGCGCCACGGTGCCAGGTTCCTCTCGATAAAACCGAGCGTCTGGTTTACGGCTGTGTCCGCGGGCACGCCGGACGTGATTCGGCCGTGGTGGTTGCCGCTGCTCACGCTTCAATACCCCTGTTCGCGGAGCTCGATGAGTGTATCGTCCGCGTCGCGGATCGCCGTGGAACGGATCCAGTAGCGGAGCCGGTCCGGTTTGACGATGAAGATGACATTCTCGTGGTAGAAACGCACGACCCGGACGGTCCGCAGCGATGGCAGCGTCTGCTCGAACACGAGCTTCGTCAAGTGTTCCTCACAATCGGGGCCGAGCCATTCGATCGCTGGTTCATCGCCAAAGAAGAACGGCTGACAGATCAGGCCGCTCAAAACCACCGGCTCCCCGCACCGCAGGTTGTCGTAGAGGCTCCCCAGCAGCCGGCAGTATAACGAGGCATATTCGTGTAACACTTCTCTGTCGGCTGCCTTTTTCAGAAGCTCCGATTTCTGCCCGAGACGCACATACGGCGCCATGTATTGGAGTGTGTCATCTGCGAGTGCCTGCTCCCAGAACGTCAGCTCCAACTCCGACTCATCCTCAGGACAGGGAAGCGACTCGATGTCGTCCTTCAGGATCGAAGTGGCCCTTGCCAGCAACATTCTCGAACTATTCAATACAACGGCGAAACGATGTACGGGAAGGTCTTTGGCCAGCCTACGGAAGAATCGACTCAACTCGTTACGTTCATTAAGCGGCGCATGGATACCGACCACTTCGTGGTTGAATGCCACTGGTCCCTGATCCCAGTACTTTATCGCAAGTGATTCGTGTTCGCGAATCAACACCAACGGCGAATTAAACAGGTCTCTTGATCGTGGCCAAATGAAGTGTGTGGCGGTAACCTTGTCAAGTTTGTCTGGATCGATTACTGTCCATGCCAAAGCCTTGGCAGGTAGAAGTGGCTTGCCGGTAAGATGTTCGCCAGGCTGCTTTCGACTCGTACCTTCGATGAACCCCTCGCCCATTAGCCAGCCGCGTTGCTTGACATAATCGAGGAGTGTCCGCATCCGGCGCAACCGTGAAGCCATCACGTTCAAACGCCCCCCGCCAAGCAGATTGGCTCGCGCCGCCTTCGGATCGGCGATGATCTCGTCCACAGACAAGCGGTGCCGGTCGTAGTGGTCGAGTTCGAAGCCGATCCGCTCGGCCGTCTTGTATGTGCGGCGAAACGTCAAGTGCGAAAACGATTCGGCCTGCTCGGCGCCCACCAGCACTGCGACCGTCTTGGCATCGGCACTCTCGTACAAGCCGCGCACGGAGATGAAGTCGAACAGGGATTCAAGCCGCCCTGTGGCAGCAACAAAGCACCGAAATGGGTGGCTCTGCAGATTGTAAAGGAAACCGGCGGGTTGGATCAGGCAGAGACGTCCGTCCACGCTGAGCAGCCGCAGGCACTGATCTAGGAACAGATAGGCGATTTGCTTGTCGGGGATCTCTCCTCGCTCTTCCTTGTGGGCCGCGTTGAACCGCTGGGCGGCGTCGGAAAATCTCGACTCAAAGGGCGGATTGCCAACGATGACATCGAACGGCTCATTCAGATCGGGTGCTCCCCCGTCACCTGGTGCGCAGGCCGCGAAGAAGTCGGCCTCTCTGAGACCTCTTCCGCGGAGGGGATCGAAACGCAGCTTGCTCCAGATCACGTTAGATTGAAGGCAGTCGCAGACCGCCAGCGCCAGACTGAAGGCCGTAAGGTCGACGGCGTCCCGCTCCAGCTCAACGCCGAAGATCTGCTCACGCAAGATCGACTTGAGCGTTTCGGCATCGGGGGTACGCCAGCCGTGCTGCGCCCGCCACGCGTTGACCAGCCGGCGGAACGCTCCCACCAGGAATACTCCCGATCCACAGGCCGGATCGAGCACTCGCTCTCTACCGGTCAGCTTGCCATAGGGCATGGTGTGGTCCAGGAGCAGCGCCGCCAGGAAAGGGGGCGTATAGACCGCCGTGCTCCCCTGAACAAACCGTTGGTAGAGGTGGCTGATGACCTCCACCGGGATGTGGTCGAACGCGTACAGGCCCCACAGGTACCGCTGATCGCCAAGCGTCCTCGCCTCGACCAACTTCGCCAGACTACGCAACGTGGCCTTGGTCAGGCGGAGGCCGGCGGGCAGGTAGAAGACGTCGCCGTTGAACTTCCTCTCCAAAGCTTCCAAAAGGCCCGACACTTCGTCCGGCTCTTCCCCTTGCAGCACATCAAGAAACGACCGCGCACCTTTGCGGAAGTGACCGAACCACCCCGGGCCGGGAAACACGCTGCGGTCTTCGAGGTACTTGATCAACACCGTCAGCAACAGAAGCCGCCGGGCTGCGGGGTTCGCTTCGCCATCGAGCTCTTCGTCGGTCTTGACGACGGCCTGGATCAGCGACTCGTGGGCTGCCCGCTGGTGCCTGGCGAGACGTTGATTCTGGGGATCTTCCCAGAACGTCCCATCCGCCAGTCGCCGCGACGAGAACCGCACTCGTGCACGTTCGGCCTCGACTTCTGTCGCCACACGGAGTTGCTCCGCCGGGTTGTAACGCCGGTCTCCCTCCTGCCAGAAATCCGGACCTCGAGCGCAGCTCAGTATGTCGATCCGCGTCGGCCAGGCAACGTAAACGAGCGGGACGACGCCGTGCAGCCACAAGTCGTGGTGTGCCCGGGCTATCTCGCTTACGGTGAGCCGTTCGTCCGTGTTGTCGATGACGAATGCGGCAGGCTGCGACGAGCGGCCATCATCGAATCTGCGGAAGAAGACGTAGCCGACGGCGGTGAACACCTGAGCCCCCCGGACGAAGGCCGCCTCGTCGATCGCTAGCTCTCTTGGCGGCTGGCGCACGGATACGAGCCCGTCGGCTGCCTCTCGCGAGTCGGGTGCAAGACCGACTGATGCTAGCGTGTCTCGACTCATGAGTGAATGTCACCGCGCGCGATTCCCTGCCGCAGCGAGCCACCTTGCTCGCCGCCTGACTTCTTCGGCCAAGTATCCAATAAATGGGCAGTTTAGCAAAGGTCATTCCGCCACGGGAGGTCAATAGGAGCAAGTGCGCGGTCAGTATGGGGCGCCCTGGATGGTGAGGTGGTTTGGCGTTCGCGAGACCACCATGGCAGATGCTCGATTGGCGGGTGCGCCCCCCTGGTCCCGGCTGCCACCGTTGGCAGTACTCCGGCCGAAGCAGATGGCGGCTGACTCCGACACCGGGGAAAGCATAACCGAAGCAGGGCATGTGATCAAGTGTATAGATACTTATCGCTTCGGGGAGTGAGCCGGGAATGGAACAATGGCTCCGGACTCGGACTAGTAGGACTGTCCAACCCCACACGCGCATCCTGATCGGTCATCGGCATACGAGACGCCCGCCCTGAGGTTTCACACGCTCGGCCCGGCCCCCACGTGAGTATAGACATGCACTAGCCCCGAGAGGGGTGTGCGTGCGTTTTCTCTCTGGTGAACCACCTGTATCACACAGCGTCGCAGTACTACACTGCCGACGTACCCATGCCCGGCCCTCCAGCAGAACACGCAGTTCCACGGCCGCTCCCGATCAACGCAGAGCAGGGTGCTATCCCCCACCGCGATGGGCAATCACGCGGGGAAGGGCATTCTTCGGCTGTGGGTGAAGGATTATTTCGGCCGTACCCACCGTGCGACGCTGGAGGGCGGCTACCGCTCCGAACCGACTTCGAGATCGGCGAAGGCGGCGATGGCCGCGTCTTTGCCGCAGATGGGGGCGCCGCAGGCGAAGTCGTGGCATACGAACACGGCGGGGCCGGGGCGGCAGGGCACTTTGCCGTCGAAGAGGGCCGCCAGTGCGGGCGAGGGGCGCGTTGTGCCCCGAGCGTCGTGGTAGGCGACGACCTTGCTGGGAAGGAAGCGGCGCTGCAGGTCGGCTAGGACCTCGTGGGAGGCCGTCTGGTCTTCGCCGCCGAGAATCACGATCTGCGGCACGGGCCCCAGATACATCTCCAGGCCCAGCAGGAGTTGCCCGGTGGCGGAAGGGTAACGCTCCATGGCCACGGCCGCGGACTGGACCGTCTCCTCTGCCGCTGCCAGGTAGTCGTTGCGCCCGCAGAGACGGCCTAGGCGGAGGAGCGTCGTGGCCGCCAGCCCGCTGCCGCTGGGAACGGAACCGTCGAGGACGTCCTTCTTGCGGGCGATGAGCGGCTCGTGGTCGCTGGCCACGTAGTAGAAGCCGCCGTGGTCGGGGTCGGAGAAGCGCGACAGCAGGTCGTCGGCCAGGGCCACCGCCTCCTCGATCCACTGGGGCTCGAATTGCGTCTCGTAGAGAGTGACCAGGGCGCCGGCGAGGGCGGCGTAGTCGTCGAGGCAGGCATCGAAGCGGGCCTGGCCCTGCCGCCAGGAGTGGAGTAGCCGCCCGTCGGGTCCGCGGAGCTCCGAAAGGAGGAAGCGGGCCGCCTTGACGGCGGCCTGGCGGTAGCGGGGCTCCTCGAGCGCAGCGCCGGCACGGGCGAAAGCCTCGATGGCCAGCCCGTTCCAGCTCACCAGGACCTTGTCGTCGCACCCGGGGCGGACACGGCGCTGGCGAACCTCCAGGAGCCGCCGCCGCGATTCGGCCAGCTCGGCGGCCAACTCGGCAACATCGCGGCCAAGCCGGCGCGCGGCACAGGCCAGGGGGCGGCCCAAATTGAGGATATTCTTCCCCTCGAAGTTCCCCTCTTCCGTCACGCCGTAGACCTGCTTGAAGGTCGCCGCCCGTTCCGTCCCCAAGACATCGTCGATCTCGGCCGCCGTCCAGACGTAGAACTTCCCTTCTTCGCCCTCGCTGTCGGCGTCCTCGGTGCTGTAGAATCCGCCCGCCGGGTCGGTCATGTCGCGGAGGAGGTAGTCGAGCGTCTCGCGGGCGACGCGAGCGAAATCGTCACGGCCTGTGGCCTGCCAGGCCTCGGTATAGCACTGCGCCAGTTGGGCGTTGTCGTAGAGCATTTTCTCGAAGTGGGGCACCAGCCACTTCGCGTCGACGCTGTAGCGATGGAAACCGCCGCCGAGATGGTCGTAGATGCCGCCGCCGGCCATCTTTTCCAGCGTCGTGGTGACCACGGAGAGGAGTTCCGCGTCTCCTGCCCGCCACCGCCGCAGGAGAAGCCGAAGGGCGATCGGGTGAGGGAACTTGGGCGCCGAGCCGAAGCCGCCGTACTTCGGGTCGAAGGCCTGGTGCAGCGCCCCCGCGGCGGTATTGAGCAGCCGTTCATCGACGGTCTCGGCCTCGCCGACGGAAGTGAAGATATCGGCGTTGCGAACGGCCTCGGTGAGCCGTCGGGCCTGGCTGGCGATCTCGCTCCGGCGTGTCCGCCAGGCCTCGGCCACGGCCAGGAGGATCTCGTCGAAGCCGGGCATGCCCATCCTGGCCCGCGGCGGGAAGTAGGTGCCGCCGTAGAAGGGCTCGCCGTCCGGCGTCAGGAAGACCGAAAGGGGCCAGCCGCCGCGACCGGTCATGGCTTGCACGGCGTCCATGTAGATCTGGTCGACTTCGGGCCGTTCTTCACGATCGACCTTCACGTTGACGAAGTGCCGGTTGAGCAGTTCGGCGACGTGCGGGTCCTCGAAGCTCTCGTGGGCCATCACGTGGCACCAGTGGCAGGCCGAATAGCCGATGGAAAGGAAGATCGCGCGGTCCGCCTCCCGCGCAGCGCGGAAGGCCTCCTCCCCCCAGGGATGCCAGTCGACCGGATTGTCCGCGTGCTGGACCAGATACGGGCTCGATTCGTCGGCCAGGCGATTGGGCATGGTGTTCGAAAGTGGCTCAGGTCCGCAGCGCCTCCCGGCGTGGGAGTGCGGCGGGTCGCGAAAAGTGGGCTACCTGACGTCATTCTATCAGTCGAATGATTGTTCGGACCCCGGGAAGCCCCCGCTGCGGACTTCGTCGCGGAACTGGGTCACGGCACGGCTGACGGCGCCGGAAAGATCGGCATAGGACTTCACATGGCGGGGGACCCTCCCCGGCGTGAGCCCCACGAGGTCGTGGAAGACGAGAACCTGCCCGTCGCAATCGGCCCCTGCGCCGATGCCGATCGTGGGAACGCGGAGCAGAGCGGTGAGCTCACGGGCGATGTCGCGGGGGATGCATTCGAGGACGACGGCGAAGGCCCCCGCCTCCTCGGCGGCGCGGGCGTCGGCCAGGAGGCGGTCGCGGTCGCGCTGAACCGCGTAGCCGCCGACCTGGTGGACACTCTGCGGCCTAAGGCCGACGTGGCCCATCACGGGGATGCCCGCCGAGACCAGAGCCGCAATGACCTCGGCCTGGTCGACACCCCCCTCGAGCTTGACCCCCTGGCAGCGCGTCTCTTTGAGGATGCGGCCGGCGTTCTCGATGGCACGGTACACTCCCAAGTGGTAGCTGGGGAAGGGCATGTCAACGATGACCAGGGCCTGCTCAACGGCACGCCCGACCATCTCCGCATGGTAGATCATTTCGTCCAGAGTCACAGGCAAGGTATTGGCGTGGCCCTGGACAACCATCGACATGCTGTCGCCGACGAGAATGGCCTCGACGCCCGCCGCGTCGACCAGGCGGGCGGTCGGGTAATCGTAGGCCGTCAGCACGGTGATTTTTCGGCCGCCCCCCTTCATCGCCCTGAACGCGGGAACGGTCATCTGCCGGACGGGAGAAGGGGTCATGCGTGCCGCTCGCGGATTCGGTTGCCGGAAGAAGACTTAGCTGCCCACGTACTTGGCGTGTACGGTGCGGGCGAGGGAAGGGTCGTCGGTCCCGGCAACGATCGCCCGGCCATCGGCAAATACGGTGATTTCGTAGCCATCTGTTTTCAGTCGTACAAGGTACGGGTTTTCCACCACCTCGCCTACCCCCCGGAGCCGTTCGGCGAGAGCAGTCAGGTCGACGATCGTCTCGGAACGGCCAAGTTGGACGGCGTTGCGGCCGCAGAGGACCGCAGTGCGGCTCCCCTGGCGGCCGGTGAGGAAATGGAGCTCACCCCTCTGACATGTAGGGCAATTACCGCTAGCACGAAGGTGTGATGCAGCGATCGTCCGCTGCCGCCCCGTCCAGAGGTCGATCACGCGGAGATCGCCCACGGTGGCCTCCCGGTTGCCGCTGAGGACCTTGATGGCTTCAAGGGCCTCGAGCGAGGCCACCACCCCCACCACCGGTCCGAGGATGCCGGCGGTATCGCAGGTCTCCGTGGCCCCGGGAGGAGGACACTCGGGAATGAGGCATCTCAGGCACGGCGTGACGCCGGGGAGGATCGTCATCGTCTGCCCCGTCGCGCCCAGGCAGGCACCGAAAACCCATGGCGTGCCGGCGTGGACGGCGAAGTCGTTGATGAGAAAGCGGGTCTCGAAATTGTCCGTACCGTCGACGAGCACGCCCGCATCGCCGCAAACTTGGGCGATGTTCCGGTGATCGAGATCGGCCACGACGGCCTCGATAGACACCTCGGAGTTTGCCCGCCGCAGCGTCTCGGCCGCGGCCACCGCCTTGGGGGCTCCGGTCCTGGCGTGGTCCTCGTCGAAGAGGACTTGCCGCTGCAGATTGCTGGAATCGACGAAATCACGGTCCACGATGCGGACTCGCCCCACGCCCGCACGGACCAGCCAGCTCGCTGCCATGCTCCCCAAGGCCCCGCAGCCGCAGACCACGGCCGTCGCGGCGGTCAAGCGTCGCTGTCCCGCCTCGCCCAAGGGGGGAAAGCGGACCTGACGGATATAGCGTTCGAGTGTTGGCAGGTCGGACATCATCGAATCGAGCCCATCGGTGGGCTGGCCGAGGGGTAAGGCGGCAGCGCGTTCGAAGTTGAGATACATTCCCCATCCTAACACAAGGCCTCAAACGGCGAAGGGCCGCATCCTCTCTCCCGGGAGGTCCGCTGCCCCTTCCGTCGGCTTCCTTCCGCGCCACCGAGCCGCAGCACGCCCGTCTGCCGCGCTCAGCGCCCGCGCCGGCCGACAGCCCACGGCGATCTCCTGCGGGCCGCGGGTTCTGCCGGGCCTTAGTACCACTGATACGCGTATTCGTGGAAACGGGCCAAGGCGTCGGCACGGTCGGCCGGATCGGCATACACTTCCCAATCGGTCTTGATCGACCGGAGATGGTCGAGCAAGAGATACTCGGCCGCCTGGAACGTCGTCCAGCCGAGGCGCGCGTTCTTCTCGGCAGCCGCCTCCGCCTCCCGGGCCCGCTCGGCGAGCAAGGCGCGAATCCCTTCGCGGATTATCTGATCCTCGCTTTCCACGAGCGGGTGCAGCACGAGATAGCCGTCGGCGCTGATCGGATGGACGCTGATCTGCACCACCGGGGCCGGGTCGCCCGCCAGGACCCGGCGCACGTTGTAGGTGTGGACCATCCGGTCGACCGGCGTCAGCGCCAGGAGATACGTCGCCAGGGCCACGGTCCAGAGGTGACGCTGCACTAGCCAGAGGAAGTCGTGCTGCCGGGCGATCTTCACGAGCACGAGCAGAAATCCGACCACCACCGCCGAAATGCCGAACAGCCCCACCGTCCGCATCCGCGTCATGCCGTTGAAGTCGACATAGATCCACATGCGGTGGTACACGGCCAGGGCCAGGAGGAAGTTCTCGGCCGACCAGATCCAGGCGAGCCGCCGCAGCCGCACCACCCGGGGATCGCGGAGTACGGTTCCGCGGAAGACGGCCGAGAGCACCATGCTCGCCAGGGCCAGCGCCACGGTGAGCCAGGCCGCACCTTCGTGCGCGTATCCGGCATAATAGAAGCCCTCGGGGAATTCGCGGAACCACAGGGTGGCGAACTCGAAGCCCAGGTAGACGGCGAACAACCCGATCACGGCCGCCAGCGTGTTCCGCAGCGCCGGGTACAGCGGAGCGGCGGCGGGCGCGGCGTCCGCCGTGAAGGGGCCTTGCAGAAAGGCGCGGGGCACGATGGCTCTCTTGATGATCGGGCGCCAAAGCCCCAGGGTGATCAGGGCTACGGCGGCCCAGAGCATGACCTGCTCGACCCTAGGCGTGAACAAGTGGATCTGCTCCCAGAACGTCACGAGCAACCGCCGCGCCGCGTCGACCAGGTCGGGATTGGCGAGCACGAAGAGCAAGCCGAACCCACCAACCGCCGCCAGCGGGAGCGCGACGCTGAGCCACCGCCAGAACGAGTTCGGCGAGGACCACGGCTCGCGTGAACCGCCGCGGCCGAGGCAGGCCGCGACTCCGGCCGGAATCGCCGTTACGCCGTACAAGCCCAGCTCGATCAGGTAGGGGCGCTGCCCTGCCAGGGCCATGGCCAGCGCCACCAGGAGGACAAACCCCGCCACGACCAGAAAGGCGTTTCCACACCAGAGGAGCTTGGCACCGAGTGCCAGTAGCATCAGGCCGGTGATCCACGTGCCCCACCGGAACTGCGGCCGCGGGGCACCGGCTGTCACCAGCAACAAACCCGCAAAGAACCAGGCGGCAAAGCCGGCGAACCCATGGGTGCGGTAGAGCGTTACGTCGGCCAGGACCACCAGGAGCACCACCGCCGCCCATTCCCGCCAGGAGACGGGCGGAGATGCCGAAGGGGCATCATCCCAGGGCTTCGCCACGACGCCGGCCTCGGAGCCGGCGACCTTGGCAGGCGCCGGCGGGCCCAGTTCCGGCGGCGGGGATATGGCCCAGGTGGCCTTGGGAACCGGTGGAGGTTTCCCCGGGCCACCTACCGCCGTGCCCCCCTCTACCGGGCCGCCGGCGGACTCGTTGGGATCGGACAGCGCCGGATCATCGCTCATGGCTTCGGCTCCAGAACTCGATGCGGTGGCTACCGCTCTATTGTACCCTCTGTCGCCCCACCCACCAGCAGGGCTTCGGCTCGAAGCAAAACTGAGCTGGGGGGTGGTGGGGCGATCTGCTATCGTATGCATTCCATCGACGATACCGCACAAGGGAGGTGCAACGATGGCACAGGATAGAGGCTGCCGCTTGGACTGGACGGTATGGACGTTGGTACTCGCGGTGGCGGTGGCCGGCTGCGGTGCCGGTGAGGAGGCGGGGCCTCCTCCGCACGCCGTCGCGCCGCCCACCGCCGTCGAGCCTGGCGAGGAGACAACCGCCGCAGACAGGCTCCCACAGGATGGGGCCCCTTCGGAAATGGCGTCGGGTGAGCTCGATCCATCCCCGGCAGAACCGCCGACGTCAACCGGGTCGGTCGAGCCGCTCGAGCGGAGGGCGTCGCCCGAAGGCCGCGAGCTACTCTTCGAGCCCGCGGTCGAGTCACCCACCCGCCTTCTCGCCGAGCCACTGATCATCGAGCGCAGCGCCGTGACCGACGCTGACGCTTCGTCCTCGAAGGCCGAGCCGCGCGCCATGCTCGCCGACTCCATGGAGCCATCGGCCGGCGAGACCGATCCCCAGGTGCCGGCCGATGCCGAGCCCACCGAGAGAGAAGGCCCGGCGGTCTCCCTGACGCCCTCGGTAGAGGAATCCCTGCCCGCGGGAATGGAGGAGCATGGCGAGTACACCATGGTGACCGTCTTCTACGGGACGGACCGCGCGGCGCTCGACGTCGTCACGGCCGACCGGTACCAGGGTGGGGTGTGGCTTACCGGCGCAGCGATCCTTGCCGGAACACTACTCGCGCTCGGCCTGGCGGTTCTGGGCAGGGGGGGCCGAGCGGTTCGCGGGGCGGCGGTGTGCGGGATTCTGGCGAGTGCCGCCTTCGCCGCCGTAGCCGTATGGGTCTATCGACCGGCGCGGGCGGAGAAAGCCGTGATCGAGCGGGTTTACGGCCCGCAGCGGGGGGCGCTCGAGATGGGCATTGCCGAGGTGAGCATCCCCAAGCGGCACCGCGTGGGCGAGATCGAGCGACCGAGCGTCTTCCGCCTCGAGCTCCGCGAGGACCCCGAACGGCACGTGGCACTTTTGAGCCTGCGGCAAGAGGAACCGGAGGCCTTCTTCGCGGCGCTCCGCGAACGGGTCGACTCCGGACCGCGAAGGGAGGCCTTCGTCTTCGTCCACGGCTTCAACGTCACCTTCGAGGCCGCCGCCTGGCGGACGGCGCAGATGGCCTACGACCTCCGCTTCGAGGGGGCGCCGATCTTCTATAGCTGGCCCTCTCAGGGCGGGCTGCTCAAGTACGCCGTCGACGAGACGAACGTCGTCTGGACGGTCCCCCACCTGAAGGAATTCCTCCTCGGCGTGGCGGAGCACTCGGGAGCCGAGGCAATCCACCTCATTGCCCACAGCATGGGCAACCGCGCCTTGACGGCCGCCCTGCACCAGCTTTCTTACGAACTGGGCGACGAGGCCCGCCGCTTCCGCGAGGTGATCCTTACGGCCCCGGACATCGATGCCGACGTCTTCCGCCGCGACATCGCCCCGGCCATCGCCCGCACCGCCGACCGCGTGACGCTCTACGCCTCGTCGAACGACGAGGCCTTGATCGCCTCGAAGCGGCTCCACGGCTACCCGCGGGCGGGCGACGCGGGTTCCGGGCTGGTGGTGGTGCCGGGGATCGATACCATCGACGTCTCCGCCGTCGACACGAGCCTCATCGGCCACTCCTATTACGGCGCCAACGATACCGTGCTCACCGACCTGGCGGCGATCCTCCACAAGGCGGCGCCCCCGGACCGCCGCCGCTGGCTCCGGCCGTCCTCGTTGGGTCCCTTCACGTACTGGGTCTTTCACCGCGACCACCTGACGCAACTCCCCGCGGCGACGGGAAACCAGTGAGGGGGGAATGCTCCCGGCCGCTCGGCTGTATGGCCGGCCACCCGCCGGGCCGGCGACGCACGGATCAGGCGATGCCGCGGGCCCGCTCGTAAGCCATGATCTTCTCCTCGTATACGAGCGTCAGGGCGATGTCGTCGAGACCCCCGAGCAGGCAATGGCGGCGGAAGGGATCGACGTCGAAGGGGATATCCAGATCGGCCGCATCGGTGATCGTGCAGGATTCCAGGTCCACCGTGAGCCGGTAGCCTGCCGAAGCCGCGGTGCGGCGGAAGAGATCGTCGACCTGATGCTCGGAGAGACGGATGGGCAACATGCCGTTCTTGAAGCAGTTGTTGAAAAAGATATCGGCGAAGCTGGGGGCGATGATTACCTTGAATCCGTAGTCGGCCAGCGCCCAGGGGGCGTGCTCGCGGCTGGAGCCGCAGCCGAAGTTCCGCCGGGCCAGGAGGATGGTGGCCCCGGCGTACTCCGGGCGGTTGAGCTCGAAGTCGGGATTGGGCCGGCCGTCGTCGCGGTACCGCCAGTCGAAGAAGAGGAACTCGCCGAAGCCGGTACGCTCGATACGCTTGAGGAACTGCTTGGGGATGATCTGGTCGGTGTCCACGTTGGAGCGGTCCATGGGGGCGACCAGTCCGGAATGCGTCGTAAACGGTTCCATGAGGTGGCTCGTACGAAGGCGAGGAACGGGCGTGCTCGATCGGTGGGAGGGTACGGCAAACGGGGCACTCACCCCGCAGCACTGCGGAGTGGCTTGTATTGCCAATGCCGGATGTCGACGAACGTGCCGGCGATGGCGGCGGCGGCGGCCATGGCGGGGGAGACAAGGTGCGTGCGGCCCCCCTTGCCCTGGCGGCCCTCGAAGTTTCGGTTGGTCGTCGCGGCACACCGCTGGCCAGGCTCGAGCTTGTCGGGGTTCATCGCCAGGCACATGCTGCATCCGGACTCGCGCCAATCGAAGCCCGCCTCGCGGAAGACGCGGTCCAGCCCTTCGGCCTCGGCCTGCTCCTTCACCTGGCCGCTGCCGGGGACGACCATGGCGTCCACGCCCGCAGCCACCCGGTATCCCTGCACCACCTGCGCCGCCGCCCGCAGGTCCTCGATGCGGCCGTTGGTGCAGGAGCCGATGAAGACCCGGTCGATGGCGATCTCGGTGATGGGCTTTCCGGCGGACAGCCCCATGTAGGCCAGTGCCTCGGCGGCTGCCTTGCGGTCGGTAGGGTCCGGGAGGAAGTCGGGATCGGGGACCGCGGCACCGACGCCGACCACCTGACCGGGGTTGGTTCCCCAGGTCACCTGGGGCTCGATCTCGTCGGCACGGAAGACCTCGACGCGGTCGTACGCGGCCCCAGGGTCGCTGGGGAGCTTCTCCCAACGGGCCACGGCGGCATCGAAGTCCTGCGGGGCGAACTCGCGGCCCCGGAGGTAGTCGTAAGTGGTCCGGTCCGGGGCGATCAGGCCCGCGCGGGCCCCCGCCTCGATGGACATGTTGCAGACGGTCATCCGCTCTTCCATCGAGAGAGCGCGGATGGCCTCGCCGGTGTATTCGATGCAGTAGCCGGTGCCGCCCTGGGTGGTGAGGCGGCCAATGACGTAGAGGATGAGGTCCTTCGCCGTCACGCCGGCGGAGAGCCGGCCGTCGACGCGAACCTCCAGCGTTTTCGGCCTGTACTGCAGGAGCGTCTGCGTGGCCAGCACGTGCTCGACCTCGCTGGTGCCGATGCCGAAAGCCAGGGCACCGAAGGCCCCATGGGTGGCGGTGTGGCTGTCGCCGCAGACGATGGTCATACCCGGCTGGGTCAGGCCCAGTTCCGGGCCGATGACGTGCACGATCCCCTGCTTGCGATCGCCGAGGTCGTAGAGGCGGATGCCGAACTGGCGGCAGTTCTCCCGCAGCGTATCGATCTGCGTCTTGGAGACGGGATCGAGGATGGGGAGGGAGCGATCGGTCGTGGGGACGTTGTGGTCGGGCGTGGCCACTGTACGCTCCGGCCGGCGGACCTTGCGTCCGGCCAGGCGGAGCCCCTCGAAGGCCTGCGGGCTGGTGACCTCGTGAACGAGTTGCAGGTCGATGTAGAGAATGGTCTGCTTGCCGTCTTCGGCATGGACGACGTGGTCGTCCCAGATCTTCTCGAACATCGTGCGGGGGGGGTTGGAGGTGGTCATCGAGGCGCGGACAATGTAAGGGAAGATTCAATGGATATTAGGAAAACCGCCGATCCCGACAGCAGTTCGGGGGGCGGCACCTCCGCCCGAGCTCCTCTTCCGCCGGCAATCGCAGGTCAAAGCGCTGAATTATAGCGGCAACCGACGAGGAGAACGACACCCCTCCCAAGGGCAGTTCGAAGGTGAGCGGGATTGTGCCCAGACACTTCCGATCTCCGCCGGGGAAGGTTCGGCCGAAGAGGGCGGAAGTCTCGGTACGGGAAGAAGAGGGATTCTCGCCGGTCGCCATGCTGCAAGGTGAGTGTGGAGGGGTTATCCTGGACCCGCAGAGAAACACGAGCCCCCTCGGCTACCGTCACGACCCGATCTGCTGACTTGCGAGGTGAAACGATGACTCGGCTCCCCACCGTCCCGCCAACGCTCGCCCTCCTTCTGACCATCGTCCTGATCGGCGGCAGTTCCCGGACCGCCGTCGCCGAAACGGACTTCGACTACCCGCCGGCGATCTCGCTGGACGAGGTCCGCCAGTGGATGGACCGGGCCGAACTGCAGCGGCCGCGCCTCTTGACCTCGGCGGGCGGATTGGCGGAACTGCGGCGTTCGCTGGACGCCGACCCCCTGCGCCGCGCCCTGGCCGACGGTGTGATCCGCGAGGCACGATTGCTGCGTGACGTGGACCCGATCGAGCGGAGACTGCAGGGGCGGCGGCTCTTGGGGGAATCGCGCCGCGCCGTGAAGCGGGTCGTCACCCTGGCGATGGCCTATCACCTCACCGAGGACACCGAATTCGCCGAGCGCGCCCGGCAGGAGATGCTCGCGGCGGCCAGGTTCAGCGACTGGAATCCCAGCCATTTCCTCGACGTGGCAGAGATGACCTTCGCCTTGGCGATCGGCTACGACTGGCTGTACGATCAGCTCGACGAATCGACCCGCGCGGAGATCCGCCGGGCAATCGTCGAGAAGGGGGTTGCGTTGCCGTTCGAGACGGAACACCGCGGGTGGGTGCGCGCGCGGAACAACTGGGGTCAGGTGTGCCATGCAGGCCTGACCGCCGGCGCTTTGGCGGTCATGGAGGACCACCCGGATCTAGCGGCCCAAACGGTTCACAGCGCCCTGGAGAACGTCACCTACTCGATGGCCGTCTACGCTCCCAAGGGGAGCTATCCCGAGGGCCCGGGATACTGGTCCTACGGCACGAGCTTCAACGTCCTCCTGATCGGTGTGCTGGAGAGCGTCCTGGGGAGCGATTTCGGCCTGAGCAAAGCGCCGGGCTTCGACCAGACCGGTCAGTACCCGAGCCTGGCCACGGGTCCATCGGGGCTGTACTTCAACTACGCCGACGGCGGAGCGAACCGCGGCCCCGAAGCGACGCTCTATTGGTTCGCCGCCCGCTTCCAGCGGCCCGACTGGCTCCTGGGCGAGGCGGAGCGCATCCGGGCGACCGTGAGCCGCATCAGCCGCGGCACCGCCTCCGGCGGCGGCGGGCGGCTCCTTCCCCTGGCGCTCCTGTGGATGGAGGACGGGACCGAGGAGGCGACCGTGGAAATGCCGCTGCACTGGCAGAGCGAGTGCCGCACACCGATCGCCATACACCGCAGCAGTTGGACCGACCCGGCAGCGACGTATGTCGGCCTGAAGGCCGGTTCCCCCTCCGGCCCGCATGGGCAGATGGACATCGGATCCTTCGTTCTCGACAGCGACGGGGTGCGGTGGGGCATGGACCTGGGTGCCGAGGGCTACCACCGCATCGAGTCGCGGGGGATGAACCTATGGAGCTCGGCCCAGGACTCCGACCGCTGGAGAATCTTTCGCCAGAACAACCACGGGCACAACACCCTCGTGATCGACGGGCAGCTTCAGCGGGCCGCGGCGCACGCCCCGATCGTGCAATTCTCCGACGATCCGGACTTCCCCCACTCGATCGTGGACATGAGCGCGGTCTACGAGGGGCAGGCCGGGTCGGCCCGCCGCGGCGTGGCCCTGCTGCCGTCGCGGGAGGTGCTGATCCAGGACCACCTGACGGGCCTGGAACCGGGTAGCCGCGTCCGTTGGGGGATGATCACCCCCGGCACACCCACCGAAGCCGGAGAGGCCGGAATCGATCTCGAACAAGGCGACGCACGGCTACGCCTCGCCATCCTGGTCCCCCAGGCGGCGGCTTGGCAGATCATCGACACGGCCACCCCGCCCAATGAATGGGACTCCCCCAATCCGGGAACCTCCATGGTGGCCTTCGAGGCCATCGCCCCCGAATCCGGCGAACTGACGCTGGCTGTCCTCGCCACCCCGGGCAGTTGCGAGGCCGCGCAGAAGGAAACCTGGCAAATCGAGGACCTGGAGCGCTGGTGACGATAGCCGTTCGGAGGCGACCGACCGAGCGGCTGCCGCCTCGACGATCGAATCGAGGCCTTCCAAGCGATCCACGGCGCGCCCGACTCCCCCGCCCGGTTACGCCGCCCACCCGGCATGTGGCTCGGGAATCGGTCGCTGCGGCGGGCGGAAATTGCCACCTGTGAGTTATTTAAATCAGCCCGCTAGGGCGGCCTCATTGACGGGAGCCGGGGCGGCTGATAGATTGCGTCATTTCAATCTTCGGCCGGAGAGGAGCCTGTCGGCCTGAGGGACGAGCCATTGCCGTCTGGCTCGCGACGGGCCCAACCACCCCCCGCCACGTGAGGCAACCGATGGGCAGGCTGCCCCCCGCGCGAGACTCCTACGAGAGCGGCGAGCCACGTGCCGCCTGAGCCATAATCGACCGGACAGCCGATTTCTACTCAACGCATTTGAAGGAACAAACCATGGCAACCGCAGCGGCAACCAAGTACGTCTACTTCTTTGGCCCCCAGGGGACCGAAGGCGACCAGTCGATGAAGAATACGCTCGGCGGCAAGGGAGCCAACCTGGCGGAGATGGCCAGTCTGGGCCTCCCCGTCCCTGCCGGCTTCACGATCACCACCGACGTCTGCAACGAGTACTTCAAGAACAACTGGACGCTCCCCAAAGAGGTCAAGGCCCAGGTCGAGGAAGCCCTTCGCAAGACGGAAGAGGCGATGGGGATGAAGTTCGGCGATCCGAAGAACCCCCTCCTCGTCTCCGCCCGCAGCGGCGCCCGCAGCTCTATGCCGGGAATGATGGAAACGGTGCTCAACGTGGGCCTGTCGCCGCAGACGATCCCCGGGCTGATCAAGAAGTCGGGCAACGAGCGCTTCGTCTACGACGCCTACCGCCGTCTGATCACCATGTATTCGGACGTGGTGATGGAGAAGGCCGAAGACATCCTTCCCGAGGAGGGGAAGGGCGTCCGCGTCCAGCTCGAGCACCTCATGGAGGCGATGAAGGAGGCCAAGGGGTACACGACGGACACGGAGCTGACGGGCGAGGACCTCAAAACCCTCTGCGAGCAGTACAAGGCGAAGGTCAAAGAGGTCCTCGGACGCGACTTCCCCGACGACCCGCATGAGCAGCTTTGGGGTGCGATCACCGCGGTATTCAAGAGCTGGAACGGCCGCCGCGCGGTCTCCTACCGCAAGATCGAAGGGATCCCGCACGAGTGGGGCACCGCCTGCAACGTGCAGAGCATGGTCTTCGGCAACATGGGGAAGAACTCGGCGACGGGGGTCGCCTTCAGCCGCAACCCCGCTACCGGCGAGAACAAATTCTACGGCGAGTGGCTGGTCGACGCCCAGGGCGAGGACGTGGTGGCGGGCATCCGCACCCCCAACCCGCTGAACAACGAGACCAAGAACGACCAGAACCGCCATCTCGCCTCGCTGGAAGAGGACTACCCGAAGCTCTACAAGGAGCTCTTCGACATCCGCACCAAGCTCGAGGAGCACTACAAGGACATGCAGGACATCGAGTTTACCATCCAGGAGGGTAAGCTCTACATGCTCCAGTGCCGCGTGGGCAAGCGGACGGGGACGGCGGCCCTGAACACCGCCATGGACATGCTCGCCGAAGGGCTTATCGACGAGACCACCGTGGTCATGCGGCTCCGCCCGGCGCAGCTCGACGAGCTCCTTCACCCGCTGGTCGATCCCGACGCCGAGGCCAAGGTAGAGGCCATCGCCCGCGGCCTGCCGGCCGGGCCCGGCGGCGCCTGCGGCAAGATCGTCTTCACGGCCAACGACGCCGTGGCTTGGGCCAAGCGGGGCGAGACGGTGATCCTCGTCCGCGAGGAGACCAACCCCGAGGACATCGACGGCATGCGGGCTGCGCTCGGTATCCTCACGGCGCGGGGCGGCATGACCAGCCACGCCGCCCTCGTGGCCCGCGGGTGGGGTAAGTGCTGCATCGTGGGCGCCGGCATGCTCAAGCTCAACCTGGCGGCCAAGACGATGTCCATCGACGGAAGAACCTACAAGGAAGGCGACGTCGTCACCCTCAACGGCACCCGCGGACTGGTCTACGAGGGCCAGTTGTCGATGATCGACGCTACGGAGAATCCCCGCTTCCAGGACTTCATGAAGCTGGTCGATGCCAAGCGGACCATGGGCGTGCGCACCAATGCCGACACCCCCGAAGACGCCGGCCTGGCCCGTGAGTTCGGTGCCGAGGGGATCGGGCTCTTCCGCACGGAGCACATGTTCTACGGTGCCGGGGCGGATGAGCCCCTGTTCGTGCTGCGAAAGATGATCCTCTCCGGCTCCGCCGAGGAGCGGAAGCAGGCCGTGGACGAACTGGCCGTGTTCGTGACGCGCGACATCAAGGCGACCCTCGAGGCGATGGACGGCCTGCCGGTGACCATCCGCCTCTTGGACCCGCCGCTGCACGAGTTCGTCCCCCAAAGCGAGAAGGCCCAGGCCGAAGTGGCCAAAGCCTTGGGAATTACGGTTGAGGACGTCGTCAAGCGGGGACAGGAGCTCCACGAAACGAACCCGATGATGGGTCACCGCGGTGTGCGCCTGGGAATCACCTACCCGGAAATCACCGAGATGCAGATCCGCGCCATCTACCAGGCGGCCGCGGAGCTGATCCAGGCCGGCAAGTCGCCCAAGCCGGAGATCATGGTCCCCGTAACCTGCGACGTGGCCGAGCTGGACGCCGTCAAGCCGATCGTCGACCGCGTGGCGGTTGAGGTGAAGGAGGCCACCGGCGTTGACGTCCCCTGCCTCTACGGGACGATGATCGAGATCCCGCGGGCCTGCCTGCTGGCCGATCGTATGGCGAAGACCGCCGAGTTCTTCTCCTTCGGCACCAACGACCTCACCCAAATGGGCTTCGGATTCTCCCGCGATGACAGCGGTGGCTTCCTCCCCGAGTACCTCGACCGCGGATTGCTCGAGGTCGACCCCTTCCAGTCGATCGACCAGGAGGGAATCGGGCAGCTCATCGAGATGGCCGTCGAGAAGGGGCGCAACGCCCGCCCGAAGCTGAAGATCGGCATCTGTGGCGAGCAGGGGGGTGACCCGGCTTCGGTGGAATTCTGCTTCCGCAATGGGCTCGACTACGTGAGCTGCTCTCCCTACCGCGTCCCCATCGCCCGCCTGGCCGCCGCGCAGGCGAGCATTCAGGGGAGTTAAGTCGGGCCGGGGAGCCTGGCCGGAAAGTTGCCTCGGGCAATCCTTTTCAGCAGCGTGTTTCGTGGGCTACAATGGCGGTCGGCCCCCGAGGGCCGGCCGTCTAGCTTTTTGCTTTGGAGTACGTTACCGAGAGGCCGCAGCCCATGAGCCAGGCCGTGGAGATCACCTTCGATTGTGCCCCCTTACGGACTGTCGGCCGCATCGACATTCCTCTGGATGCCTCGCCCGAGTACCGCGCCCTCTGCGAACGGGTCAAGGAGGCGTTGGCCAAGCACGGCGTCCACAACTCCTACTTCCTGCACAATGCCCGCTGCACCTACCGGCTGACGAATCGTGACGATGTCGGCCGGCTCGAGTTTCGCTTCCAAGGTACGGTGCTCACGGACGGCAACGACACGAAGACGGTGGGAAGCGACCTCGAGGTCGAGTTGGTCTCGGAGACCTGCGACTGGCTCACCGAGCCGATCGTGGCCTGGTTTCACGAGACCGTCCGCCAGGCGGTGATGGTGGAGTTCGACCGCTACATCGAGGCGGGCGACCTGGCTGCCGCCCTCCGCCGCATTGCCCAGCTTGAAGAAGAGAGCGACCGCCGCGGCGGCTTCATGGGCATGGGATTGTAGTGGCCAGCGGCGCGCCCGAGGCGTTTCGGTCGCCATGAGGCGCCCCAGCCGCCACGGAATCCTGTGCGGCACGACGCTCGAAGCGGATCAAGGCGGTTGGCAGCTTGTTCTACGGGGTGCAGCCCAGGAAACCCCGCTGCGGCACCGTGATGCCCCCCACCGCGGCGTCATGTCTCCGCCGGACAGGCGGCTTGTACCCGGCGCCCGCAGCTTTGGGAGCCGCGATTTACCGCCCCGTAGCGAAACCTTTGTTTGCCAGCGGTGTTTCATTACGAGAGGGCGGCAATCCATTTCGTAGGGCCATCCGCCGGCAGAATCATTTCCTCGGGTTGTCCTACAGTAATCATCCGGATGGGAGGGGGTTCCAGCCCAACTTGCGTTGTCTTCGTGGAGCGAAGTCGGTCTGATCCGGCTGTGTCGGCTCCGTTTCCAAGAGCGGCCATCTTAGGCACACATCCGCTGTCCCTGTGGCGTTGCCCGGTTCCGCAAATCTTCCTCCCGCCCTGTGGGACCGCCGGTTGCGTCGTGGGGGCCTTGGTGGGTGTTTGTTGGTGGAAGCCGCCGGTCGTTTCGGCCGGCGGCTTTCACTCTTTTTCGCGGTGACCACCGCGCGCATGCCCCTTTTCTCGAACGTGGCCCACGCGGGGCCCGGCGGGGCTCTCCACTTCGTGCAGTTGCCCGTGCGACCATTGCAACTTATGATGGATACGAGGATGGAATAGCCCCACATCGGGTGGTGCGTCCAACGCGCTGCAGCGCACGTCCCGAGGCTGATAATTCACGCGACCGACACAGGATCGAGGAGAACGATGGCCATGAGACTCGACCGACGCGCCTTTCTATCCACAGCCGTGGCCGGCACCGCAGGTGCCGTGGCGGCTACCCGCATGGGAGCGGCAGTGGCGGCCCCGGCGGATCCCGCGGGGCTGGTTCCGCTGGGCAGGCTGCACGTCCCCCGCATCGGCATGGGGACCGGTGTCCGCGCCGGCAACCGCGTCTCGGCGCAGACGCGGATGGGCCGCGAGGTTTTCGAGGAAGTGATTCGCTACGCCTACGATTCCGGTGTGCGGCTCTTCGACCTGGCCGACCTCTACGGCAGCCACGAGTACCTCGCCCGCGTTCTAGGGGACGAGCCTCGCGAGAGTTACTACCTGGTCAGCAAACTCTGGTTCCGGCCGGGCGGGCTGCCCGAGCCGCACCGCGACGATGCCGACGTAGGCGTCAAGCGGTTTCTCGACGAGTTGCAGACCGACTACATCGATATCGTACAGATCCACTGCATGACGGACGCCGATTGGACCGACTCGATGCGCAAGCAGATGGATCTCCTGGAAAAGTGCCGCGAAGAGGGGTTGATCCGCGCGCACGGCGTCTCCTGCCACTCGCTCGCCGCCCTCAAGGCCGCTGCCGAGGATCCCTGGGTCGACATCGTTCACGCCCGCATCAACCCGTTCGGCGAGAAGATGGATGGTCCGCCCGAGGAGGTGGCCCCCGTCCTGGAGCAGATCCACGAGGCGGGTAAAGGGGTCATCGGCATGAAGATCATCGGCGAGGGGGCCTTCTCCGCAGACAGCGAGAAGTGCGAGGAATCGGTCCGCTACACCTTGGGACTGGGGTGTGTCGACGTCCTGATCGTGGGCTTCATGCACAACGAAGAGATCGACGACTTCAAGGCCCGCGTTGCCCGCGGGCTGGCAGCCAATGCCGCCGGTTAGGGCGAACCAGCACACCGTGGCTGAACTCGCAGCATTGTAGCTGAATTCGCCAGAATTCAGCCGCATCGGTCTGGTAACCGTTCACGGGGGACTGTCCCGATTTTCGCGGCCGTAGAAGGTATTCCTCGTGGATAACGCTATTCGGCCGCGAGAATGGGACTGTCCCCTTCGGCCGGCGCGGCGGTAAGGGGGTTGTCGGGTAAAGTTAGGGGACAGGTCCATTTTTCGGGCATCGTCGGTCGCTAAAGTAAGGGTCTGTTGGCCGAAAAATGGACCCGTCCCCGGCCAGCCGGTGAACGGTTACTCGATCTGTGGGCACTGAACTTTGGTGATCTATGGGCACGGACTGAACTCTTGCGGGTTCAGTTACGGGGGGCGGCCTGCTTGCGGAGGAACCGAAGCGCTTTTTCGTGCGGACAAGGGAGTGTCGCAGATGCTGCCGGCGGCGGAGGCATACTACGAGCTGGTCAGCGGCCGGCGTCCCGGACTGGCGGCAGCGCTGCTTCGCGGCGCGCTGGCAGTGGCGGAGGTCCCCTATGCGGCGGCCGTGCGCTGGCGGAATCGCCGCTTCGACCGGGGCTGGGCCACCATGCACCGCGTTCCTGTTCCCGTGGTCAGCGTGGGAAACCTCACCCTGGGCGGCACCGGCAAGACGCCGCTCGTCGAGTGGATCGCCCGCGAATTCCGCCGCCACGGAATCGGCGTGGCGGTCGTCAGCCGCGGATATGGGGCCGCAGCCGGTACGCGGAACGACGAGGCTCTCGAACTGGCGCGGAGGCTCCCCGACGTTCCTCAACTGCAGGACCCGGACCGCGTTGCCGCCGCGGAACGGGCCATCGAGCAGTTCCACTCTCAGGTCATCCTCTTGGACGATGCCTTCCAGCACCGGCGGATCGCCCGCGACCTGGACATCGTGGTGCTCGACGCGGTCGAACCCTTCGGCTTCGGCCGTGTCTTCCCCCGGGGCACCCTCCGCGAACCGGTCTCGGGACTGCAGCGGGCCGACCTGTTGGTCCTCTCCCGTGCCGACATGGCCGCTGCCGACCGCCGTGCGGACATCCGCCGCACCGCCTTGGCCCACGCCCGGCGAGCCGGTTGGGTGGAATGCTGCCATGCGCCGGTTGCCCTGGTCAACGACGGCGGCGACGAATCGCCTGTGGCGGCCCTCTCGGGACAGCCGGTGGCCGCCTTCTGCGGCCTGGGGAACCCGGCAGGCTTCCGTCACAGCCTTGCGGCCTGCGGGCTGGAACCCGTTGCCTTCCGCGCTTTCCCCGATCATCATCCCTACCGCCGCGAGGACCTCGCCGCCCTGGCCGACTGGGGCCGGGAACACTCCGCCGAGGCCCTGGTGTGCACCTGCAAGGACCTTGCCAAGCTCCGCGTGGATCGGATCGGCGACCATCCCCTCTGGGCGCTCCGAGTTGCCCTGGAGATTCTCGATGGCGAGGATCAGCTCCTTGGCGGGCTCCGCCGCCTGCCGCTGCCCTGGCAGTATGGCTGACGCCGCGGCGTTCCGAGGTCCTCAGTCGCTGCCGGCGAGGATCAGCAGCGCCCAGTGCCCTCCGCCCGGCGCCTGGAGGGGCACACGTGGCTCGGCGGGGAGCCGGAATGGTTCGCGCCAGCGGCTGGTGGGGATCTCGAGCCACCGGGCCGAGAGGGCGCCCGCTGCGCCACTGAGGTCGATGCGGACTTCGCCGCCGTCGGGGAAGTACAGCGCATACTGCCGTCCGGGAACGCAGCGGAGGTAGGCTTCGTTCGCGGCGCGGTCGGAGAGGAGGTCGAGCCGCGGCTCGGCGGCGAAGAAGTCCATGCGCTCGGCAATCATGCGGGCGCTGCGCAGGTGGGCCTGGGCCGGCGCGCTGAGGCCCCGGCCCGCCGGCGGGCGGTGGAAGCGCGCCGAGGCGGCGCCGCCGAGGACGTTGCGCCAGAAGCATTCCTCCCCGGTGCGGTAGCCGCCCGTCCAGCCCACCTCGTCCCCGCCGTAGATCTTCGTGTTGTTGATCGGGCGGGGCTGCTCGGCCAGCCGGCCGCGGAGGTACTGGAGGTTGCCCCAGTGCCGCTGCTGCACCGGGCGGTTGAGCTGGCCCACGTCGAGGAAGGCGTACAGCTCGGGCCTCTCGATGAGATGCTCGAAGTCGCCGTGGCGGGGGTCGTTGGGGAACCGCATCTCGCCCACCTCGATTTCCGTTCCCGCCTCCTCCGCGCGGCGGCGGAGGTGCGCCGCCCAGTAGTCGCTCCAGTGGAGCGAATCGTTCGACTCGTTGCTCACGCAGTAAAGGACGTTCGGGTACGGGAAGGAGACCTCGAGCACCTTGTCGACAAACCGCTCCTGGTAGCCGCGGACGAGCGCCAGGTCGCGCTCGGCCGGCGCAGTCTGGAAGAAGGGGTGGTCCAGCTCCGGATCGTGGACGGCCGACCAGTCGACCTCCTCGATGAGCCCCGACTCGTCGGAGGTGTAGTTGACGTTGTTCCGCGGGTTGAAGGGGTGCCGCGACCAGCCCCCTTGCTCGGCAATGTCGCGGTAGTAGTCGTGCGGGTCCCAGAGCTCGATCTGCACGATGATGTCCCGGGCTTCGGCCAGCGCCAGCAGGCGATCGAGCCGCTGCCAGTAGGCGTCGTTCCAGCGGTCCAGGTCGTAGTGGCCGTCGTCGCGGCGGGCGAAGGGAAAGACATTGCCCGCATCGCGGCTGCTCATGGTGTTGCGGACGCAGTTGCCTCCCACGGAGGCCAGCAGGTCGAGCTGCGCCTCCAGGCCGTCGGGCGGAAGGTCCGGGTGGTTGAAGAGATTGTCCTGATCGCTGCCGCCGAGGAGCAGCACCGGGCGGCCCTTGTACTGCCAGTAGAAGGGATCCTCGGTCCAGGGTTGAATCCGCATCGCCTCGCGGTCGGCAGCCGCCACGGCCGCCCGGGCCCATCCGGCGGGGCCGCGGCCTGCGAGACAGGCGGCAACCAGTGCCGAACGGGTGAGAAAACGGCGGCGATCGACTCGGCTCGTCATGGGAAGTCCTCCGCATGGTCGTTGGTGGGGTCGTCGATGGTGCGTCGCGCGCGGCCGGCACCCGCGCGCGGTGTAGTGCGCTGCGGCCCGAAGCGTGAACGATTCACAGGAAGGGTTCCCACCCCGAGGAGAGGAGGGAAGTTGACCTCTCCGCCTTGCGTCTTGCCGCTCTCTTCGGTTCTACTTGCTTCGTGCTATTCGGATTATCCGTGGTTTGTCTGTTCGTGGTCCGTGGTCTCATGAATGCTACCAGAGGCGGACCCGGGCGTAGCTGATCGTCCGGGCGCCGTCCGCGCGGGTGCCGAGCATCTCCAGCGTGTGCGAGGGGGGCGAGCCGCCGCGGGTGGTGGCCGTGAAGAACGAGCTCATGGGGTGCTCGAGCGGCAACCGGACCGCCTCGCCCACCTCGCCGCCGTCGCGGATCTCGAGCACGCGGTTCTCGGCCACTCTCGCCCCTGCGGCATCGCGGCCGCGGACGAAGAAGCAGACGAAGAGCCTCTCCTCGGGCGTGACCTGGAAGCGGCCGAACTGCGGGATCTCTTCGGAAACGCCCTCCTCCGCGATCGCCAGCGTGCGGCGGAGGGCCACGGCGCCCTGGCGGAGCACGGCGTAGTTCAGCGCGTGGCTCTGCCGTTCTCCGGGGAAGAAACGCTCGCGGAGGCGGGTATCGATGGCCCGCTCTGTCCAGAGGAGATGGACGTCGCCGCGCGCATCGACCCACAGGTCGAGGGGCATGATCCAGCCGGCGGTCTGGTCGCGGCTGGCGATTTCCACCCACTCGTGGAACTCGCCGCCGGTGATATCTTCGGTCCAGGTATAGAACAGCCGCCGGAAGTCGTAGTCCCATTCGCGGCCGGTGAGCTCGCGCTTGTACTCCCGCCAGGCATCGTAGGAATAGACGTCCTCCTCGACCTCAACGACCGGGGCAACCGAGGCGTTGGCCCCAACCAGCATGAACAGAGCCAAGATCAGCGTTTCCATGGCGGTTCTCCAAGTGCCCTGCGATGCGGGTCGTCCCGCCTATCGGTTCGTCACGTACGGGATCGCCGACGAAGGGATCTCCTGAGGGCTGCGGGCCTGAGGCGGACTGCATCGTAGCAGCCGGCCGCGACGCCGTCGAGCTGCGGCAACCGCAATACGGCCAGGGAATTGCGGCGGCCCCGATCGGGCACCATGGAGGCCGCCGCCGGTGGTGGCTGCGGCATCCGACAAACTGTCGCGCGGGCGGCTTTGGCTGGCGCAGCAGGCACTGAGGGCGTTTCACCCCGGAGTGGGGCGACGGTTCACCCGTGGCCCCCCGTGCGTAAGATGGATGGACCGATTCTTCCACTCAGACCATGCGGCCGCGATGGCGATCCCCTCAGCAATGCTTGTTCCAAACCGCTCAGCAGCACGGCTTTCGCGGAATGCGGGTAGGGAGCAGCCGTCTCCGTGGCGAACAGCGGCACGGTGGCTTGTTGCCGCCGCGCTCTGGGGATACCTTGGGGCGGTGCTGGCCCTATGGGCGATCATGGAGCTTGGCGGCGACCGCGCCTGGCTGGCGACGGTGCTCCTCTACGGACCGCGGCATTACTACCCGCTGCCGCTCGTATTCCTCGTGCCCGCGGCGTTGGCGTCCCCTTGGCGAAGGTCGCTCCTTTGGCCGCTGACGATCTCCGCCGCCGTGGCCCTGGGACCGCTGCTCGATCGTTGCGTGCCATGGTATGCTACCCCGTTCGAAAATGACGCGCGAGTGACCGTCCTTACTCTCAATGCCCAACGAGCGAGCGTTCGGCCGGCGCGGCTGCGGGAGCTCGTCGAGCGCGTTGGGGCCGACGTCGTGCTTCTGCAATCGGCGAACCGCCGCTGGGACTGGCCGGATGGCTGGCAGGTGCGTCACCGCGGCGAGCTGGCAATCGCTTCCCGCTGGCCGATTGTCGCCGTGGCCGCCGGCGCGCCGCGGCACGACGAACCGTTCGCCGAGCACGGCCTATTGACGACGGTGCGGGCGCCGTTCGCAGAAATCGCGGTTGCCAGCCTTTACTTACCGTCGCCGCGACAGGGATTGGAGGCGGTCATCGATCCAACAACCCTTCTCGACCTGAACGGGGTGGGGTCCCTCGAGCGTTCCATCGCTGCACGGCGCCGAGGCTCCCGTGTCGTCAGCGAGCGGTTGGCCGAGCAGGAGCTGCCGCTGCTGCTCGGCGGGGACTTCAACCTGACCACCAATAGCCGCATATTCCGGAAATTCTGGACACCCTACACCGACGCCTTTTCCACGGCAGGTTCGGGTCCGGGTTTCACAAAACGCACGAAGGTGCGGTGGCAGGTGCACGGAACGCGGATCGACCACATCCTCGTCGACGAGCATTGGCGCGCGGTGCGGGCTTGGGTCGAGGAGGACGTGGGGTCGGATCATCGCCCTCTGGTCGCGGAGATCGTCTGGGATCCCGGGCAGAGCGATATTCCGTGATGCCCCGACGCCGGCCCCGCACCGACGACGGGGAGTCCAGGCCACGAGAGCCATGGCCCTGCACAGGCACACACGACGCCCTTGCCGCCTCCAACGGTAACCGTTCACGGGCGACCGTCCCGATTTTCGCGGCCATAGAGAGTATTCCTCGTGGATAACGCCAATGGGACTGTCCCTTCGCCCGGTACGCCGCGGCAGGGTAAGGGGACGGGACCATTTTTCGGGCATCGGCGGTCGCTGAAGAGAGGGTCTATTGGCCGAAAACTGGACCAGTCCCCGGCCGGCCCGTGAACGGTTACCCTCCAACGCGCCAACCCTGGCGGCGAATCGTAGGCTAACCGCCCTGCTCGGTGGCGTTTGCTGCCGTGCCCGCTGCCGCTTTCTCCGTCCTGCGCTTGCCGCGGGTGGCCCAGCGGGAAACCAGGGCGATGAGTATCTGCCGGTTGATGGGCTTGGTGGCGTAGTCGTCGCAGCCCGCGGCCAGGCACTTCTGTCGATCGCCCCCCATGGCGTGGGCCGTGAGGGCGATGACCGGGCCCTGCCAGCCCGCCCGGCGGATTCGTCGCGTGGCCTCGTAGCCGTCCATGACCGGCATCTGCATATCCATGAGGATCACGTCGAACGGCTCTGCGGAATCGCCCTCTCCTCCACGACTATCGCGGCGGCCCGAGAGGAGGAGCTCGGTAACCTCGCACCCGTCCTGAGCAATGGTCACATCGGCACCCGCCTTCCTGAGGAGGAAGGCGATGAGGCGCTGGTTATCCGGTCCGTCCTCGGCGAGGAGGACGCGGCAGTCGAGAGCGGCCGTTGCGGCGGCCGGTTTATCCCCGGCAGGAGCCGGATCGGCCGGGGCGGGGTATGGCGGCGATTCCCGAACTTCTGGCCCTTGTGGGATATCGGCGGAGACCTTCAAGCAGAAGGTGCTCCCTGCGCCCGGCGTGCTGCGGACCGTGATGTCGCCGCCGAGCATGGTCGCCAGGCGCTTGCTGATCGCCAATCCCAGCCCCGTGCCGCCGAAGCGGCGGCTTGTCGAGGCGTCGAGCTGCTGGAAGGGCTGGAAGAGCCTGCCGATCTGCTCGGCGGTCATACCGATCCCGGTATCGGATACCTGGAACTGCAACACGGTCTGGGGGCCCTGCGCCTTGATCGTTTCCGTGGTCACCCGCACGCCGCCCGTCTCCGTGAACTTGACGGCGTTGCCCACGAGGTTCATGAGGACCTGGCGCAGGCGGGTGGGATCGGTGAAGACCCGCTCGGCAATCGGATCCCGATACTCGAGCTCCAGGGGTATTCCTTTGGCGTCGGCCCGCACCCGCATCAGCGTCCCCACCTCCTCGACGACGTCCCGCGGCGAGCAGACGACGCGTTCGAGGTCCAACTGCCCCGCCTCGATCCTGGAGAGATCGAGGATGTCGTCGATGATCCGCAGGAGATAGCCGCCGTTCTTCCGGATGATCTCGACCGCCTCCAGGTTTTCGTCGTTCTCGAGACTGCCCGCGAGGATCTCAGCATATCCGAGAATGGCCGTCATGGGCGTGCGGATCTCGTGGCTGACGTTGGCGAGCAGCTCGCTCTTGGCGCGTGTGGCGGCCTCGGCCTTGCGGTTCAGGTCTTCCAGGGCGCGATTGGCCCCTTCGAGGGCCCTCGTGTAGCTGCGCAGCGCTTCTTCGGCCTGTTTGCGGCGCGTGATCTCCTGCACGGTTCCCCTGAGGCCGGCAATGCGCCCGTCGGCGTGGAACGTCGCCTCCGTGTTGGAGAAGAAGTGCCGGACAGGTCCCCCCATGGGATTGCTGCGGAATTCGCAGGTCGCTGGAGATCCCGTCTCTTTGACGCAGTTAAAGGTCTCCGTTACGGCCTTGCGGTCTTTGGGATGCACCCAGGCGAGAAAGGCGGCCAGCGAGGGCGGCCCCGCGGCAGCATCGAACCCCGTGAGCCGGAAGAGCCCAACCGACCAGGCTGCCGTCCCCGGTGCCAGTCCTCGCTCCCAGCTCCCCATCTGCGCCACCTCCTGGGCTTTGGCGAGGCTGGCCTCGCTGCGCTGCAGAGCGGCCGTGCGGGCGCGGACTTCGCGTTCTAAAGCCGCTCGACGGTTACTGAATACCCCCACGAGAACGGCGAGCATACTCGTCAGCAGGATGCCTGCCGCCCCCGTGGCCGCTCCGCCCCAGATCGGGTGGGCTGCCACGAAGGCCGGGTCCGGATAGGCCGCCACGGCATACGTCTTCCCGAAAGCGAATAGCGGGAGGATGGCAGCGGGCCGGGCAAACGGGCCGACGTCCTCCCGGCAGCCGGGGTCGTCGCCCGCGGCCGTGGAGGCCAGGAGCCGAGGTGGCCTGCCCGCATCCAACTGGTACAACCGCACCGCCATGCCTACATGGTCGCTGTCCACGTGCCGCTCTGCCTGACGGGCGAGGGACGCGAAGGGGACCACGGCCACCGCAAAACCTTCCTGGGGCACCGGCCCCGTGCCGGTGGCCGCAACGGGACGGCACACAAGGATCGCCGGCGAACGGCCGTTTCTTTTCAAGCAATAGGGTTCCGAGGCGGTGACCAGGCCGCTGGCCTTGGCCGCTTCCAGGGCCGCGCGCCGGATGGGGTCCGACCTGAGGTCGAATCCCAGGATATTCCTGTCATTGTCGAGCGCCTCGGCGTAGAGGATGGGATAATGGAGGTCCCGCACGGCGGCCGGCACGCGGTTGCCTCGGCAGTCCTCTTCGAAGACCACAAAGCCATGCAGCCCCCCGTGGCGGACCCGCGCTTCCCACGGCCTCAGCGCCTCGGCCGGCACGCTGGGAACCCACTTCCAGCGACAGGGAAGCCCCTCGATGCCAAGGGGATTCGCGAATACGCGGAATTCGTCGCGGTCCACGAAATCGCTCCCTTCGAAGAAGCGCCCCAGGGCCTCGAGGCGCTCGCGAATCTCGCGCATCGTCTCGGCAATGTTTCCCGCGTGCTCGCGAGCCAGGAAGGAAAAGACATCCCGCCGGTACCGGGTTTCGGCGTTGTGGACCAGGTACACGGCGGCGGTGGTGAGAATCAGGCCGAAAGCGGCGGTGAGCAGGGCTTCGGTATACTGGCGCCGGCCGGTCGCCGCCTCCGGGAAAAGCGATCGCCGTACCAGCAGCAGGTGGCCGACCAAGAGAACCGCGAGCAGAACGGCCGCGAAGAGCAGCGGGACGAGCCGCGACCGGGCGATGGCGCGCAGCCAGATTTCCGCC
>SLBP01000083.1:0-13179 GCA_007126245.1 Planctomycetales bacterium
AGGCGGAGGGGTCGCGGGGGCGGCGGGGCCAGGCGATGCGTTTCGGGTACATCGTCCTCGCCCCGCAATGGACCGTAGAGCACCAAAGTGAATACCGCTACTCGCCGCGGGAGCACGCCGCCGTGCTCAACAGCCTCCACGACGCCTTCCGCCGCTTCTCCGTCGATACGGAACGCGTCTACCTGTCCGGGCACTTCGCCGGCGGCGACGCCGCCTGGGACATCGGTCTGGCCCATCCCGACCTGTGGGCCGGCGTGATCCCGATCTCGGGGCGCTCCGACCGCTACACGGTCATGTACCGCACCAACGCCGAGAACCTCCCCTTCTACGTGGTCGGCGGGGAGATGGACCCGGGATGGCTGAAGCAGAACGCCCGCGACCTCGACCATTATCTCCGCCGCCGCTTTCCCGCCAGCGTGGTCGTTTACCAGGGCCGCGGCCAGGAGGACTTCTCCGACGAGATCATCCGTATCTTCGACTGGATGGGCCGCCAGCGGCGGGAGCCCTTCCCCCAGAGCTTCGAAGCCGTCACCATGCGTCCCTGGGACAACTTTTTCTGGTGGGTGGAGATCGACGGGCTGCCGCCGCGGACGGTCGTCGATCCCCGCCACTGGCCCCCGCCCCGCCATACCACCGGCAGCACGACTCGTGCCCGAGTGACCGCCAACAACGGCGTCAACATCGCCAGCGGCGCCATCCGCACCACGGTATGGCTCTCTCCCCGCCTGATCGACTTCGAGCGGCGCTCCCCGGTGACGATCAACGGCCGCACCGTGAACTCCCGCGAACCGTTCATCGAGCCCGACCTCGATGTGCTCCTCGAGGACGTCCGTACGCGCGGCGACCGCCAGCACCCCTTCTGGGCCAAGGTCGAGCACAGCCGCGAACCGCGGTCCTAGCAGGACGCACCCGAGACGGCCCCTTTGTCGGATCGAGGAACGAGGATGAACGAACACGCGGCGGTGCTGATCGCGGGCGACGGGATCGGGCCCGAGGTGACGGCGGCCACGCGGCGCGTGCTGGCGGCCGCGGGGGCCCCGGTGGCATGGATGGAGCACGCGGCGGGCATCGCCGCCGTGGAGGCGGGCGAGGACGTGCTCCCGGCCGGCACGGTCGAAGCCGTCCGCCGCCACGGTGTGGCCTTGAAGGGGCCCTGTACGACGCCGGTGGGCGAAGGCTTCAGCTCCGTGAACGTCCAGCTCCGCAAATCCCTCAACCTCTATGCCGCCGTCCGCCCCGTGCGGAGCCTCGACGGCGTCCCCACCCGCTTCGCCGACGTCGACCTGGTGATCATCCGCGAGAACACCGAGGGGCTCTACAGCGGCGTGGAGAACCAGGTGACCGACGGCGTGGTCATGAGCATGAAAGTGGCCACGGAGCTGGCCTGCACGCGGATCGCCCGCTGGTCCTTCAACTACGCCCTGCAGCGCGACCGCCGCAAGGTGACCGTCTTCCACAAGGCGAACATCATGAAGATGACCGACGGCCTCTTCCTCCGCTGCGCCCGCGCCGTCCACGAGGCGGAATTCCCCCAGGTCGCCTACCAGGAGACGATCATCGACGCGGGGTGCATGAAACTCGTCCAGGAGCCCGGGCACTTCGACGTGCTCCTCTTGGAAAACCTCTACGGCGACGTCGTCAGCGACCTCTGTGCGGGCTTGGTCGGCGGTCTGGGGGTGGTACCGGGAGCCAACATCGGCGACGGGCTGGCCGTCTTCGAGGCGGTCCACGGTTCCGCCCCCGACATCGCCGGTCGCGGCGTGGCGAATCCCCTGGCGCTGATCATGTCGGCGGTGATGATGCTCAATCACCTTGCCGACACCCGCCGCGACATGCGCTGTCGCGCCGCTGCCGAGCGGATCAAGGCGGCGTACAATCGCGCCCTGGCCGACGGCTGCAAAACTCGCGACCTGGGGGGGGCCCTGGGAACCGATGCCTTTGCCGAGGCAACGATCACCCGTATGGAGTGACCGCCGATCCGTCCTTCACGGGATCGGCGTCATCGGCGCGCGGCCGTCGGGACTCGGCCACCAGGAGGGGGATGCCGGGTCGGCTCCGGAATCATCCCTGGCAGATGGGGCGGGGGGAGCTGTACGCGGTGGGGAACCCGCGGGCGGCTGCCACGACGGCTGCGCCGGTGGTGGTTGTCGCCAGGGAGGCGTTTCGGGAGCCGGGGGTGTGGGCGTGGCCGGCGGGACCGGCTGCAAGGGTGGAGCCAGGTTCTCCTGGTCAGGCGGCGCCAGGGGCTGGTCCAACGCGGGTGCCGGCATCTGCGGAACGCCGGGATAAGGGGCCATGGGTATACCCTCTGGGGGCGCTCCCACCGCCGAAACCGTCGCCAGCGTCTGGCTGCGGAGCTCTTCGCCGCGGCCGAGGAGCTGCTCGGTGGGAACCACGGCCTTCGGCACGAGTTGGTAGTTCAGCGTGCGGCGGTCGCGGAGCGTCCCGGGGATGAGATTCTCCGTGAAGAAGTCGAGGGGGGGAATCTGGTACCAGGGGGGCGGGATCGTACGATGTTCGGTAAGCGTCTCGTAGCCGTCCCTGACGAGCTGGATCTTGCGGGTCCCGTAGTAGGTGAAATTCGTCGAGACCGGCGTGGTGCCGATCTCGTAGTTGTCGACGTAGACCAAGGCCCCGGGCGGGTTGCTGCGGATGGTCATCCGCCTTTGCACGCACCCGCTCGCGACGAGCACCGCGCTGAGGGCCAGCACCACCCCCCAACATACCGCCCGTGCAGGGGCCGGGTGGGCGGCGCTGCCTCGAGGGCGGCGCCGACGGACCATCGGCTTTCGTCCGGGGGGATTACGCGACATTAGCGGCCGTGGGTAGGTGAAAACATGCCGGCCGCCCCGTCCGCCCGAGCGGCCATCGCGGCGGCGGAGTATAGCCGGGTATCGCGCCGTCGACCAGAGCGATTGTGCTCGGTGTAGCAAAGCAGCAAGGCCACCAAGCGTTTCCCCAGACTACCGAAAATACCGCATCGCGCCGCTTCGCCGCTCCTGCTCAAGTGGCACGAACACTGCAACCGATAGGGGAAGCGGGGGACTAGGTAGGTGTGTCGTATGTGTGTCGCCGGACGAGGAGTCGGGCAATGCGGTGGGCATGGCGGATCGGGTGGATCCTTGCGGGCGGGATGGCGGTATGGTCCGCCGCCGCCCACGCCACCGCCGAACTGGTCGCCACCCGACAGTCAACGTTCGCGATCCCCTTCCACGTGGCACGTGCCCGGGATCCCGCCCAGGAACCCGTCGAGGTTCGTCTTTACGTATCCACGGACTTCGGGGCCACCTGGCAACTCTACGAAGCGGTCGAGCCGAGTGAGCAGCGGTTCCTCTTCCGCGGCCACGGCGACGGGCAATACTGGTTTCTCGTCCGCACGTTGAACCGTGCCGGGGAGTTGTTTCCTCGCGGTGGGGACCAACCCGAGCTCCGCGTCGTGGTCGACACAACGCCCCCCCGGCTGCACCTGGAGGCCCACCGCGGCGCGGCCGGCGAAATCGTGGTGCGCTGGGAAGTCGTGGAGCTGAACCCCAAGCCGGACTCGCTGACCATCCAGTATCGAGCCGGCCCCGGCGAGCCTTGGCATTCCGTGGCCATCAACCACCGCGAGCAGACCATTGCCGAGACGGTCCAAGAGGGCCGGGTCACCTGGTGGCCGCAAACGGATGCCAGGCGGATCGAGATTCGCGCCCAGGTGACGGACTTAGCGGGCAATCCGGCAGTGACCCACGCCCAGCTCGCCCCCTCGCAGCCCGACCACCAGACAGCGGGGGCGTCGCCACCGACCGGCCGTTCCGGAGCTCCGCGGAACGACCCGCCCTCGCCAGCCGAGGCGGCGATTGCCGAGCCCGGCGCCGTCTCCGCCGGAGCTCCCTTGCGCCCCGTCTCCGTCTCCGTCGAAAGCGACCACCGAGGCGGCGGAGGATACTCGAAGAGAAGCGGCGGGGAGATTGATGGCGATCCCGGAGAGCCGGCCTGGTTGCCGCCAGGCGTGCGGCCCAAGATGGTCAACTCGCGGCGCTTTGCACTCGAGTACGCGGTCGACCCGGCGCGCAGCGCGCCGGGGGCATGGATCGAGCTCTGGGGAACCGGAGACGGCGGGCAGAGTTGGAACCGCGTTGCGGCCGACCGCACCTTCGAGAGCCCGCTGCTTGCCGAAGTGGCCGCAGACGGTCTCTTCGGCTTTCGCGTCCTCGTCCGCGAAGGCGGGCCCGGCGACGATCCCCCACCGCAGTCGGGCGATCTTCCCGAAGTCTGGATCGGCGTCGACACCGTACCGCCCCGCGTCTCGCTGGTCTCGGTGGCTGAGCAGGAAGGGGCGGGCAAGCTCGTCATCCGCTGGGAGACCGAGGGGCTTCGGCTCGCCGAGCGGCCCGTGACGATCCTCTGCCGCGCCACGCGGGAGGCGCCGTGGTTCACGCTGGCGTCGGGCATCGACGACAGCGGCCGGTTCGTCTGGCCGATCGATCCGCGGGCCCCGTCCCAGGCGCATTTCCGCGTGGAGGTCCGCGATGCGGCCGGTAACGTGGGTGCGGCAGAGACAACCGAGGCGATCTCCCTCAACCCGCCGCGGCGGCAAGCCCGCATCCATGACGTCCGGCCGGTGAAATGAGCCGCCCCTCTCTCCTTCACCCCCCCTTGGCCACGAAGAAGGTGGCGGTGGGTCTTGCCCGCATCCTCTTCGCGGCATGCTGTGGGCGCCGCCGTTCTCGTATCCCGCGAACGCCCCCCCAGCGAAGTCTGTCGCCTGGCGGCGCCGGGGCGATTATACTTCATTCCACGGGCGGAAGGGGCGAGCGAGGTCGCTCCGGACGTCCGGAGGGGGGAGCATTGTAAGCCCGTTTTTCGGACCGACCAGTCCGGCTATGCTACGAAAGGAGCATTCCATGAGAGGCGTGGCGCCGTGGTCGATTGCGGTGTTCCTGTCCGCGGCGCTGGCTCCGGGCGGCGCGGACGCCGCGGGCGGCGAGCCGCTTGCGGCGGCGGACGACCCCGCCCTGTCGGCCGTTCTCGAACAGTTGCCCCTGATGGGACATCGCAACTGGATCGTCGTTGCCGACTCGGCCTATCCCTGGCAGAGCCGCGCCGGCATCGAGACGCTGATGGCGCGGAGCGATCAGCTCGCGTTGGTTGAGGCGGTTCTCGAGGCCTTGGACGCCGCCGCCCACGTGCGGCCGGTGGTCTACCTCGATGCGGAGCTGGAGCAGGTGCCCGAGGATGATGCCCCGGGTGTCTCTGCATACCGCACCCGGCTGGACGCAATCCTCGGCGATCGGCCCATCGAGATCCGGCCGCACGAGGAGATCATTGCCGCCCTCGACGAGGCCGGTGAGGCGTTCCGCGTCCTCATCGTCAAGACCGACCTGACGATCCCCTACACCTCGGTCTTTCTCGAACTCGATTGCGGCTACTGGAGCGGACAAGCCGAGGCGCGGCTGCGGGCGGCTATGGGAGCGGCGCCGTAGGGCGGGGCGCGGCGACGATGCGCCGACGCGGACGGCGCCGCCGGTCGGGCCGCAAGGACCACGAATGACACACCGCGGAGGAGAGGATCATGAAGCTCGAAAGCGACCGTATTCATCGCACTGCAGCGCGGGTGCCGGCTCTGGGGCTCATGGGCGGAGTCCGCGGCGCGGCTGCGGCGGAGAGCGACCAGCGCATCGAGCCGGCGGGGGACTGACGATTTCAGGCCGCCGGAGGGCCGCCCATGAACGCCCCGAATCGCAAGGCGCCCCGCCGGCTCGTCTGCCGGCGCTGCGCCGCCGAACTGCTGCCCGGATCGGGCGATTTCTACGTGGTGCGGATCGAAGCCGTGGCCGATCCCACGCCGCCGGCGTTCACCGAGGAGGATCTGGATCGCGATACCGCCGCCGAAATCACGCGGCTGATCGCGGCGATGCGAGACCTCTCCGCCGAGGAGGCCATGAACCAGGTTTACCGAGAGATCGATTTCCGCCTCTGCGGCCCCTGCTACCGGCAGTGGATCGAAAACCCCCTGGGTTTGCCGTGAGTTGGTCGTGCCGGGAGCACGAATCGATCCTCCGCACCGCCGGGAACACCACGTTCGAGAAGAATGCCGGAGGTACAGGACAATGTCAGGGAAGCGGTTTTTTGGGGGGGTGGTGCGGTGTCGTGGCGGATGCTGGGGGCGCCCTTGGCGGCATTCGCCACCCTCCTCGGCGTGGCAGGGGGAGAGACGATCCGCGGGACGGTATCCGACCGCGGCGGCCGGGCCTTGGCCGGGATCGAGGTCCGTCTCTTGGGACCTCGCGAGGCCGCGGAGGCGGCCCGTCCCCGCATTGCCTCGGCGACGAGCGACGGAGAGGGGCGGTTCGCACTGGCCGCCGACCGTACAGCGGCAAAGCTCATCGAATTGGCGGGGCCGCAAGGTGCCGGGCGTGTGCGCGTGGAGACGTCCGCGGCTCCCCTGGCGCTCGTCTATCCCGTCCGGGCCACCGTGGTCCTCCTGCACGACAACGACCACCACTTCAACTTCAACCACCGCGAGGCCGTTGCCGCCAAGATCGACGCGATCCGCAGCCGGCACCGCCACGTCTTTCTGCTGAGCGCGGGCGACGTCTTCATCCGCCATGCGAATCTGTGGAACGAGCCCAGCCCCGAGTTCTACGCCCGGCAGAGCCGCGGGATCATCGCGGAGATGAACGCCTTCGGCTACGACGCCATGACGCTCGGCAACCACGAACTCGACTACATCGACGACCTCACGCGGGAGGCTCTTGCCCAAGCCCGCTTTCCCCTCCTCTCGGCCAACGTCACCGTCTCCACCGACCGCCTCCCGCAGCCCCAACCCTATACCGTCCTCACTACGGACAACGACCTGACCGTAGCCGTGCTGGGCCTTTCGGTGGCGAACCCCAAGGAGGGCGTCGCCATGCGGGACGCGATCGAGGCGGCCCGCGAGTTCCTCCCCCTTGCCGACGAGCACGACGTCTTTGTGGCCCTCACGCACATCGGCTACCGCACCGACCGCCGGCTGGCCGAGGCGGTGGACCGCTTCGACGTCATCATTGGAGGGCACTCCCACACCCTCCTCGAAGAGGCGGAGGTGGTTGGCGGCGTGCTCGTCGCACAGGCCGGAGGGACGGCGGCCGACCGCCCCAACCCCGTCGACCCCGCACGGCCGAGATACCTGGGGAAGGTGGTCCTGGTGCTGGAAAACGGGGCCGTGGTCGAGAAACGCGGGCGGGTCTTTACCTTCACGGGTGATCCGTCCGCCGAAGGAGACCGGGGCGGAACCCCCGCGCTCTCGGGCGCGGGCGCCGAGTGAGCCGGCCGCCGGCGCCTGCCGGCCGCGGCATCCTAGAAGTCGTACCAGAGGCCCATGCCCACCTTGCTCTCGTACTGGTCGAAGAACTGGTACTGTTCGTTCTGGCCCACGTAGTAGTGGAAGCCCATGCGGAAGCGGTGGGCGGTGGGGCCGCGCCACTGCCAGCCGGCCTGGACGACGAGGTTGCCGCCGAAGTCGACCTCCTCGCGGAGATGCCCGTTGACGGCGAAAAAGGGGACGGGGCGGATGCCGATCGTCGGGTCGGGCGGGCTGTAGTCGACGCCGAACTGGAACTCCCAAGGCTTGGCGCCGCCATCGATGTAGAAGGCCCAGGCGGCTTCGGCGTAGAGACGGATGCTCTCGGTGACGAAAAAGGAATGGCCCCAGACGAAGGCGTCGCGGGTGAAGTTGATGCGGGGGATGTGCGGCTGCTTGAGCATCAGCTCGTCGCCGAGATGAGAGCTCAGGTGGTAATAGGCAATCTTCATCTGGTAGCGCCCGCGGCCATAGGTGACCGGGATGCCGAAGCGGAAGTCGGTGGCCAGAAGGTCCCACTCCTCTTCGAGGTCCAGGCGGGGAAACGCCGCCCCTTCGACGTCGACCTGCCAGCCCTGGATTCGCGTGGGACCGCCGGTCCCATAGCGGAAAATGGGCATCCTGCCGCCGAGGGCCACGTCCCAGATCCAGCCCTCTTGGGCCTCGTGGGCCCAGACGGCCGACATCCGCGACTCCTTGGCACCGGCCATGTACGACTGGTAGATCAGGCCGTCGGGCAGGACTTGCCAGAACCAGGGGCCCTCGTCGTAAAGGGAGGGGGCGAGATCGACGTAGACGGATCGCCCCGCCCGCGGCGTTCCTGCCGCATGCGCCGCCCCGGGGAGCGCCGGCTCGCCTGTTGCCGGGTAGGGGCTGAAGGGACTGGAAGGCGGAAGGCCGGGACCGGCAAGGTCCGGCGAGGCATGGCCGGGAAGGCCCCAGGTACGGTCATCGACCTGCAGCGGATCCAGGTCCGGCGACGAGGGGATGGCTGCCGCCTCCGCGGACGGGGAAGCGCTGCCCGGCGGCGGAGGATACGGCTGTCGGAAATCTGGCTGGCTGTGGCCGCTCCAGGTGCCGGCCGAGCACGCCCGCTCCTCAGGAGTGGCGAGCGCCGCCCCCAGGGCCAAGACCATCGCGAAGACGCGAGTGGAACGCCCGGCGATCCACGGCACATGGGACTTCTCTGTCCTGATGCTGTCCATCTTTCGATCCCTCTGTCGTGGGCCCGCTCCCGGCAGGACCGCGCAAACCGGTCACCGGTACCCCAATGGAATCATCGGCAGAACCACGAAAGGTTTCCAGGCCAGTTTGCCGGGCGTCGCCGTTTCCCGCCCCTGGGGTGACAAGACGCCCGGCTCCAGACCGCTACCTCTGCGTACCATGGCATCGACCCGCGGGCGGGGCAGCATGGGGGGTATGCGGTATAAGGGGGTTCTTCCCGCTTCAGCGGGACACTCGCGCGACCCCAAAAGCCGCAGTTTGAGAACGGATGCGCTCGAGAATCTCCACCCCGTCGCATTGTTCAGCGGGTCTCGCCGCCGCCCAACCCCCTGGAGATCACGCTGAAAGCGCCGTGGCGACCTCTTCGATGCGGCCGAGGGCCTTGTCGATGTCGGCCTCGGTGGTGGTGCGGCCCAGGCTGAAGCGGAGGGAGCTGCCGACGAGTGCCGTAGGGATGCCCAGGGCTGAGAGGGTCGGGGAGAGCTCCGTGGAACCGCTGTTGCAGGCGGAACCGATCGAGCAGGCCACACCGGCCATGTCCAAGGCCGTGAAGAAGACCTGGCCGTCGAGCCCGGGGAAGGCCACATTGCTGGTGTTGGGCAGCCGCTCGGCAGCCGCACCATGGATCACCGCGTTGGGCACGACGCTCCGCAGCCTTGCCTCGAAGCGGTCGCGGAGGGCGGCGAGCCGCCGGCGCTCGGCCTCCATCTCTGCGCAGGCCAGACGCAGGGCCTCGTGCATCCCCACCGCCAGCGCCAGCATCTCCGTGCCGGGGCGGAGGCCGCCCTGCTGCGGCCCCCCGAAGAGAAGCGGGTCGAGCGCCACGCCCTCCTTGAGGAGCAAAGCCCCGATTCCCAAGGGTCCGTGGAACTTATGCGCCGTCGCCGACATCGCCGCTACGCCCAGGCGGCGGAAGGCGACGGGCATCTTGCCGGCGGCCTGGACGGCATCGGTGTGCAGGGGGACGCCTGCCGCCTGGCACTGGGCAGCGATCTCGGCGATGGGTTGGACGACGCCCATTTCGTGGTTGGCGAGGATCACACTCACCAGCCGGGTCGCCGGGATGAGCAAGGTTCCGAGTTGCTCGACGCGGACGCGGCCCTGGGGGTCGAGCCCCAGCGTATCCACCTGCCAACCCTTGTCGAGCAGCCGCTCGGCCGGACCGAGGACGCTGGAGTGCTCGGCCGCCGAGATCACCAGTCGCGGCGCGCCCGGCCCGCGGCCCGCGCGGCCGATGCCGAGCACGGCCAGGTTGTTGGCCTCGGTGCCGCCGCTGGTGAAGAGGAGGCGGTCGGGCTGCGGCGAAGTGAGGTCGGCGCCCAGCAGGGCGGCGATCGCCTCGCGGGTCTCCTCCAGCTTCCGCCGGGCCCGCTGGCCGGGGAGGTGGCGGCTGGAGGGGTTGGCGGGATAGTCCGTCGCGGCGCGGGCCATGGCCTCGAGGGCTTCGGGCCGGACCGGCGTGGTGGCGTTGTGGTCGAGGTAGATGGGCTCCATACCCCCATTCTTGCCCGCTCGCGCCGCCGCGACAATGCCACCGCCCCGCTTCAATAGCCGCGGCGGAAGGCATGCTGATGGAAGTCGCGGGAGTAGCCGTAGTGCGGGCCGATCCACTCGAAACCCGGACGGGCTCCGAACGAGCCCCACAGGTACGTCGGCGCCCGCATCTCCGGTCCGAAGCGGGGATCCGAGGCGTTGTAGGGGCGAATGGCGGGGGGCCGCCGGGTTGGATCGGGGGGCGGTTGGGGGGTCGCCGTCAACCGCACGGCCAGGGCGCGGAACCATTCGGCCGAGAAGGCCGGCTGCGCGGCCGACGCCGCCAGAGTGAAGACCGCCATGCTCAGCGATGCGAACAGATACCTTCGCACGGATCGACTCCAGGTAGGGTCCGGTCCTGCGGCCCTCCACCGGCATACACACGCTCACGGGGCCTTACAAGATTGATCGATCGCACAGGCAGTAAGGGTTAGGAAAACCACCCGTGCCTGGCACCAACCACGAAAACCCCACCGATCCGTCACCAGCGACGAACCACATTCTCTTCCTCTGGCTGTCTCCCGGAGGAGGAAGGGGGTGCCCGGAAACGAACGGGACGTTGACCGCGACCGGCCAACTAGCTCCACAGGGGGTGCGATCAACACCCTTGACGGACCATCGCCGCGGGGGCTAAACTGGTACGTTTGGAAAGTGGCCGGCCTCGGCCGGCGAGAGCGTCAATTGGAGGAGTCGGAGGCGGTTGCCGTGCCAGTGACTTGTGTGGTGGGCTTGCAATGGGGCGACGAGGCGAAGGGGAAGATCGTCGACCTCCTGACCGCCGAGCACGATTACGTCGTCCGCTATCAGGGCGGCTCGAACGCGGGCCACACCGTCGTCATGGAGGGGAAGAAGTACAAGCTCTCCCTCGTGCCCAGCGGCATCTTTCACCCAGGCGTAACCTGCGTAGTCGCCGGCGGGGTGGTGATCAACCCCGCGAGCCTCCTCGAGGAGCTCGACGGTCTGCTCGCCCGCGGAATCGATCCCGCCGGGAAACTCGTGCTCAGCGACCGCGCGCACGTCATCTTCCCCTGGCACTTCGCCGAGGACCGCCTCCTCGACAGCGACTGCACCGGCGGCGAGGCGATCGGCACCACCCAGCGGGGCATCGGCCCCTGCTATCGCGACAAGGTCGGCCGCGCGCACGCCATCCGCCTCGGCGACTTGAACCGCGAGGGTTTCGCCGAGCGGGTCGCAGCCATCGCCGCCGCCAAGGAGCGGGCGCTCGCCGGGCTCGACGGGGAGGGCGCGCCGCGCTTCGACGCGGCAGCCATTTGCCGCCAATACGGCGCTTATGCGGATCGGCTCCGCCCGATGGTCGCCGACACCACCGCCCTGCTCCTCGATGCCGTGGAGTCCGGCAAGCGGCTCCTCTTCGAGGGAGCCCAGGGCGCCTTGCTCGACGTCGATCACGGCACCTTCCCCTTCGTCACCAGCAGCAACAGCTCCGGCGTCGGGGTCTCGGCGGGGTCGGGCATCCCGGGGCGCCACATCACCGAGGTCCTGGGGGTGGTCAAGGCCTACACGACGCGCGTCGGCGGCGGCCCCTTCCCCACCGAGCAGGACAATCCCACCGGCGAGACGATCCGCCGGCAGGGGAACGAGTACGGCACGGTCACCCGCCGCCCGCGGCGGTGCGGGTGGTTCGACGCCGTGGCGGCGCGCTACACCGCCCGCTTGAGCGGCGTGGATGCCCTGGCGGTGATGCTCCTCGACGTTCTGAGTACGATTCCGGAGTTGAAGCTCTGCGTAGCCTACGAGATCGGCGGCCGCCGGGTTACCGACTTCCCCAGCCACGTCGACGACCTCCGCCGTGCCGTGCCGGTCTACGAGACGCTCCCCGGCTGGGACGAAGACCTCACCGCCGCCCGCACCATGGGCGAGTTGCCGCCTGCCGCCCGCCGCTACCTGGAGCGGATCAGCCAGCTCGTCGGCCGGCCCGTTAAGATGGTCTCGGTCGGGCCCGACCGGCGGCAGACGATCCTGGCCAGCGGAACCCCGGAGCCGGCCGTACCGTAGAGGATACCGCCACGGGCCGGAGAGGAGTATTCGGCCCACCTTGCCAGCTACCGCAACCATCCGCCCCGTAGGAAAACTGCACCGCGCCGTCGTCCGGGCGTGTGCGATTCGCCGCCCCGGCGAGGTATTTCCGTCATGCCCGAGCTTTCCTCCGCCTCCGCCGCCGACGCCTTCGACGTGCCACGGGAAGCCCGCCCGCGGCACATCGCCGTCATCATGGACGGCAACGGGCGCTGGGCGCAGCGCCGCGGGCTGCCGCGGATCGAGGGGCACCGCCGCGGCGCGGCCAGCGTCCGCCGCGTGACCGAAGAAGCGGTCCGGCTGGGCGTGGAGCACTTGACGCTCTACTGCCTCTCCAGCGAGAACTGGAAACGCCCCCGCGAGGAGCTCGACTTCCTCATGCAGCTCCTCGAGCAGTTCGTCATCGAGGAGCGCTCCACGATCGCGAAGCAGAACCTCCGGCTCCGCATCATCGGCCGCCGCGAGGGGATCCCCGAGCCGATCCTCGCCGAGGTGGACAAGACCGTGGCCATGAGCCGGGGGAACAGCGGTCTCTCCGTCTGCCTGGCCATCAACTACGGCGGCCGTGCCGAGCTGGTCTCCGCCGTCCGCCGCATCGCCGAAGAGGTCCGCCGCGGGACGCTCGCCCCGGAACACATCGACGAGGCGACCCTCGACGCCCACCTCGACACGGCAGGCATGCCCGATCCCGACCTGTTGATCCGCACCGCCGGAGAGATGCGGGTGAGCAACTTCCTCCTCTGGCAGATCAGCTACGCGGAGATCTGGGTTACGTCCGCCCTTTGGCCCGACTTCGACGGCGCGCTCTTCCGCGAGGCCATCCGCGACTACGCCGCCCGGGAGCGCCGCTTCGGCGGCCTCCGCGGCTGCCTGCCCGCGGCCGGCCCGCACGGCGCGTAGCTCGACGTGCGACGGTGGCGGTTGTTCCTGGGAAAGGAGCGTCTCGGGAGCACGCGAGGAAGGAACGGAATGCTGCTGGGAGGGGATCGCGGATCGCTCCGGTCCCTCTTCTCCCCGCTTCGGGACGTTGCTCTTCGGTCATCCCCCCGTCGCAGGAGAAA
>SLBP01000026.1:0-13157 GCA_007126245.1 Planctomycetales bacterium
GGGGGCTACGGTCCCTTGCCGGCGCGCGTCGCCGAGGCCCAGCTTGGCAAGATCGAGTGACCTGCAAGCCCCCCGAGTCGCTCCGCTGCGCCGCACGGCTTGCCCGCGTCACCCCGCCGTCGACCGCTCGGCCGGGGTGACTCCTTCGCGTGAAGCTTCGCTCCACCGGCGCCTACTGGACGGACATGACCACCCTGGCAAAAGTCGAGCGAACGAAGTCCTCCAAGGCGAAGCGCCGCGACCGCATCGCCCGCTGGATCATCACCGCCGGCGGCATCCTGGTCATCGCCAGCGTGATCGCGATCGTGGTCCTCATCGTGGGAGTCACGCTGCCGCTCTTCCTGCCCGCGCGGGCCTCGCAGATTGCCGAGGCGACACTGCCCGAGTCGGTCCCCGCGGAACGCATCCTGGCCGTGGGAATCGACCTGGGGATCGGCGACCGCCACCTGGTAGCCCACCTGGTCGAGGAAGACGGGCAAGTCCGCTTCCTCGATATCCCCTTCGACGGCTCGGCGGCACGGCTTGTCGGCGAGGAACGCATTCTCCCGCCGTCGTTGGGCAAAGGAGGCGTGGTGCCGCCCCGCGTGCCGGAGGAGGGGGAGAAGAGGAACGGAGATCCTCCCGCCGGACTTGGTGAACCGATCGGTCCACAGCGCGTCGGCGAGCAGGGGGTTGTCTCCGCGGAATCGCCGGAGCAGGTCGAGCCAACCGCGTCGAGCCCGGTAGCCCTCCGGGCGGTCGAACACTTCGACGGCGCCCTCTACACGCTCCTCTGGGAAGACGGTTCGGCGGCGCTCGTGGAAATCGAGGTCACGACCGCCTTCGATGCCTCCGGCATCCGCTCCGTCCATCACCAGGTCCACCGTCGCGCCGCGCTGGCGGCCGAAGATGCCGACCGCGACGCGCGGCGCGCCATCGTGCGGGTGGCCCCCGACGGCACGGTGACCTGCAGCCGCCTCCTCCCTGATAACACCCTTTCGGTGGTCCGCGAGGAGGTTCGCACCTCGCTCTTCGGCGACGAGGAGCGGATCGCCCGCCGCCTGGTCCTTCGCGAGCGGATCCCCGGCACCATTACGGCGCTCTCGATGGACCGGCAGGGATCGATCCTCTACGCGGGCACGGACAACGGCTGCCTCGTCTACTGGCGGTTCGGCGCCGCGGGAGACGTCGTCGAGCACGACGTCATCCCCGCATTTCCCGACGAGCGGACGGTCACCGCCCTCTCCGTGGTCTTCGGCGACATGTCGCTGGCCGTGGGCGACGCCACGGGCGGGCTGAGCACCTGGTTCTTCGTCCGCGGTGAGGGCGGAAACAAACTCCGCCCCATCCACACCCTGCGCGCCCACGAGGATGCAGTCCGCGAGATCTTCCCCACCCGCCGGCGGAAAACGCTCCTCAGCGCCAGCGGCGGTGGGCAGATCCACCTCGACTACCCGACCAGCCGCCGCCACCTGCTGAGCCTTGATGCTCCGGATGCCTTGGCGGCCATCGCATTCTCCACGCGGGGCGACGCCGTCGCCGCCCTCGACGAGGCCGGGACGCTGCACGTCTGGCGGATCGAGAACCCCCACCCGGAAATCAGCCTCCCAGCACTCTTCGGCAGGGTGCACTACGAAGGCTACCCGGAGCCCGACTTCGTCTGGCAGTCGATCGGCGGCGACGACTTCGAGCCGAAATACAGCCTCACACCCCTCCTCTTCGGCACCCTCAAGGGGACCTTCTACGCGATGCTCCTGGCGGTCCCCCTGGCGCTCTTCGCTGCGGTCTACACCAGCCATTTCACCACCCCCGGCTTCCGGCGGGCCATCAAGCCGGTGGTCGAGCTGATGGCGGCAATCCCTTCCGTCGTGGTGGGCTTCCTGGCTGCCTTGTGGCTGGCGCCCCTCCTCGAGCGGTGGGTCCTCTCCGTCTTCCTCAGCTTCGCCACCGTGCCCCTTTGCTTCGTCGCGTTCTTGACCTTCTGGCAGGGGGTGCGGCGGCTCGATTGGGCCAAGCGGGTGGAAAACGGATACGAGTTCGTGGCCCTCCTCCCCGTGGTCTTCGGGGGGCTGCTGCTCGCCGCGTGGCTCACCGCGCCGCTGGAGGGGTGGCTCTTCGGCGGTGACTTCCGCCAGTGGCTCTTCGACTTCATGGAGATGCGCTACGACCAGCGCAACAGCATGGTGATCGCCTTCGCCCTGGGATTCGCGGTGATCCCCATCATCTTCTCCATCTCGGAGGACTCGCTCTCGAACGTACCCCACAGTCTCTCCGCGGCCTCGCTGGCCATGGGAGCCAGCCGCTGGCAGACGCTCTGGCGGGTGGTGCTCCCCTCGGCCAGCCCGGGGATCTTCGCGGCGATCATGATCGGCTTCGGCCGCGCCGTCGGCGAGACGATGATCGTCCTCATGGCCACCGGAAACACGCCCATCATCGACTGGAGCCCCTTCAACGGCATGAGAACCCTCTCGGCGAACATCGCCCAGGAGATCCCCGAGGCCCCCCACGGTGGAACCCTTTACCGAATCCTCTTTCTATGTGCAGTGCTCCTTTTCACCCTGACGTTCCTCCTGAACACGGCGGCGGAGCTGGTCCGCCAACACCTGCGGAAGCAGTACGGCCGGTTCTGAAGGGGCGTCGTGCCGGCAAACGCTTCTGGCGGCAAGGCGAGCCTTTCGTCTGGGCCAGCGGTGCCGCCTTGGCGGCGACGCTCCTCATGACAGTGGCGCTCCTGGCCGTGGTGCTCTACAACGGCTTGGGCGTCTTCTGGCCCTGGCGGCTGGCGCTCTACGGCCGCGCGGTCGGCGTGGTCGACGCGGCACAGATCGCCCGCATTGAGGAGGACGGCACGCTGGTCCTCGTCGAACAGGCCGTCACCCTGGAAGGCGACCGCCTCGCCGGCCTGAGGCTCTTCGACGCCGACCGGGTCCGCGCCTCGCTCCCCGACGGCAGTCTGCGGCTGGTCAACGAGCTCGTCGTGGCTGCCGACGCCACCGTGACGTTCCCCGACGGCACCCGCCTGCGGCCCGACAGGACGGGCGAGTACGCCGACGGCACCCCCATCCCCGAAGAGGCCCTGCGCCTGCTGCAGTTCCGCGCGGCGCTGGTCGATCTCTCCGCCGGGCCGCTGGCCGTCGAGGGAGCGCTCAGTCCGCTGGGGCTCGTCGCTGCGGGAGGCGCGCCGCCTGGCCCGCCGCAGGCTGTCACCCGCCTCCGCCCCGATGGCTCGGCGGTGCTCGGAGACGGCTCCACAGTGCCCCTTCAGACCGGCGACGGGCGGAGCGTCTCCGCCGTCGTCGATGGCGGCGCCCTCCTCGTCGAGCTCGTCGGCAGGCCGGTCCGCGAGGACGTCAATCCCGATACCGGCGTGGCACGGACGCAACTGAAGATCGGCAACCGCGAGACGCGCCCCCAGCAGATGGACTTCCGCTGGTACGTCTCGGCCTCCCTGCGATCCGTCGCCTATCCCGAGGACCTCTACGTCGTCGAGCGGATGAGCTACGGCGACTTCTACGGATACCTCGACGGGTTGGAAACGCCGACGCTACCCGGCGCCGGGGCGGAGGGGGACGACGCCGCCCTCTCGGCTGCCCTGGCCGCCGTCCGTACCCGGGAGCGCCTTGAGCTCGAGCCGGTACGCAACCGCCTCAACGACCTCAGCGGCCAACTGGAACGGATTCGCCATGAGACGCTCCGTGCCGGCTACCGACGGGACCGCGCCTTGGCACGCGAGCTTCAGGCCGAGGCCGCGCGGTGGGCCCACGCGCTGGATCGTCTCGCCGCCCGCGAGGCCGAGGTCATGGCCCTCTCCGACGAGGTGCTGGCCCGCCGCCAAGAGATCGAGAGCGACCTGAGGCAGAACGTCGCCCTCTTCGTCACCGGGGACGAACAGACGGCGACCGTCTCTCTGCTGGACATCGTGCGCGCCTACCGCCCCAACGCCATGAATCCATGGCAGCAGACGCGGCACGTGCTCGCCAAGGGCGGCGAGCTCCTCTTCGACGAGCCCCGCGAGGCCAATACCGAAGGAGGAATCTTCCCCGCCATCTTCGGCACGGTCCTCCTCGTCTTCCTCATGGCGATCAGTTGCTTCCCGCTCGGGGTCCTCGCCGGGGTCTACCTGGGCGAGTACGCCAAGGACGGCCCCCTGGTGCGGACGGTCCGCATCGCGGTGAACAACTTAGCGGGCATCCCCTCGATCGTCTACGGGATCTTCGGTCTGGGGTTCTTCGTCTACGGCATGGGAGGGCTCATCGACACCTTTTTCTTTCCCGAACGCGTGGCGGCCCACGAGCCCGTCTTCGGCACCGGCGGCATCCTCTGGGCCAGCCTCACGCTGGGGCTCCTCACCATTCCGGTGGTGATCGTCTCCACCGAGGAAGCCCTCCGCGCCATCCCCCGCGAAATCCGCGAAGGCTCGCTGGCCCTGGGCGCCACCAAGCTCCAGACGCTCCTGCGGGTCATGCTCCCCATGGCGTCGCCGGGAATCATGACCGGATTCATCCTCGCCATGGCGCGGGCCGCGGGGGAGGTAGCCCCCCTGATGATCACCGGCGTCGTCAAGGTGGCGCCGAACCTCCCCCTGGACAGCAGCTTCCCCTACCTGCACGTGGACCGCAAGTTCATGCATCTGGGGTTCCACATCTTCGATCTCGCTTTCCAGTCGCCCAACGCCGAGGCGGCCCTCCCCATGGTCTACACCACGACGCTCTTGCTCCTCCTCATCGTCCTCTCCATGAGCAGTGTGGCCATCTACCTCAGGAACCGCATGAGGCGGCGGTTCCAGGTGCGAACGATGTAGTTCTCGGTATTCAACCTGCATGACGGAACGACGCCCCTCCTCATCTTCCGACTTCCGACTTCCGACCTCCGACCTCCGAAAGAACATGGAATCCGCCACTGGCGACAGCCCGAAAAAGCCGGCCGGCGAGCATCGACCGAAAATCGAGGCCCCCACCCCCGCGGCGCGCCCCGGCGGCGCGGCAGACTTCGCCGACCCGATCGTGCGCGCCAGGACGTTGAGCCTCTTTTACGGCAACAGCCAAGCGCTCTGCGACGTGACCATGGACTTCCCCCGCCACCAGGTCACCGCCTTGATCGGGCCCTCGGGCTGCGGCAAGTCGACGCTGCTGCGCTGCCTGAACCGCATGAACGACCTCATCGACGGGGTCCGCACCACGGGGAGCCTCGATTTCGACGGCGAGAACATCCTCGATCCCCGCCTGGACGTCATCGAGCTTCGCCGACGCGTGGGCATGGTCTTCCAGAAACCCACGCCCTTCCCCAAGTCGATCTACGAGAACGTCGCCTACGGGCTGCGGATTGCCGGCGTGCGGCAGCGGAGCGCGCTCGACGAAGTGGTCGAGCGGAGCCTAAAGCGAGCGGCCCTCTGGGAGGAGGTCAAGGACCGCCTCCGCGAATCGGCGCTCGGCCTCTCCGGGGGGCAGCACCAGCGGCTCTGCATCGCCCGGGCGATCGCCGTCAACCCGGAGATCATCCTCATGGACGAACCCTGCTCGGCCCTCGATCCCCGCTCCACCACCCGCATCGAGGACCTCATCGCCGAGCTGCGGGGCGAGTACACGATCATCATCGTCACCCACAACATGCAGCAGGCGGCGCGGGTCTCCGACCACACGGCCTTCCTCTACGAGGGGGCACTCGTCGAGTTCGGCAGCACCACCGAGGTCTACACCGCCCCCAGGAAGCGAGAGACCGAGGATTACATCACCGGCCGCTTCGGCTGAACGGCGCCCAAGGAATCACGCGATGTCGGTTATTCTCCAGCGGGAAATCGAGAAGCTCAAGAGGCACATCCTCGCCCTCTGCGCCGTCGTCGAGGAACAGGTGCAGCGGTCCGTCGCCGCCCTGCTCCACCGCGACGCCGAGCTGGCCGAGGCCGTCAAGCAGCGCGACGGCGACGTCGATCAGCGGGAGGTGGAGATCGAGGAGGAGTGCCTCAAGGTGCTCGCCCTGCACCAGCCGGTGGCTTCGGACCTGCGGTTCATCGTCGCCGTGCTGAAGATCAACAGCGACCTGGAGCGGATCGGCGACCTGGCAGTGAACATCGCCCGCAAGGCGGAGCGCTTCGCCGCTGCCCCGCCGATGGAGATCCCCTTCGACCTCGCGGCGATGGCCGTCAAGGCGCGGGACATGCTCCGCGACGCCATCGACGCCATGGTCAACAGCGATGCCCGCCTGGCCAACGACGTCTGCGGGCGCGACGACGCGGTGGACCGCATGAAGCGCGAGAACCGCCTGACCGCCGAAGAGCTCATCCGGCAGAGGCCGCAGCAGAGCGAGTCCCTCCTCCTGCTCGTCGCCGTCTCACGCAATCTGGAGCGGGTCGCCGATCTGGCGACGAATATCGCCGAAGACGCGGTATACATGATCGAAGGCAGGATCGTCCGCCACCAGGACGGCGCCTGGTAGGGCGCGGCGAGCCACTGGCGCGCGGTGCCACTGGCGGCTTGTCCGCTAGTGTGAAGGGTGGCACGTCCCTTGAGCGACGCGCAGTGTCGCGCCAAGGGCGTGGCTGCGCTCGAGGGAATCCCCCTTGGTATGCGGCACAGCCCCTGTGCCGCACTGCCCCCGACCATACGCCACCCCTCCGCCTCAGGCTCCTCACCGGCGACCAGCCACCTCACTCTGAAGGGGCGCGCCTAGCTGTCGTCCACGCACCCTTTCCAAACGACCTCGTGTTGCCGAGGAACCCCCTCGTCTGTCCCGCCGGACGCCGTGTCCATCTTACGATGCCGGCGACTTGGGCCCAATTTACCGGTAGAAGAGACGGGGATTAGAGATCAGGATGGAAGGCTCGGGAACAGGTTCTCAATCCGCAGTGAGGGGGCGGTTCGGGTATCCGGCCGGGCGGGTTGCCGAGGCGCCGGCCTGCCGCAGCGGCAGCAGGATTGACCGGGCAGTAGCCCGCATCGAATTGGGCAAGCGAGACCTCACGAAAATGGCGGCAGAACGGGAGCGAGCGCTCCGCGAATCGCGGATCCAGCTCCGAGCCCCTGCCGTGCACTCCACAACGAGCCACCAGATCCGTTGGAGTTTTCAACCATGCGAAACGATGCCCGCATCCTGCGCACGCTCATCATCACCGCCGCCTTGGCCCTCGGCGCTGTTGCCGCCCATGCCCAGGAGGGCCCGCCCGACGACCTCAGCGACTGGTACACCTTCTCGCCCGACGATGACCACGCCGCCCCCAGTGAGATCGGCATGCAGGGCTGGTGGGATGCCCCCGCGGGCCGGCACGGCCGCGTTACCGCCCGCGGCAAGGACCTGCTCTACAACGGCCAGCCCATCAAGTTCTGGGGCCTGAACCTCTGCTTCCGCGCCGGCGCAGCCCCCTCCCGCGAAGTCGCCGAGTCGCCGAGCGCCGCGCCGCCCTCTACCGCAAGTTCGACATCAATTCCGTCCGGCATCACAAGTGGGCCGACGGCCAGGGCTGGGCCGGCATCCAGACGGAGAACAGCGCCGTCCGCTTCGATCCCGAAGGCCTGGACCTCTTCGACTACCAGAACGCCCAGTTCCGCGAGAACGGCATCTTCATCAAGCTCTCCCAGGCCTTCGGCACCATCCGCATCGGCCCCGACGATGTGGACGTCGTCCCCTACGCGGATGAGTTCGGCGAGCTCACCCCCGGCGCCCGCGTCGGCGGCGGCAACTCCACGCTCTTCTACTCCCCGGAAATCCAGGAGCTCACCATCCGCCAGCTCCAGAACATCCTCAACCACCGCAACCCCTACACCGGCCTTACCTACGCCGAGGATCCCGCCGTCGCCTTCGTCGAGATCATCAATGAATCCAGCGTTCTCTTCTACACCTCCCCCAACCCCCTGCGCGAGAGCCCCACGCTGCGTCGCATGACCGCTGAACGATTCAGCGATTGGCTCCGCGACAAGTACACCAGCCACCAGGGCCTCGTCGAGGCATGGGGCCAGCGCGCCCTCGACGAACACATCGTGGACGACATCCCCTCCCATGACGGCCAGCCCGAGCACCTCGACCGCCGCAACATCCTCCCCCTCGGTAATCCCTGGTACTGGGACCCCGCTCAGCTCGCCGGCTCACAGGCCGCCTCCTCGACACCCTCGAGTTCCTCCACCTGCTTCAGGTCGAAGCCTATGACCGCATCGTCGCCGGCATCCGCGCCACCGGCTACGAGGGCGAGATCATCGGCTCCAACTGGCACGCCGGGCGCATGCACAGCCACTATGCCAATCTCCATACCGACTGCCTCGTGGGGCTGATCGATCGCCACAACTACTTCGGCGGCGGCGACCAGAACCGCATCGACAACACGTCCATGCTCCGCGTTCCCGGCTCTGGCCACCTCAGCACCGGCATGGAGCAGGTGGCCGACCGGCCCTTCATGCTTTCCGAGTGGATCCACGTCCTGCCCAACGAGTGGGGCGCTGAGGGCGTGGCCGTCATCGGCGCCTACGGCCTGGGGCTGCAGGGCTGGGACGTCAGCTATCTCTTCCAGAACAAGTAACCGTTCACGGGCCGGCCGGGGACTGGTCCATTTTTCGGCCAATGGACCCTATCTTTAGCACCGACGATGCCCGAAAAATGGATCTATCCCCTTACCCTGCCGCGGCGTGCCGGGCGGAGGGGACAGTCGCCCGTGAACGGTTACAGCCGTGGTGACAGGAGAATACAACAGCATCTGCCTCGCGAGGTCTCCTCGTGCCCGCGTCGCCAGCACCACTGGTGTTGATTTGTGCCATTCGTGGTCTGAGACGTCGTGAACGGCTACTTCGGCACCAATCGCATGGGTCCCCCTCCTCCGGCAAAGCCCCTTCGGCCTTCCGGTGGCGGGCCGGAACAAAGCTGCAAAGGAGCAGCGAGGTCGCGAAGATCCGCAACTGCCCAAACGCCGAGCAGTGGCGGGAGCGTCGCTCGGGCGGGAAGTTGGAGTGGTGAGAACCCGATGGCCGGATTGGCGGCGGTATGCGTTCTGCCCTCAGGCAACCCCGCCCTACGGCAACGGTTCGCGCGGGGCGCGCAGAACGGAAAGGGCGAAAGGGCCGTGCCTTGTCACCACCCCAACGGAGAACGGGAGCTCATTCTTCCAGCACGCTTTTGATGAACGCCAGGCTCTGGGGAATCTGCTCGACCGACCGTGACGATTCGTCCTCGATGATCAGGTACTCGCTGCCGGCTTTTTTCGCCTCGAGAATCAGGCCGCGGATGTCGATGTCGCCGGTTCCCAGGACCACGTTGGTCTCCACGTCACCCCGGCCGTCGGTACTGCCGGGAGTACCGTGCGCCCGGTCCTTCAAGTGCAGGAGCGGGACCTTCGCGCCATGCGCCTTCATGATGGCCACGGGATCGCCGCCCCCCATCTGCACCCAGAAGACATCCAGGTTGAAGGCGTAATGTTCGGCGTGTTCGATCATTACGTCGAAAAGCACGCCGTCGCCGTGGGGAATGAATTCGTAGCCGTGCGGGTGGTAACAAAGGGTGATGCCGGCTTCCTCGAGTAGCTTGCCCGCGCGATTGAACACCTCGACGGCCTCTTCCGTCTCGCGGATGCTGAACTGGCCGTGGGGGTGGGGAATCCAGAAGCAGCTGGCATAGCGGGCACCGAAGGCCTGGGCATTGTCGATGATGGCTTGGGGGTCCTCCTTGAGCTGGTTGAAGTCCGCCCCCACGCCGATCATCTCCAGGCCGTGCCTCTCCAGCAACTGCTTGTACTCCTCCAGCGGCATGCCGTACGTGCCGCCGCCTTCGACATAGCGAATGCCCCATTCGGCAATGAGGGCGTGGGTGCCCTCGACGTCGGTCTGCATCTGCTCTCTCAGACTGTAGAGCTGAAGGGCGATCTCCTGGGCATGGAGCTGGCCGGCGGCCAGAAACGCCGCCGCCAGGACGACTGCTGTCGAGATTCTGGTCTTCACGCTCGATCCTCCTTTCGCCAAGGTGTGTATGCTCCGCTGCAACGAATCAACCGTCACCGACCGATCCCTATTACAATGGCCCGGTGAAGCGGGGTCAAGCGGTCGCGCACCGATCCGAGGCCGTCCCCTCCAGGGCGGGTGCCTGCCGCCGCGGATCAGCGGCCCTGTCTTCGGCCGGGTAGCCCCGGCAGCCGAGCCACCGGGGCTACCCAATGCGTATCCCCCTGCCCACCGCGCCGCGGCGGGCTGCACTTCGGGGACGCGCCGGGAGATCGTCAGCCGCTGGCCGCCTGATGGGCGAAGCACTCGGCGGCGCGCCGTTCGAGCTCGTCGGGGGTCACGTCCTCGACGTGGGTGGCGATCCACCAGAAATTGCCCGAAGCGTCCTTGACGGCGCCGGTGCGGTCGCCCCAGAACTGGTCGGTGGGCTCCATCAGCGACGTGCCGCCCACCTCGACGGCGCGCCGGTACGTGGCGTCCACGTCGGCGACGTACAGGTACAGCGTGGTGGGCATGGGCGTACACTCGGCCGTGGGCTCGGAAAGCATCACCGCCGAGTCGCCGATGCGGAGCTCGGCGTGGCCTACGGCGCCGTCGGGCCGCCGCAGGCAGTACACCTCCTCGGCCCCGAAGGCGCTCTTGAGAAAAGACAGCAACTGCTCCGTCCCAGGGACGGTCAGGTAGGGGGTGACGGTATGGTAGCCGTCGGGAATGGGTCGCACGGCCATGGTGCTCTCCTTCCGGTAAGGGAAGCTCGGTCGCCCGGCGGAACCGCGCCCACGGCGGGCGCCGCCGGCCAACCTCTCGGAGAAATGCCAATCGGGGCGCCGCCCGCCACCGTCCCGCGGCGGACACCGCCATTTTGCCCCGGCCCCATATCTGTGCAAGCGTCCACTATTATGGTGTGTCCCTCAGGGCTGGCAATCCCCGGGAACCCCGCAGAGGATTTTTCCTTAGGGCCGAGCTCCGCGAAGGTCTGCCGTCCGGGCCGCGAATGCCCTACCAGCAGACAGGGGGCTGGGGGTCAAGTCTGCGCCCTTTCCCCTTCCCGTCCCAGCCAACCGGCGGCCAGGGCGCTGCAGCCGATGAGCGTGAGGCTGCGGGGCGTGGGCGCGGTCAGCCCCAGCACCTGGCGCAGCGGCGGGAGGGCCAGCGTCGCTCCCATCAGGCCGGCCGAGGCCAAGACCGCCCCGGCCACGGAGGGGGTGAGCCGCGCGCCGAGGCGGCCAGTCTCGAGGGTTTGGGCGAGCTGGTTGGCGACGACCGTGGCGTAGGCCACGGCGCCGGCTTGCTGCTCTCCTCCACGCCGCCGCGCCAGCCAATAGCTTGCCAGTGCCGGGACGGTGGTTGCCGTGGCCCGCCGGAAGACGTCTTTCCGCAGGGAAGTATCCATCGCCGCAAGCCCCTCGCGGGCCAGTCCGGCCAGGTGGCGGTGCTCGGGATGCTGCAGGACGACGGCCAGGGCGGGGAGGGCATCGGTGATGAGGTTGACCACGAGGATCTGCGCGGCGTTCAGCGGCGGATTGGCACCGAAGACGGCTGCGCCGGCCATCAGGCCCAGCTCCCCCAGATTGCCGCCGAGCAGCAGGCCCAGGGCGGAGCGCATGTTCTGCCAAAACCCTCGCCCTTCGACCAGGGCCTCCACCAGGGTGGCGAAGTCGTCGTCGGCCAGCACCATATCGGCCGCTTGGCGCGCCACCTCGGTGCCGCCGCGCCCCATTGCCACCCCCACGTCGGCCAGCCGCAGCGCCGGCGCGTCGTTGACGCCGTCTCCGGTCATGGCCACGGCGTGGCCCAGGCGCTGGAGGCTTTCGATGATGCGAAGCTTGTCCAGAGGCGTAGCTCGGGCAATGACGGTGGCATGCTCCATCCGCTGCCCGAGCTGTGCGTCGTCCAGTTCGGTGATATCTCCTCCGGTGAGGATGCTTCCCTCGTCTGCGGGGAGACCTGCCTCTTCGGCGATGCTCCGGGCCGTGGCCGGATGGTCGCCGGTGATCATCACCACGCGCACGCCGGCCTCCTGGCAGCGGTGCACGGCGGCGGCGACCGTGGGGCGGAGCGGATCGCGGATCCCCAAAAACCCCAGCGCCACCAGGTCGCTGGGGTCCTCCAGGGATCCCTCGGGATGGCCTTCGGCCACCATGAGCACGCGGAGGCCTTTGTCGGCCGACTGCCGGGAGCGTTCCGCCAGCAACTGCCGCGCAGCTTCGGCCAGCGGTTCGTCCTGCCCGCCGTGCCGCCAGCGCGTACAGCGCGGCAGCAGGGTCTCCGGAGCCCCCTTGACGCACATGCGGCCCTGCACGGCTGTCGCATGGAAGCCCTGTTCCGGATGGAAGGGGTCTTCTTCTTTGCGCCGCCGCTGGACCGCTTCTCCCAACCCGGCTTCGATGGCTCCGTTGACAATGGCCACGTCGGTGGAATCGGCCGCCGCGCCGGCTGCTTCGGGATGGGGACTGGCGAGGGCTGCCGTCAATAAGACACGGCAAAGTGGTTTCGACAAGGGGGAGGGAAAAACCACTTCCTCATCGCCGTCGGAGATCCAGTTCAAGCTCAGGCGTCCCTCGGTCATGGTGCCCGTCTTGTCGGCGCAGGCCACGTCGACCCGCCCCAGCGCTTCCACGGCCCCGAGCCGGCGGACCAGGGCTTGGCGCCGGGCGAGACGCCGCGCCACCCCTCCCTGGCCCATGCCCGCCAGCAAAGGCAATCCTTCCGGCACCGAGGCCAAGGCCATGCTCGCCCCCACACCCAACTGCGGCAGCAGCGGCCCTCCGCGGAGCAACCGGGAGAGGACCACCACCCCACTGGCGGCGGCTGTCCAGGGGAGGGCGTTCCATAGAAGCTGACCGAGGCGGGCCCCGAGCGGGCTTTGCTCCGTTTCGTCCATTTCCAGCGCCGCGGCCATGGTCCCCATGCGGGTGTCGCGGCCCACGGCGACCGCCACGGCGCGGCCCGCCCCCACCACGACGTCGCTCCCTTCGAGCACGATCTGCGTTTCGGGGGGGCCGTCTTCGACCGATTTGAAGACCGGCACCGATTCGCCGGTGAGCGCCGCCTCATCGACTTCCAAGCCCTGAACCGAGAGCAGGCGGCCGTCGGCCGGAACGCGGTCGCCCGCCTCCAGGAGTACGATGTCTGCCGGCACGATCTCGGTTGCGGGGAGGATGACCTCCCGGCCGTTGCGGAGCAGTCGGGCCCTGGCGGTCCCCATCTGCTCGAGTGCCTCGGCAGCCTGGTTGGCCTGGTGCTCCTGCCAGAGACCGATGGCGA
>SLBP01000066.1:0-13110 GCA_007126245.1 Planctomycetales bacterium
CGCCCCTCCCGCGCAGCCCGCGCACGGCGGAGTTGGCCGCGCCTGCGGAGCCGCCGTTGGCACTCCCGGGGGAAGCAGCCCCTGCGCGAGTCGCCCGCGGGGCGGAGGGGGCTGCCTGGGTAGGCGGAGCCGCCACCTGCGTTCTCTATTGCCGATTCCTGCTCTGATTCTCTCTCCCGCCATGCGCGCTGCGTAGCGTGGTATCTGCGCTGCCGCGGGCGTGACGCCGGTCGTGGTCTACCGCCCCAAGGAGACCCGCCTCTACGTCTACAGCCTGGAAGGCCGCCCGCTGAGTGTGCGGGGAGTCCGTGGCGAGCTCCTCATGCAGGTTCACGGCAGCGACCGCGTCCACCGTTTCCCCCTGCGTCAGGCGGCGGCCGAAGCGGCGCGCGGCGAGGTCGACTACCTCCTCAGTCCGGTCGACGTCAGCCGCATCGAGGACGGCAGGATGACCGTCACCGCTCTCCTCGACGAGCTGCCGCATCGCGAGGAGCCGCAGGCCCGCTTCACGCAGACCTTTGCGCTCTCGCGGCCACCGACGGACATTGCCGTCTCGTCAGTCACCGCGGCCGATCGGGAGGAGATCGCCCGTCAACGCGTCTGCCCGGTGATGGGGAGCGAGCTGGGCAGCCATGGTGAGCCGATAAAGCTCACCATCGGCGAGCAATCGCTCTATATCTGCTGCCGCGGCTGTCTCGCCCGCGTGGAGGAGGACCCGCAAGCCTATCTGGCGAAAGCCCTCTCCCCGCAAGGTTCGTAGCGCCTCGCCGCTTGGCTCTCGCTCGTTCCCAAGTTTCCCCCTTTGGGAACGAGCGAGCCGCCGGCCAACCCCAAGCCCCCCGAGGTAACCGTTCACGGGGCACTGTCCCAATTTTCGCGGCCGGAGAAGGTATTCCTCGTGGATAACGCTCCTCGGCCGCGAAAACGGGACCAGTCCCCAGCCGGCCCGTGAACGGTTACGCCCCGAGGCTTGGCGAGGTGACGCAGAAAACTCGACTCACGTTCAAGGAGGTTCCGCCATGAGGAGCTGGAAAACCGGGTTCGCCGCCGCGCTGCTGCTGGCGGCTCTCGTCCTGAGTGGCTGTTACCACGGCGGGCACCGCCGTACGACCCCGCCATATCCCTCGAGCAGCAGCCCCGCTCCCTGCCACTAGGATTCTCCCCCGCGATCGATGCACCAAGGCAGGGGCGAACGCCTATGTGCGGATTACCTGCGCTGACCAAGCCGTTTATCCATTCCGAGCTTCCATCTTGGCCAGCGCAGGCCCGCGACGCTCGGCTTTACCGCGCCACCTCTCGTGACTGGGGTTCCCGCGTCCGCGTCGCCCCCTCAGCCGCGGATCCTTCACGAGTCGGGTGGCGGCTCGCAAGGGCCGCCTTGCAGCCCGGTGATTTCTGCGGAATCGTTACAGATTAACGCCCGGTCGGCCGATCGATAGGAACACCATGTGGTGCCGAGACTGCGCACAGGATGTTCCGGGGGTCGTCTCCCTCGATTGCGGCCGCTTCCGCTGCCCGCGGTGCGCCGCACCACTTGGCCCCGGCAGATCGTCGCGGGGAGACGGGGGAGCTGCAGCACCGGCGGGGAAGGCGTTCGCCGGGGCAGAGGACGACTCGGGGCCACTCTTCGACAGTTGGGAGATGGACGAACGGCTGCGGCACATCGAGCGGGTCTTGCATTCCCCACGTCTGGAGGGAATTCGATTGCTTCACGGCAACCACAGCTTGCCCGAAACGCCCCATTTCACTATGCTCCCCCGCCGCAGGGGAAGGCGACCGAGGAAGGCCACGACGTTGGCATTAAGGCTTACCGCGGCCGTCGTCTTCTCGGTAGGGCTGGTCGCCTTTAGCTGCGGGCTGGCCCTGATCGGCTGGTCCACCGTCGGCGGGAGGAGCGATCTGTGGACGATCGGGATGACGGTCACCCTGGCGGGCCAGAGTGGTCTGCTCTTGGGGGCCCTGCTCCACCTCTGGGGGCTTCGCCGCACTCCCCGTAACCCATCCGACGAGACGACCCTCCTCCGCTACCCCGCCTGGTCGGACGACCCCGGCACGGAGCGCGACTGGCTCGACGATCCGCTGGCCGCGTGAGGCCGGACGGTTCTTTCGGGGGAGATGTCCAGTTGGCAGACTACGCCGTCAACATCGAATTCGACAGCAGTCATGCAACCGGAACGACGGCGTCGGCTCGGGCGCGGTGCGGCACGCCTGTGCCGCATACCAATGGGGCATCTGCTGGAACGCAGCCACGCCCTTATCGCGTCGCTTCGCGACGCTCAAGGGACGTGCCACCCAGTTCGCGACGCTCAAGAGACGCGCCCGCCCCGAGCTGATCAGAGGGGGACGACGCGGGCGAGGTGGAGGAAGACGAGGCGGGCGGAGATGCGGTCCTCGGGTAGGCCGCGCGTGCGGGCTACGGCGCGGCGGTAGGCGGCGAGCTGGGGGCGGTAGTGCTCGACGCGCGCCGCCAGGGCCGCCTCGTCACCGGGAGCGATGCGATCGGTCTTGAAGTCGATGACCTCGGCGCCGAGGGGCCGCGAACCATCGAAGAGGACCACCAGCCGATCGATCGAGCCGGTCAGCAGGCTGTCGTCGTCGTGGATCGCGAAGGGGAGCTCGCGAAAGACCTCCCACCGCGGGTGGTCGACCGCACCGGCGGCGGCGAGCGACGCCGGCCCATGGTCCTGCGGGCCCGCGTAGACGGCGCGCGTGAAGACTTCGCGGACAGAGGGCCGATTGAGCATCGTTCGGAAGGCCGAGAGCGTCTCGGCCGAGACGCGGTGGCCCAGGTTCTGCCGGGCCGCGATCGCGCGCAAGGTCGGCTCGGGGGGCGGCCCGTCGTCGAGCCACTCGATGGCCTCGCACCAGGCGTGGATCAGCGTGCCGTGTTCGAGGGCGGCAGCCGCGTCGGCCTGCAGCATGAGGCGGAGGTTCACGGAATTCCCCCCCTCGAGTTGCGAGGGGCTCCGCCGCTCCCGCCCCCGCGCCGCGGGGCCGCCGTCGCCCGAGGCCAGCGCCACCCGCAACGGCTCGGGCGAGGGCGCCGCCGCCTCCGCCCGCCGGGGGAGCTGCCGGAACCAGTAGCGGTCGCCGTGCTCGTAGAGCGTCGTCTCCGGCTCGGCGCGGCCGGGGTCGGCCAGGGCGCCACGCAGAAGACCGGCGAAGGTGGCGGGGAGGTTCCGCTCGCGGTCGCCGGAGGGGGCGACGATCATCACCAGGGCATGGACGGCCCGCGTCAGGGCGACGTACAAGAGGCAGAGCGCTTCCTCGACGACGCTGCGGCTGTGGGCCTCGAACATCTTCTGGAACGATTTCGGGAGGAGCGGCCGGTCGGCCTTCCCCGCATAACGGCAGACCTGTGCCAGCGGTGCCACCGGCGAGGGCCGGCCGACGACGAGCTGCGGCGTTTGGGCGATCAGCCGGGGATCGAGCTCGGGGAGCACGACGACGTCGAACTGCAGGCCCTTCGCCTGGTGGACGGTCATCACCCGCACGTCGGCCGCCGTGGGGTCGAGGACGCGCTGCGTCTCGACCCGCTCGCGGAAGGCGTCGCACCGCGTGCCCGCCTGGGCCTCGAAGGCGTATCCCTGCTCGACGAGCTGCATGAGCCGCCGTAACTCGCGGGCGTCGCAGTGGGGCGCCAGCCACTGGACCACCGTGAGCAGGAAGCGGCCGTAGCCTTCGGCCATCAGCCGCCCGCGGAGGCGGAGCGAGAGCTCGGCGGCCGCCTTGTCGCTGCCATAGTCTGCAAGCGGCAGATGCTCGGCCAGCGGCGAGCGGACGAGGTGATAACGGGCCGCGGTGTCGCCGGGGTGGTCGATCAGCCGCAGCAGGGAGACGACCAACTGGACCTTGGGCGAGTCGATCAGCGGGTTGCCCCCCTCTTCGCTGGCGGGGACGTTGCGGCGGCGGAGCTCGTAGATCAGCCGCGCCACGGCCTGATTCTTGCGGACCAGCACCCCCACCGACCGGCCCGCTATCGCCGCGTAGCGGTCGCGAATGTAGTCGGCCGCGAAGGCCAGGGTGGCCGTCCCCTGGTCGCCGCCCTCGGGTGCCTTGGGCGCCGCGAGCAGCCGGCAATAGCCGGGAAGGTCGGCCTTGGCCGTCTCGTGCGGGGTGAAGCGGCGCACCCAGGCCGAGGCGGCGTCGGCGTAGTTGGAGATTGCCGGGTTATCGGGCAGATTCGTGAAGACCCGGTTCACGGTGTCGATCACCGGTTGCGAGGAGCGGAAGCTGCGGTCGAGCGAGTCGTGCTCGAGCCGGCCGAGCTCGTCGTCGAGGGCGTCGAAGATCTCGGCCACGCCGCCTCGCCAGCCGTAGATGGCCTGCTTGACGTCGCCGACGCAGAAGAAGGAGCCGCGCGCCGCGGAGCGAGGCCGCTCCGCGTCTGCGGAGGTGCGGGGGGCAAGGGAGTCCGGGCCGCCCGCGCCGGCAGCCGGGAGGCACCCTGCGGCGCGGCGGGCGAAGGGCCGCAGCGCCCGCCACTGCTGCGAGGAGGTGTCCTGGAACTCGTCCAGGAGGAGGTGGGCTACGCCGGCATCGAGGCGGAAGGCGATCTCGTCGAGGCGGCCGTCCCAGGCCGTACCCGCCAGGCGGCCGGTGACGTCCTCGAAGCGGTAGGCCCGCCGCCGCTGCTTGATCGCCTGGTAGCAGCGATCGAACCGGGCCAGGAGGCGGTAGGTGGCTTCGGTCTGGTTCGCGATGCGGGCGACCACCAGGGCCCGGGCGTACTCGACCAGGGGGCGGTAGACGGCCGCCATCTCCGCCGGGATGCGGACGCGGCTGTAAGCGTCCTCGCCGGCGGCCAGCTTGGCGGCGATGCCCACGGCGACAAAGCCGTCCCAGTCGGCGGCCCTCACCCGCTCGATGGACTTTTCGTGGGCCTTGGCCAGAAGGCCCTGCTTCGGCTTGGGGAACTGCTCGAAGGCAGCGACGGCTGCCGCCAGCTCGGCCTCGTCGAGCAGCTTCCGCCGAGGCGGTCCACTCCAAGCGTTCTCTGCGGGGGCCTCCAGATAGTAGGAATAGAGCCCTTTCACCAGGCCGCCGATCTGCTCGCCCACGGAGCGGGCGGCGGTACCCTTGGTCAGCAGGTGCATCAGCTCGACGGCGTAGTCGGTGCGCTCGCTGCGGAGCAGCTCCTGGATGGCCTGGGCCCGCATGGCCGCGTCCTCGGCCTCGTCGACGATCCGCCATCCCGGGGGCAACTCCAACTCAATGGCGAAGCTGCCCGCCACCTGGATGAAGAAGCTGTCGAGCGTCTCCACCCGCAGGCGGTGCAGGTGCCGCAGCAAGGCCACGAGCATCTCCCGGCAGCGGGCGGGGGGGAGCCCGGGGTGGCCGATGAATCCCCCTAGCTCGGCGGCGAGGGTGCGATCGAGGGCGGCCTCGGCGAGGCGGGAGACGACGCGGTCGAGAATCTCGCCGGCGGCCTTGCGGGTGAAGGTGGTGGCCAGCAGGGAATCGACCGGCTCGCCCTCAGCGACCAGCTCGAGGAAGCGGTTGCTGAGCTGGAAGGTCTTTCCCGTGCCCGCCGAGGCGCGGATGACCCGGTTGCGTACGGATGCCGGGGTGTGCATTACGTTTCCTCCTCCCTCGCAGCGGCCTCCGCGGCGGCTGCCTGGGTGGCGAGGATGCCGTCGCCGCAGATGGCCGCCAGCTCGCCGAAGCCTGCCGGGGGCGGCGACTTCGGCGGCCAGAACTCCCTCCTGCGGACCAGGCGGATCACCTCGGCCGCGGCTTCATCGGCGTCGTCGAAATCCTCCTTGTTCCAGGGCGCCTCTTCGAACCCCACCTTGGTCACATCCTTGGGCAGCACCACGTACCCGAGCCGGACGGGGGCGTCGATTCCCAACGCCCGGGCGAGGTGGCGATAGAGGGGCAGTTGGAGGTCCGTCCAGCGGCTGGTGCCGTCGCGGTGGGTGTCGGCGGGCTTCTGCGGGGTGTCGGAGGTCTTGTAATCGAGCACCATCCAGGTGCCGTCTTTCGGGCGATAGTCGATGCGGTCGATCCGTCCCCGGAGGTACATCGGCTCTTCATCCACTTCCAGGAAGGCCGGCCCGGCCTGGCGGGCGTCGAGATCGTCGCTGTGGCAGGGGGCTGCGGGGGCCGAGCGACGTTCTGCCTGCTGGGGCCCCGGGCGCGCCGTTTCGGTCTTCTCCTCAGGGTCGGTCTTCTCCTCAGGGTCGGTCTTCTCCTCAGGGTCGGTCTTCTCCTCAGGGTCGGTCGTCTCCTCGGGGGCCTCCGCCGCGGCGGCCTCCTTGGGGGCGGGGGGACCGATCTCGACGGCCACGATGTGCCAGCCCTCCGCGGCCCGCTGCGCTTGCAGGCGGGCGAAGGCAGCCAGCCGCCGGCGGAGGTGCTCGACCTGCACCCGCACCACGGCCGGCGGATCGCGGCCGAAGCGCTCGGCCACGGCGGCCTCGAGGTGGCGGTCGAGCCGCTCGGCGATGGCCCGGGGATCGGCGGCGGCGGGTTCACCCCGCAGCCGCCCCGCGATCTCCTCGGCGCCGAACCGCCGGAGCACCTCGTGGGCCAGCGCGCCGAAGGCACCACCGTCGAGTTCTGCGGCAGAGTCGTCCAGGGCCGCCAGGCCGAGGCGGTGGCGGAGGTAGTAGCGGTAGGGGCAGGCGAGGTAGTCGCGGAACTCGGTGACTCGCATCGAAGCGACGGCTTCTTCGGACGGCTGGGGCTGCGGCGGCTCGAAGGCCGACTCGGCCAGTCCGGGGCGCAGGCTGCCGGGGAGCGCCGGCGGGGCCGCTTCCGGCTCGCTCTCGGCGAAGAACCGCACGGCCCGCCGCGCCGCCGTGGCCGGATCGCAGGCGAAGAGGAGGCGGCTGGGGCGCAGGGGATCGCCCTCGACGCTCCAGCGCGGGACGATCAACCGCAACGCCCGCCGCGTCGCCGCGAGCGTCGCCAGCGCGTAGGCGTCGCGCGCGTAGCGGCGGTCGTTGTCTTCGATTTCCAGGGCCCGCCGGAGCTGATTGGGCAGGAAGAGGTCGGCATTGAGCGACGAGGGGAGCGTCCCCTCGTTCATCCCGGTTACGACCAGCGCCGGGGCGTCGTCGAGGGGCAGCTCCAGCCACCCGAGAAGCTCGACGGCCGCCGGATCGGCCGGTGGCGGGATCGTCGATCCGGCAACGTCGCGGAGGATGATCGAGAGTGCCGTCGTCCCGCCTACGGTGGGGGCGAGGTCGGTGGGGATGGCGGCGAGCTGGGCCACTGCCGAGCGGAGCGGCTCGCACGCCGCTACCAGCAGCCGACCGTGGTACGCGGTTACATCGACGGCTCGGCGGCCGAAGACTTCGGCAAGGAGGTCCAGGAGCGGTGGACCGAAGTCGCACAAGGGCCGCTTCCCGGTGAATCCCGCCAGCAGCCGCTCGACTGCCGCGGCCGCCTGGCGGACCACACCGGGGGCGCGCACGGCGTCGAGCATGGCGACGGCCATCCGTTCGGGGAGGTGATCGCGCTGCACGCGGTCGAGGTGGGCGAGAAGGTGCCCACCGCACTGCTGTTCCAGCAGCCAGCCCTCGAGTGCCGGGTGGCGCGCCAGCGCGGCGAAGGCTGCGAAGCTTCGCCCCTCGAGGAACTCCGCCACCGCCTCCAGGAAACGAAAGGGGGCGGTGTGCTCGATCGGGGTCCCCACGCCGTAGCGGGCGGCGATGCCGCACTGGGTGAACTGCTGCGTAAGATAGGGCACCAGCGTATCATCGGGGATCCCGATGGTGATCTCGTCTCCGCGGAAGCGTCCCTCGAAGCCTGCCAGGGCCCGGACCGTCGCTTCGGCCTGCGCCGCAGGGCCCTCAGCGGCGAGGAGGTCGGCGTCGTCCAGCTCGATAGCCGCGTCTTGCCATGCGGCCACGTCGAGGCAGCCTAAAGCGTCGAAACGCTCGGCCCAGCCCTGCGGGGCGTAGACCAGCGCCGTTACCTGGTCGGCCACCTGGGCGAGCATCTCCCGCTGTGCCCGGTTGAGATCGACGGTCCCGAGGAGGATGATCTCGGCGTCGGTGCGGCATTCGCGGTGCTTGATGGCTACGCGGCGGGCCGTCTGCCGGTCCCAGAGGAGGAGCTCGTCGAGCGTCGCCAGGTATCTCCGCTGCACCGCGGCGAGGGCGTCCCACCGCGCCGCTTCGGTGAATCCTGCCAGCTTGCTGCCGCAGCAGGCCACGTCGGCGAAGTCGAGCCCGTCGGCCGCCAGCTCGCGGTGGAGCCGCCCGAGCATCTCGCCCAGGGTGAGCCAAGCCGGGAGATCGTCGGCAGCGGGGCGATCGGGCAGGACCCGGGAGACGATCGCTTCGTCGCCGTCGCGCACGGCAGCCGCCCAGGCGAGCTGCTGTACGAGGTTCTCGGCAAACGGCCGTCTGGCCTCGTAGAGCTGCTCGGGGAGGCGGCCGACAGTCTCGATGACCGGCGGCATGAGGACCAGCCCTTGGCCCTCCGCCCGCGCCACGAGCAGATCCAGAAGCCGGCGGCAGGCACGGCGGCCGGGAAGGGCCACAATGACGCGTCGGGCGTCGAGCAGGTCGCCGTCGCGGAAGCGCTCGACGAGGTAATCGACCGCTGCGGCCAGTGCCGGACGGTCGAACCCGAGAAAGATCCTGCGGATCGGCATCCGTTGGCCCCTTTCCGTTCGTGGACGCGGCAGAGGCGGCCTTCGCCCCCCGCGGCTTGCCCAGGACTATGACTGCGCCTCATGATAGTCGTTTCCGCCCCGGCTCCAAGGGGTGCCGCCGGGAGTTCGCGCTCCCCCGGCCAACACGCACCACCGGAACGGCTCCCCACGGACAAGGGTGTCTTGCGAAGCGATCCGTCCAGAACGCTGGCCTGAGAGCCTGACTCGTGGAATAATGGAACCGCATCGGTGGGCTGGACGTTTCCCCAGCCCCCTTCGCTGGAGGGAACGGAATACGGGTCGGGAGATGCGAAAATGAGGTATCCGGTTCGCACGAGGCGGACGGCGGCGGCCGTCGCGCTGGGGTTGACGGCGGTGTTGCTGCCGGCAGGCCTGTCAGGGGGCGAGGAGCCTTCCGAGGCCGCCACCCGCCAGTATGCCGCGGCCGTGGCCCTGCAAAACCGCGAGGCATTCGACCTGGCCGCCGAGGCCTGGACGGAGTTCATCGCCGACTTCCGCCGCGATGCGGTCACGGGGAGGCCCGATCCCCGCCTCGACCGCGCCCACCATTACTTGGGGGTCTGCTACCTGAAGACCGGCCGCTTCGACGAGGCCCGCCGCGCCTTCGAAACCCTTCTTGCCGACTTCGCCGAATCGGACCTGGTCATCGCCTCGCGGCTCTATCTGGGCATCGCGCAGTACAGTCTCGGCCAGGCAGGCGAAGCGAAGTGGTTCGAGCCGGCCGCCGAGACCTTCCGGCAGGTTGTCGAGGCGGGCGACGTACGTTTTCTTCCCGAGGCCACCTTCTACCGTGGCGAAGCGCTCTACGCCCAGGAGAAACGCGCGGAGGCGACAGCTTATTACCGGCGCTTCGTGGAACGGTATCCCGAGGACCCCCTAGCTGCCGACGCCCTCTACGCCCTGGGCGTGGCAGAGGAGGAGCAGGATCGCCACGAGGCCGCCGGGGCCGCCTACCGCCAGTTCTTGCAGCGGTTTCCCCAGCACACGCTGACCACGGAGGTGGGGATGCGTTTGGGGGAGACCCTCTTCGCCGCCGGCGACTACTCGGCCGCGGCCGCCCGTTTTTCCGAAGCGGCTGAGGCCGCCGATTTCGCCCTCGCCGACCACGCCACGATCCGCCAGGCCGCCGCCCTGGCCCAGATGAAGCGTTATGAGGAGGCTGCGGCAGTGTATGCCGCGGTTCCGGAGCGGTTTCCCGAGTCGGCGCACGTCGATCTGGCGGAGTTGGCCGGCGGCAAGTGCTACTACCTGGCGGAGAACCACGAGGCGGCCCGGGCGCTGCTCGCCCGCGTCCTGGAACGCGGCGGCGAACCGGCTGCCGAAGCCGCCCATTGGACGGCCCGCAGCTATCTCGATGAAGACCGACCCCAGGAGGCCCTGGCCGTTGTCGAGGAGGTTCTCCCCGCAGCCGCCGGCAGCGACCATGCCGCGGTCTTGATGATGGACCGCGCCGACGCCGTTTACGAGATCCCCGAGCGGCGGGCCGAGGCGGCGGGCCTCTACGCGGAGGTCGCAGCCGCCCACGGCGACGACCCCGTCGCTCCGCAGGCGGCCTACATGGCCGCCTACACGGCGCTCGGCGAGGGGGATTTCGCCGCGGCGCTGGACCACGCCCGGCAGTCCCTCGAGCGTTATGGGGACGATCCCCTTGCCGTGGAGGTCCAGTATGTGGCCGCCGAGGCTGCCTTGCAGCAGGAGCAGTTCGACGAGGCCGCCCGCCTCTACGAGACCCTCGTCAGCGACTACCCGGACCATGCCGACGCCGACGTCTGGCGCGTCCGCCGCGGCCTCGTGCATTTCATGAAGGAAGAATTTGCCGAAACCGCAGCCCTCCTGGAGCCGCTGATCGACGAGCTCCGCTCCCCGGAGGCCGTGGCCGAAGCCCGTTTTCTCGTGGGCAGCAGCGCGGTGGAGCTGGGAAAGATCGACGAGGCGATCGCCTCGCTGGCGGCCGCCCTCGATGCGGCGCCCACGTGGCGGCAGGCGGACGACAACCTTCTCGCCTTGGCGGGAGTGCTCCGGCGGGCCGGCCGGGTCGACGAGGCCCGGCAGGCAATCGAGCGGCTGCTCAGCGAGTTCCCCGCCAGTCCCGTGGTGGACCGCGCCCACTACCGCCTCGGCGAGTACAGTTACGCTCAAGGCGACCTGTCCACCGCTGAGGCGGCCTATCAGCGCGCCCTGGAGGCCACCGGGGAGGGGCCGCTCGCCCCTTACGCCCGTTACGGTCTGGGCTGGACGGCCCTCGGTCGAGAGGACTTCCGGGCCGCAGAAGCGCACTTCGCCGAGCTCCTCGACCGGCATCCCGATCACGGCCTGAAGGCCCGCGCCCACTACGGCCGGGGCATGGCCCGCCAGCAGCTCGGTGAGTACGCCGCGGCCGCCGAGGACCTCACCACCGCTCTGGCCGGCGATCTCTCGGCGACCGAACGCTCCGACGCCCGTTACGTCCTCGGCCTTGCCAAGGCGGGGCTCGGGGAGTATGCGGAGGCGGCCGCCGCCTTCACCGCGCTCCTCGAGGACGATGTGGAGTACGGTGCCGCCGACCGCGTCCTCTACGAGCTGGCCTGGGCGCAGAAGGCGGCGGGGCGCGACGCCGAAGCGGCCCAAACGTTCACTCGCCTAGCCAGGGAACACGAAGAGAGCGCCCTGGCCGCCGAGGCCTGGTACCACGTTGCGGAGGATGCCTACGACCGGGAGGACTATCGCCGCTCGGCCGTGGGCTACCACCGGGCCATGCAGCGTGCCGGGCAGGACGAGCTGGCCGAACGAGCGACGCACAAGCTGGGCTGGGCCTACTACCATCAGGGCGACTTCGAACGTGCCCAGCAGACCTTCCACTTCCAGCGGGCCACCTATCCTCAGGGCCCCCTTGCCGCAGACGCCCTCTTCATGCAGGCAGAGTGCCTCTTCCAGCAGCAACGATACGCCGAGGCGCTGGCCATCTACGAGCAGGTGCAAGAGGCCTCCACCGACGAGTTCCGCGTCCTGGCACTGCTCCACGGGGGACAGGCCGCCGCCCAGCTCGAACAATGGGAAGAGAGCCTGGATTTGCTCACCCGGGCGTCGGCAAGCTTTCCCGAGTCGCCTTACCTCCCGGAGGTCCTTTACGAGCAGGGCTGGGCGCTGCACCGTCTGGGCCGTACCGACGAGGCCCTGGCCGCTTACCGGGAGGTGATCGCCCAGACCGGCCGCGAGGTGGCCGCCCGCGCCCAGTTCATGATCGGCGAGCTCCTATTCGAGAATCAGGACTATGCCGAGGCGGTGAAGGCCTTCTTCCAGGTCGTCTACGGTTACAGCTTCCCCGAATGGCAGGCCAACGCCGCCTTCGAGGCGGCCCGCTGCTTCGAGGCCATGCAGCGGCCCGCGCAGGCAATCCAGCAGTACCGGGAGCTGATCGACAAGTTCCCCGAGAGCGACAAGGCCGGGCTGGCCCGCCAGCGGATCGAGCGGCTCGGCGGCTAGATGACGAAGCAAGAATTATTTCGCTTCCAAGGAGCGGTCATGAGCGCAGCGGTCGCCACGCGAGGGCATGGATTTCCTCACCGATTCGACGAGGGCTGGAGAGCGAGCGCCGGTGCAACGGCTGCCACCCGACGACGTGCTGGGGCGGGCTGCTGCGCGCGGCCGGCGGGCGCCGTGGCGGCCGTCTTGACGGTGGTCCTCTCCATCGCCGTCGGCCGCGCCGACGAGCCTCCGCCCGGCCTGCGGGAGGCCGAGGCCGCGCTTGCCGCCGCTGCCGAAGAGCAGCCCGCGGGCGAAGGCCCGCCTCCCGTCACGCTCGGCGATGGGCAACGGATCAACCTCCTCGAGCTGCTCGTCCGCGGCGGGCCGCTCATGTACCCGATCGGCGCCCTGTCGCTCCTGGTGGTGGCCTTCGGCTTCGAGCGGCTCCTGGGGCTCCGCCGCCGCAAGGTCCTCCCCGCCGCGCTCGTCGGCGAGCTGGGACGGTTGGCCGAAGAGCAGGGCGGCCTCGACCCCCGCAGCGCCTACCGCCTCTGCCAGCGTTTTCCGTCGGCGGCGGCGAACGTCATTCGCGCCATGCTGCTCCGGGTGGGGCGGCCCCACTCGGAGCTGGAGACGGCTTTCAAGGATGCGAACGAGCGCGAGGCGGCCCGCCTCTACTCGAACGTCCGCTGGCTCAGCCTGGCGGCGGGCATCGCTCCCCTGTTGGGCTTATTGGGTACGGTCTGGGGCATGATCGACGCCTTCTTCACCACGGCCAACCTCCCCGCCGGCGTCAACAAGGCCGACCACCTCGCCTCGGGCATCTACGTGGCGCTGGTGACCACCTTCGCCGGCCTCAGCGTGGCCATACCCGCGGCGATCATGGCCCACTGGTTCGAGGGCCGCATCCAGCGTCTCTTCCGCGAGATCGACGAGCTGCTCATGGGCCTGCTGCCGCACCTGGAGCGTTACGAGGGGCGTCTCCGCGTGACGCGCGAGCAGTTCGAGGACCGCGCCGCCGAGGGCCGCAAGCCGCC
>SLBP01000131.1:0-13099 GCA_007126245.1 Planctomycetales bacterium
CGAGTTGGGCTTCAACCTGCTGGCCACCCGGGGCACCGCCGCCCGCCTCGAGGCCATGGGCGTGCGGGTGAAGCGGCTGAAGAAGATCCAGGAGGGGCAGCCCAACCTGCTCGACTACATGCTTTCCGGCGAGCTGCACCTGGTGATCAACACCCCCAGCGGCAAGGGCGCCCGCACCGACGAAGGCCGCATCCGCGCCGCCGCCGTCTCCCACGGCGTGCCCTGCATCACCACCGTCCCGGCCGCCTACGCCACCGTGCGGGCCATGGAAGCGATGCGCGAAGAATCGATGGAGGTCGAGGCAGTCCAGGACCGCTTCCCCCAGTACGGCAGCCTGACCCCCTCGGTGCCGTGAGCCGGAAAAGACTCGGCCATCTTCTGGCCCGACGGCACAGGAGCCGAGGGAAGGAGAAGAGTCGTGGCAGGCGAGCCACCACCGACAGCCCGGCACAGGAGGGGGATCCCGGCGAGGTTCCCGTAGCACATGAAGTTAGGAAGCCTGGTCTGGTTTTCGTCGCGCCAGCACCCGTTCGCCGTGCGCGAGCGGCACTGCCTGGGAGTGGATCGAACTGCGGGGGCGCAAGCCCGAAGTGGAGCTGCGGCAAGACGCGATCGCCGAGTTCACGCTGGACGGGGAGTTCAAGAGTCTCGTCGGCGAAGAGGGATCGGCGGAGGCCGCCGTGCAACTGGTCCGCGCCTGGCGGGATCGCTGCGGTGAGCTGTTCGAGACCTTTCGCGAGCGTTACGCGCAAATGAGGGTAATCGGCGCACGGAGCATGCCGGCCGGCGAGCCAACGGCGCCGAGCGCGCAGCCCGAGCAGCACGCAAAGCGGAGCCTGCCGGTGGTCGCACCACCGGCGGGCAGCGAGAACGCCTTGCCGCGCTCCGGTCGCACCCTGCCGGTTTTCGTGCCACCGGCGGGCGGCGAGAAGGCGGTGGAGCGCAGCGAGCGGCAGCCTGGCCCGGCACCACCGATCGGCGCGCGGGTGGGGCGGAACGACCCGTGCCCGTGCGGCAGCGGCCGGAAATACAAGCACTGCTGCGGGAGGCGCTGAGCCGCGGCGGACGATCCGTCGCTGCTGTTCAGGCCGATCGGGACGTTCCCCGCGGACTGGTTCGCGATCTGCTCGGGAGGAAACAGTGGACGACGGCACCCCCGCGCCTTCCATCGCCTGAGCTGCCCGGCAAACCGCCTTCACCTCAGGCGATCAATACTCCCCGAGAACCTCTCCCCCGCTGCGGGTAGCCAGGGCGCGCCAGGTGGCCCCGTCCACGGTATTGGCAATAAAGCGCACGGCGCCGTCGCCGAAGAGGGCGTTGACGCCGCCCGGGTGGCGGCTCCGTGCCGCCCGCCAACCGGGGTTGCTGTGGCGAATGCAGTCCGGCTCGTCGTGGTTCGGCGGATACCAGTGATTGTAGAGGCCGTTACGGTAGTTGCCGTCGGCCCACACGGCGCCCCGATCGGTCCGCCAGACGGCCGTCGCTCGGCAGATCTCCTCGGTCAGCTCGGTGACCGACTCCTGGACGTAGGCGTACATGGTGCGCGGATCGAGGTCGGCGCGGTCGAATCGCTCGCGCTCCCCGCCCGGTCCCAGGAGGCTCTCCGACATGAAGGCCGTGTTGCTCGTACCGTCGACGACGTCGGCGAAGCGGACGCGGGAATTGACGAAGAAGACGCCGTCGGCCTTCTCCGCCTGGCCGCCCCGCGCCCCGCTGCCCGCCGAGGCGACGTAGTTGGCCGGGCCGAAGTCTTCATAGACGCGGGTGAAGCGGTCGCTCGGACAGAGGAAGAGGTCCACGCGCTGCGCCACGGCGAACCGGTTCACGGGAAAGACACTGTTGGGCGGATCCTGGTTGCGGCCGCCGAAGAGAGGGTAGTCGAGATCGAGGGCGTCGTAGACCGCCGTCTGCTCGAGGAAGGGTGTCAGCTCCGCGAGGACCGACCAGCGGAAGTGGCCGGCGGGCACGGTGGGGTCGGCCGGCCAGGGCTTGACCTGGTAGCCGTAGGGAAAGCGACCGCGGACGTCGTGGTGGTGGTGCAGGGCCAGCCCTAACTGCCGCAGGTTGTTGGCACACGCCATCCGCCGCGCCGCCTCGCGGGCCGCCTGGACCGCCGGCAGCAGGAGGGCCGTGAGCACGCCGATGACGGCGATGACCACCAAGAGCTCAACCAGGGTAAAAGCGCACCGCCGCTTCATGGGAAGATCGATCGGCTGGGAGGGAATCGGTCTGCGGGCCGAAAAACCCCGCGGGGAACATCACGACGGCGCGCGGCCCTGCCCCCGCCGACCGGCGAGGAGGAAGGTCATGCCGAAGACGATCACGAAGACCACGGCGAGGGCCAGCGGGAGCGCGCCCCCGAAGCCGTCGGCATCGGCGGCGGCCTGGCCATCCGCGGCCGCTTCCGGTTCGGTGCCGGTAACCGGCGCCGCCTCCACGGCGGGCGGCGCGACCGCCGGCGCGGCTTGGGCCTCGTCCACGGTCAGCCGCAGGCGGGCGAAGTGGCCGGTGGCATCTTCGACGAGAAGCCGGTACGCTCCCGCCGCGACGCCTTCGAAGGCGTACCGGCCCGCCGCGTCGGTGGTGCCGCTGTGGATCACCGTGCCGCCCTCGTCCTGGAGCTGAACCGTGGCATTCGGGGCCAAGGAGCCGTCGTCGTAGAAGGCCTCCACTTCGAGGCGGCCGCTTTCGATGCGGTATTCCACTCCCAATTCATGGGCTCCCGAGGGGGCAGCGGCGAGAGACCAGAACAGGACCCCGGCCGCGATCGCAAGGGAGGAGGGAACCGAGGACCGCAAGGGAAGCGGGGGACGAGCGGCCTGTGCTCGATCGCTCTTCCGGCCGCGGGTAAGGGGCTGCATCGGCGAATCCATAAGGCATGAACGCAAGGAAAGCGGAAGCCGGGGGGCGGCGGACAAGACCACCTGCTCCTACGGCCGGATGGGCATGGTCAATGTCGTGGTGGTCGACTCGTAGTCGTACTCCGGGCGGGTCGCTTCGTCGGCGAGCTTGCGGACGCGGACCAGGAGCGTCCACAGGCCGGGCTGATCGGCGCGGAGCGGAGCGACACCCTCGCCGTCGGTCTGGATCGCGTAGCACCAGGCCTCCTCGGGCTCGAAGCCGTCGTAGGCCGCCAGCAGGAGCTCGCGGTCCGCGGGCTGGCCGTCGAAGAGGACCTGGAAGCGGATGGTCCGGCCGGCGCGCCAGCGGTCGGGGCCGTCGAGAGGGACGATCTCCAGGGGCAGGCCGGCCGGCTCCACGGCGCCGGCTCCGGGCGTGCCCGCCACGAGCAGGGCCTTGGCGGTGTGCTGGCTCCGCTGGCCGTAGTCGATGTCTCCCTCGGTAACGCTCGACTTGGGGCCCCGCCGCATGAGGCGGTTCCCTTCGGCGTCGCGCACGTAGGTAAGCACCGTCGCCTGGCGGCTGGCGGCCACCTGGTAGACGCCCGGCTCGCTTAGCGTCCGCGCGTTGGCCTGTACGGCAAGGCCCTCGCGCGCCAGCGGCGAGACCGAGCCGCCCGGGGCGATGAGATCGTACCGCTCCAGCGTCTCGGCGGCGACGGGGTTGTCGTCTGCCAGCGAGTGCCCCCAGGAGAGAAACACCGTGGTCCGCTCGCCCGGACTGGCCACCTGATAGGGGTCGGCCACGACCCGCAACTCATGGGCCTGAGCGGCCGCCGTGACGATAGACAGGGCCAGGGCGGCCACCAGCAGCGCGGGTATCTTGCGCATCGGCTCTCTCTCCATGGCTGAGGCCCGGGTCCGCTGAACCCGGCGCCGTGTTGCGGGAGGCATGGTGTTACGGAATTGAAGGAAATATTACCGCCGCCGTTTCCGGCTGTCAAGAGACCGCCGCCTGAGGACGCGAGAGACGCGGCTTGTGGGGCGGACTTCCAGGTCCGGCTCACCAGAAAGCCGCCACGCCAGTCCTTCCCGAACCGCGGGCTGATCGTCGACAATCAGAACCCGCGTCACCAGAGGAATGCCGTCTACGGCCGCGAGAATTGGGACAGTCCCCCCTGAACGGTTGCCCTTCGAACTCTTCCTCAGATTTCACCATCAACCTTCTCCACGGTCGATGCGACCCTTCTCGCGCGGCGAGCGCCCCATGACCCGACCACGATCTGCGACATCGAGACCGACAGCGCGTCGATATGTCACGGTGGCCATGGCAGGTGGCCCTTAGCGGCACAAGCGGCGAACTACCTCGACGAGCTCCTCGCCAGGGGACTCCTTGGTGACGTAGGCGTCGGCGCCGGCCTCGGCCATGGCACGCCACACGGCTCCTTCCTCATGGAAGGAGAGGCCGACCACCACGACATTCGACCACCGGCGCTTGATCTTCCGTGTGGCTTCGATGCCATTGACGACCGGCATGTCGACGTCCATGAGGATCGCGTCCGGCTGCAGCACCTCGGCCTGCTGGAGGGCCTGCTCGCCGTTGGCGGCTTCCCCGACGACTTCGAAGTCCTTCTGCCCCTTGAGCAAACCGACGAGACCCTCGCGGACGACCTGGTGATCCTCCGCCACGAGCAGGCGGATGGTGCTCCCCGCAGCGCGCGGCGCCCGCGCGCGGCTGGAAAGTGTCTCGATGCGTTCGGACTCGGCGTCTTCGGCCATCGGTGCGATCATCCGAAAACAGGCTCCCCCGCGGGGGGTCTTCTCAATTTCCAGCCGTCCCCCCACGGCCTCTAACCGTTCCTGAATATTGAACAACCCGAAACCCTCCAATTGCTGGAGACGCGATTTGAGAGCTTCGGGATCGAATCTTTCCCCTTCGTCTTCGACCTCGATCACAAGCTCTCCCCTCCGGAAGGACAATCGGAGTCGCGCTGCCATCTTCCCGGAGTGCTTCACCACATTGAGCAGCAATTCCCGTACCGCCTGGAAGAGAAATACTCGCAGATGCTCCTCGGTTCCTGGGGACTTCTCGGGTGCCTCGACGACGACCGTCAAGCCATATTTGTCGCCGAACCATGCGCCCAACCAGGTGAGCACCTCGGACAACGACCCGTGCTCGAGAACAGGGGGGCTCAGTTCCCGGCTGAGGTCCCGCGAGGTATTCAGGCATTCGTCCACCAGCGCATCGAGGCCCTCGAGCTGCTGCTTCCGTTTTTCCGTGTGGTCTTCGGTGAGGACCGCGAGGCGCATCTTGATGGCCAGGAGCAACTGCTGCAGGTCGTCGTGCAGCAGTTTGGCCATTCGCCTGCGCTCGCGGTGTTCCACTTCGTTCAGTTCGGCAGCCATCCGGCGAAGGTCCCGGGCGCGCTGCCGCGCGGTCGCGGTCCGCTCGGCCACCTGGCGCTCCAGCGACTCGTTCAGCCTGGCCAAGGCCTCCTCGGCACGCTTCTGATCGGTGATATCGGTGATCGCCACGCGGTACTGCCGCTCCCCCGTCTGCGGGTCGACGGCAACGACGGTTCGCAGCGACACGAACCGCTCGCCGTGTTCCTGCGCCGGGATCACCAGTTCGATCGCAGACGCCGTACCGGAAGCCGCCCCCCGGCATCGCTGGAGGTAGTCCCGGAAGCGACCCCGTTCGCGCTGGGCGACGCAGAGGGTGAAGCGCCGGCCCGCCAGGCTGCTCCGCGCACGGCCCAGCATGCCGCTGGCAGTCAAGTTGATCTCGCGGACGATGCCCTGCTCGTCGAGCGTGACGTAGCCGACCGGCGCAAAGTCGTAGAGGTCGGCATAGCGGTCCCGCGAAGACTCCAGGGCGGTCTGAGCCTGGCGCAGGGCCTCGTTCTGCATCTCCAGTTCGATCTGGTGGACCTGGAGCTCGTGGACCAGCTCGGGCAACCGCTCGGGCGGCGGCAGCCCTCGCTCCCGCACCCGTTCGGACGCCGCGCGCTCGGCCTGCCGGCGGAGCGCCTGCAGGTCATGGGGGTCCGCGGTCGGTCGTTCAACCATGGGTCGTCTCCGGTCCTTTTCTCCAGTCCGGAACGGACAAGCAAGCCATTCCGGGCGCCGTGGTCAGGGGTCGTGGAGATCCGTGAGGCCCAACAGGATCAGGTATGGGCGGTCGCCCTCTTGTTCGATGCGGCAGGCGTCGAGAACCAGCCGCCTGCGTCCGATCCCGGGGAATTCGCAGACGATCTGGAAGTCCTCGAAGCGGGTGTTCTCGGGAATGATCTCTTCCAGGAGGCGCCTGAGCTCCGCGTTGTCCCATTGACCACCGCCTATTTCGTAGATCAAGTGCCCTTCCACCTCGCCATGGGGAATCCGAAACAGCCGGGAAAAGGCGCGGTTGGCCATCATCACGCGGAGGTCGCCGTCGAGCACGAGCAGCGCCTGGCGGACCGCCGCCACGGTACCTTCGGCCAGGGCCTGCGCGTTGCGGGCCGCTTCCTTGGCGCGGCGGGACTCGGTGACGTCGACGAGCACGAGTACGGCCCCGGTGATCCGCTCGTCGCTGGTCCGGTAGGGCTGGATGCGGAGCGAATACCAGCCGTCGTTTTCGGCCCGCACTTCCTCGGCATAGGTGTTCAAGCTGCGGAGGACGTCGTGGATCTTCTCCTCCAGGTTCTCGACTCGGATGCCCAAGTTGAGCTCGCAGATCTTCCGGCCCTCGTCCGAGGGACGAACGCCCAATCGCCTCTCCGCAGGGGGGGGTGAAGCTGCGGATTCTCAGCTCCCGGTCCAGGAGGATCACGGGGATGTTCACCGCCCGGTGCAGGTTGTTGAAGTCGTCGATCGCCCGGTTGGCCTCGTCGTTCTGGTTCTCCAGCTCGGCGTTGAGCGTGACCAGCTCCTCGTTGGTCGATTGCAGCTCCTCCTTGGCGGTCTCCAGCTCCTCGTTGGTGCTCTGCAGCTCCTCGTTGGCGGACTGGATCTCCTCGTTGGCCGCGCGGAGCTCCTCGTTCGTGGTTTCGTGCTCCTCGATGATGCTCTTCAGGGTGGCCTTGGTCTGGTCCAACTCGTGGTGGAGCCGGTCCAATTCGGTTTCCGCCTCGGCGGCCGCCGGCGCCCCCCTGGACTCCTGTTCCCCTTCCTCCCGGGACAGCCCCGGCGACATTGCGACTTCGTCGAAGAGCACCAGGAAGTGCGGATCGTTGGCGTGCTGGCGGCCCAGGGGGTGGACCTCGACGTTCACGGTAATACTGCCCCCGTTGGTCATGGTCGCGATCCCCTCTTTGCGGACGCGGCGATGCTCTCGGCGGACCTCGTGGATCGCGGTCCGCAAGTCGATTGCCAGACCGGGGCGGGCCATCCTGAGCAGGTTGAACGAGGGATCTCCGGGGGAGGGCTCCAGGAAGCGGCCCGTTTGACCCAGAAAGTGGAGGATATCCATCTCCTTGTTGACGACCACGCCGGGCGGGGCGAAGCGGTTGAGAAGCACCTGGCGGGCCTCTCCCACGAGATCGCGGGCTTCGAGCGGGCGGCCGCGCTCTGGAGGCTCCGGGCGGTGCTGTGGATCGGGGCTTAGCGGTACCCCCATTTCGGCTGGCAGACGGCTCATCGTGCCCTTCTTGGCGTAGATCTTCTGTTCCCGATCGGCGGGCGCAAAGAGGTCCGCGAAGGCCCCGATGGTCTCGGAACGGCCTAGGAGTAGGTAGCCCCCCGGCTTCAGGGCGTAATGGAGGGTGGGAACCACGCGCTTCTGGAGCCCGGGGCCCAGATAGATCAGCAGGTTCCGGCAGCTCAACAGATCGATGTTCGAGAAGGGCGGGTCCTTGGCCAAATTCTGCCGGGCGAAGACACAGACGTCGCGAACCGCCTTGCTGATCTGGTAGCCGTCGCCGGAGCGGACAAAATAACGCCGCAACCGCGCTTCGGAGACGTCGCCGGCGATGTTGTCCACGTAATGCCCGTGGCGGGCCTTCTCGATGGACGCTTCGCTGATGTCCGTGGCGAAGATCTGGATGGGCAGGTGCAGGCCGCGTTCGCTCAGGTACTCCAAGAGGATGATCGCCAGTGAGTAGGCTTCCTCGCCGGTGGAGCAAGCCGGCACCCAGAGGCGCACGGGGGTCTCCGGGCTCTTGCCCTCGATGATCTTGGGAAAGACCTTTGCCTTGAGCGCGTCGAAGACCTCGGGCTCGCGGAAAAAGGATGTAACGTTGATCAGCATGTCGTCGAAGAGGGCGTGGAGCTCGCGGGGCGTCCGCTGCAGGAACTTGAGGTATTGTTCCAACGAATCGAGCTTGTGCACGACCATGCGGCGGGCGATCCGCCGCTCCACCGTGCTCTGCTTATACTGCGAGAAATCGACACCGGTGGCCTGCCGTACGAGCATGAACAGTTTGGACAATGTGCCCGGGGCCCCCAGCTCGCTGGGCTCCGCACCACGATCGAGCACGCGGCGGACGTGGGGATGCCGAACGATGCGGACCAGCTCGGCGGCGATCTCGGCCGGCTGGAGCACCAGGTCGACCTGGCCGGTGGCGGCCGCCGCGTGGGGCATGCCCGAATAGCGGGCGCTCGCCTCGTCCTGGGCCAGGGTGACTCCCCCCTCGGCCTTGATGGTGCGGAGCCCGGCGGCCCCGTCCGATCCGGTGCCCGAGAGCACGACCCCTACGGCCCGGCTGCCCTGGTCCTCGGCCAGGGAGCGGAGCAGATAGTCGATCGGCATGTGCCGCGCCGGGGCCTGGGGCCGGGTCATCAGGTGCAGCACCCCGTGCATCACGGCCAGGTCCCGGTTCGGTGGGATCACGTACACGTGGTTCGGCTCGATCCGCATCTGGTCGGCGGCCTCGTGGACCGGCATCCGGGTCGAGCGGGGAAGAATCTCCGTGAGGTTGCTGGCGTGCTCCGGCGAGAGGTGCTGGACGAAGATAACCGCCATGCCCGGGTCCGGCGGCAGGTGGCGGAGCAACTGCTCGAAGGCCTCGAGCCCGCCGGCGGATGCCCCCACGCCGACCACGGGGAATTTGAGCTCGCCGCCGCCGTCGGCTCCGAGCTCCCCGCTCCCCCTCTCATCCGGATCATCTCCGCCGGCCCGACGACCGAGCTGCGGCGGGTTGTCGGGCTCCGAGGTATCCGGAATGTCTCGGTCTGCCATGATCCACCTCGGTCTCCCAAAACGGTAGCGCCTGATCCATACGACCCGGGCCCACCGTCGCTCAAGCCGATGCCTTAGACCGTCATCGGCCTACCATGGAAATTGTAACCCTCCGCCTGCTAGCAGTCAGCCGGGGGTGGCAAGCGATTGTTCGATAGAGGGGAGCAGAGGTTACTGCTTAGTGGAAAAAGGCACGGGTGGCCGTCGGGCCGTCCACCTCCCGGATCCGGCGAGGGTGGTGGATTCTGCCACATACGAACCAGGGAAATTGAGGATAGACAATACTCCTTCAAGTGCGACAATCAGGGACGTGCTTGGCTACTCTGGGCCAACGCGCCGAACCGCCGACGGAGACGGGTCCTTTTCCACCATGGATGATTCGTTGCGACATGGGGAGGAGCATCTTCTGCCAACCGCCGAGGACAGCCGCGTGCTCCGTGAGATCGCTCATGCTCTGCGAGTTGCTGGCTGTCTCTCTTCACGGCGGGTCGACGTCTCCGCCTCCAATGGGGTCGTCAGGCTTCGGGGGCGGGTGAGAAGCTATTACCAGAAGCAGGTCGCTCAGGCTGCCGCGCTCGTGGTGATCGGGGCTCGCCGACTGGTGAACGAGGTTGAGGTGGAGTGATCGAGGGCTTTCGGGAGTTCCGTGAGCCCCGCCACGCCCGGCAAGGCGTCACGGACCATGGATTGCCGCGGACGAATACCCATGGGCCGGTGGAAATACCGGAGAAGATCATGCTCCAGAAACCTCACTCCGCGTCGCGCCACGTGCCGTTCGACCGATTCCCCTCGCTGCCGCAGCAGGCCTGGGACCTGAGCCGTTCGCTCGCCGCATTTGCCGCCGAAGGCTTCGCCCCGTTTCCCGTTAGCGAGTATCTCCACCGGCTTTCGATCTGCGGCACGTGTAAGCGGCGTCGTGGGAGCCGTTGTACCGTATGCGGCGGCCGGCTGGCACAGAAGGCCCGCGCCCGGATGTTACAGTGTCCGCTGGGAAAATGGCCCCTCGTTGGCGGCATCGGTCCCGGTCAGTGAACCCGGAACTCCGTGAGGGGAGAACCAACACCGGCCGATAAGCCATGTCATTCATCCGATTCTACCGGGGCGACCAACCCCAAGTCGCCGAGGATGGCGTACAGGCTGGGGACCACGAGAAGGACGAGCACGGCCGAGCTCATCAGCCCGAAGGCGATGCTCGTGGCCAGGGGGATGAGCACCTGGGCCTGGAGGCTCCGCTCGGTCAGCAGGGGGAGCAGGCCGGCGATCGTCGTCAGCGAGGTGATGGTAATGGCCCGGAACCGCCGGCGGCTGGCCTGGGCGGCTGCATCGAGGATGCCCTTGCCCGCCTCTCGCTGGTCCTTGAGGAAGAGGACGAGGAGGATGGCATTGTTGACCACGATCCCGCTCAGGGAGATCATGCCCAGGAGGCTGGGCATGCTGATGTCGATGCGCATGATGAGGTGCCCGGCCACCACGCCGATCAGCGCCAGGGGGACCGCCGCCAGCACCACGAGCGGCTCGAGGTAGCTGCGGAACTGGAAGCTCAGGAGTACGAAGACCCCCAGCAGGCCGACGAGCAGGCCGCGGAGGAGCGAGCCGCGGGTGGTAGCGCCCTCTTTGGGCTCTCCTTCGAAGGCGACGGTGATCCCGGGATACTCCGCCAGCAGTTCGGGGAGAAAGTCGCGTTGGAGGCTGGAGATCAAATTCGCCGTATTCGTCAGGCGGGGATCGATGTCGCCGAAGACGGTCGCCGTTCGCAACCGGTCGACGCGGGCGATCCGCGACCAGCCACGATGAATCTCCACCTCGGCCACGGCGCCTAAGGGGACCTGGCCGCCGCCGGGGAGCAGAAAGTGGAAGTTATCGAGGGCGGCCAGGCTGTCGCGGTCCTCGGGGCGGAGGCGGACCTCGATTTCGTAGGCCTCCGGGCCGACCTGGATCTCGTCGGCGACCGTGCCCTGCAAAGCAGCCCGCAACTGCCGGGCCATCCCCTCCGCATCGAGCCCCAGGCCGAAGGCCCCTTCGCGGAGGCGGAGGCGGATCTCCCGCCTGCCGGGGCGAAGGTCTTCGGCCAGGTTGACCACGCCGGGAAACCCGGAGAGCCAGGCGCTGAGTTCCCCGGCCGCCGCATTCAGCGCGTCGAGGTCGTCGCCCTGAATGCGAATTTCCAGGCTCCGGCCCTGCGGACCGAAGCCCGGCTCCGTGAAGGCCAGGCTCACCACGTCGGGCGGGCGGCCGACCTCCTCCCGCCAGGCGTGGAAGACGTCGTCGAGCCGGGCATGGCGCCGCTCGGCAGTAAGCAGATCGGCCGTCACGGTGGCCACGTGGGGACCGTTCTCGAAGGCATCCGGGTTGCGGTTGAAGCGGACGTAGACCGTCTCGACCAGGTCGCGCCCGCCCGGCTGCCGGGGTGCAAACCGCTCGTTGACCCGTTCCAGGCCATCGGTGATGCGGTCGACGACATCTTCCGTCCGCGCCAGCGGCGTCCCCGGCGCCAGGAGCAGACGCGCTTCAACGACGTCGCCGTCCATGTCTGGGAAGGCCTGGAACTGGAGCACCCCGCCGGCGATCATGCCCGCCGAGAGCAGAAACACTGCGGTCACGGAGCCGATCCAGAGGTAGCGCCAGTGGAGGAGGAAGTCGATTGTTCGCCCCACGACGCGTTCGCGCACGAAGTCGACGACACGGTCGATACCGCGGCGGAAGCGGCCCGCGCTGCTGGGGTGGTAATGGTGGAGGGAATGGCCCAGGTGGGCGGGGAGAATGAAGAAGGCTTCGACGAGGCTTACCACGAGCACGACGATCAGCACCAGGGGGACGACCTCGAGCACCGTGCCGATGTTCCCCTCCAGGAAGGCCAGCGGACCGAGCACGCACACCGTGGTGATGAACGACGAGAACACCCCCGCCTTCACCTCGCCCACACCGTCCACGGCCGCCTGCAGGGGCGGCTTGCCGCGGACCCGGTGGGTGGCGATGTTCTCGGCGATGACGATGCCGTCGTCCATCAACAGGCCGATGGCCAGCAGCAGGCCCACCATGGTCATCATGTTGATCGAGAGGCCCAGGTGGGGCATGAGGAAGAAGGCCCCCAGGAACGAGACCGGCAGGCTCAGCACCACCCAGAATGAGAGCCGCAGGCTGAAGAAGGCCCACATGGCGAGGAAGACCAGGAGCATCCCCTGCCAGGCGTTCCTGGCAAGCAGCCGCAGCCGGTCGCCGACGAGTGTCGAGCCGTCGCGGGTGACTTCGAACTCGACCTGGGGATGGCGGTGCCGCTCCTCCTCGAGGAACTCCTTGACGGCGTCGGCGACGCGGATAACGTCCTGATTCTTGGTCATCTGCACGTTGAGCAGCGCAGCGCGGCGCTCGCCGAGCTGCGCCTTCTCTTCGTCCAACTCGAAGAGGTCGTGGACCGTGGCCAGGTCCCCGAGGCGTACCTCAGCACCTCCGGGGCCGGCGACGACGGTCAACGCCTCGAGCTCGCGGGGGCTCCGCCGCTCCTCGACGAAGCGGACGGTGAACTCGCCGTCGCGGGCCTCGACGGCGCCGGCGGGAAGATTGACGCTCTGCCGGCGGACGATGTCGGCCACCTCGGCGGCATGGAGACCGTAGCGGCGGAGGGCCTCGCTGGAAAGCTCGATGCGGAGCTGGCGGCCGGAGAACCCCTCGATCTCCACCAGCGAGACCTCCGGCAGCCGGGCGAGACGATCCTTGAGGTCTTCGGCGTAGGCCTTCAGGTCGGACGTGGACATGGGGCCGGCGACGAGGATCGTCAGCACCAGTTCCGTGGTATGGAGGCGGGTGACGACGGGCGGCTCGGCCTCGCGGGGGAGGGTGTCGAGGGCCGCCACCGCGGTGTCGATCTCGTCCTTGAAGGCTTGGTAATCGCCGCCGGGCTCCATCTCCACCGTGACGATGGCCAGGCCCTGGCGGGCGTCGGCGCGGAGCTCGCCGACGAAGCGGACGCCGTCGAGGGCATCCTCGAGGCGGCGGCAGACGGCCTCCTCGACCTCCTCGGCGGTGGCCCCCGGGTAGACCACCCGCACCTCGACCTCGACGGGGCTGAAGTCGGGAAAGGTCTCGCGGCGGAGTTGACCAATGC
>SLBP01000025.1:0-13096 GCA_007126245.1 Planctomycetales bacterium
CGGCTTGGAGCAGATCCTCTATGCCGCAGCCATCCTCGAGTCGCTTCCCCGCCCGGTGTACGAGGCGGTCCACGAGCCCTACGGCGCCCGCGCGGCGGTCTACGCGCTGCTCCTCGACGAAGACCAGGCCATTCGCGGCGAGCAACTCGCGGTCCTCGAGGCGCGTGCCGAAGAGCTCTCCTACCGCGAGACCCTCCGCCTGGCGCCGCTCGTCGACGCCCTCCCCCGCGACGCCCGCATCCCCTTGGCTGACATGGCGCTTGCCGCGCTCAAAGAGCTCTCCCCCCAGCAGTACCAGCGGTTCCACGAGAACGTCGACGCCCTCGTCGAGGCCGACGGCAAGATGGACCTCTTCGAGTTCACCCTCTGCAAGATGATCCTCGGCCCCCTCGACGTCCACTTCGGCCGCCGGAGGCCGGTGTCGGTGCAGTACTACGGCCTCCAGAAGCTCTACGACCGGCTGGCCGTGGTCGTGGGCGCCCTCGCCTACGCCGGCCACCAGGACGAGGAGGAGGCCGCCCGCGCCTACCGGCTCGCCTTCCAGCAGCTCGATCGCGAGGAGCCCATGCCGGAGCGGGAGGCCTGTTCGCTGGCGGCAGTCAACGAAGCCCTCGAGAGACTGGCCGAGACCGCGCCGCGGCTCAAGCAGCGCATCCTCGATGCCTGCACGGTCTGCGTCCTGGCCGACCGCCAGGTGACCATCCGCGAGCGGGAGCTGCTGCGGGCCATCGCCGCGGTGCTCGAAGTCCCCATGCCGCCGGTAGCGCCTGAAGGCACACCAGCTTAGGGACCGAGAGGGCTTGCCCCCACGGTCTCTCTCCCGGTCTCCCGGCGATCGCGCCGCCGGGCTATACTGAAGCGTTTGCGGCCTGCCCGCCGCGAACCGCCCCCCTTTTCCCGGCAGGAAGGACGACATCGGAATGCCGCGCCGCTACGTTACCCAACTGGGCCACCAGGAGGCCCTCGACGAGGTCTTCGTGGCCTCGAACAAGCAGCTCCGCCCCAACCGCAACGGGAATCTCTACCTCCAGGTCGAGCTCTCCGACCGCTCCGGCTCCGTGAGCGCGCGGATGTGGAACGCGACGGATGCCGGCTACCAGGCCTTCGAGAACGGCGACTATGTCCGCGTCGAGGGGACGTCGCAACTCTTTCAGGGGGCCATGCAGGTCATTGCCAACCGCATTACCCGCGTCGACTCGGCAGCCGTCGACGAGGCGGAGTTCAATCCCCTCTCGCTTGCCGAGGTCGATCGCCTCCTGGCCCGCCTCCGCGAGCTGGTCCGCGGCTTGACCGACCCCCACCTGAGGAATCTCGCCGACTGCTTTCTCCTCGACGACCAGTTCATCGACCGCTTCGCACGGGCCCCCGCGGGCGTCAAGAACCACCATGCCTACCGGGGCGGCCTGCTGAAACACACCGTGGCCGTCATGGAGCTGGTCCACCGTTTGGCCCCCTGCTACCCGCAGATCGACTGCGACCTGTTGCTCCTGGGGGCCATGCTCCACGACGTGGGAAAGATCGACGAGCTCTCTTACGATCGCGACCTGGCCTACACCGACGAAGGCCAGCTCGTCGGCCACCTGGTGATGGCCGTATCCCTCCTCGAACGGAAGGTGGCCGAGGCCGAGCGGCTCTCCGGAGACGCAATCCCCCCGGAGACGGTGCTGCGGCTGAAGCACATGATCGTCAGTCACCACGGATCCTACGAGTTCGGCAGCCCCAAGCTGCCCATGACTCCCGAGGCCGTCGCCCTCTGCCAGCTCGACAATCTCGACGCCAAGGTGGAGAACTTCAGCCAGCAGATCCGCGACGACCCCAACACCGACAGCGCTTGGACCACCTACTATCCCAATCTCGCCCGCAAGCTCTTCAAGGGAGCCCCCGACCGGCAGGACCCGGCGGTGAACGAATAACACCCGCCCTGGGTGCAAGGGCCACGCGGCCGGTCGGAGCCGCGCGGGGCGCCGCCGCCTCTTGGCTGCGGCGGGCGCTGGCGATAGGCTGGATGATATCGGAGCGGGGCGTGCATCGCCTTGCGCGTCCGCCCGGTCGATCGGACGTTCCCCAGGGGCCGGAGGAGGCTCAGACATGCGACGTCGCGCATTCCTGCAACAGGCCGGACTGGTGGTGGCCGCCGGCGGCACGGTGGGAGGGGCGCACGCCCTCGATGCCACCGGAGACCGGGAGTCGCCCGACCCCCATCGCGCCGCGCGGGTGCTGATCACCGCCGCCGAGAACCCCCTCGCCACGCGCCTCGCCGAAGTCCTGGCCGAGCGCCGGCCCGTCCGTCTCTCGGCCCGTACGCCCATCGCCAGCGACTTCGACCTCGTTCCCTCCGCGCTGGAGGCCGACGAGAAGACTGCCGAGCTGGTCCGGGACGTGGGCGTGATCGTTCACGGTCTCGATCCGCCGGAGCCCCTTCCGCTGCCGGAGCGGATCGACCGGCAGACCCGCGGCACCTACAACCTCCTCTCCGCGGCGGCTGCGGCGGGCGTCGGCGGGGTGGTCTATGTGAGCGACCTGGGGATAATGGCCGAATACCCGCCGGAGCTCATCGTCGACGAAGACTTCCAGCCCGCGCCGCGCCCCGACTCCCCGGCATTGGCCGCCTGGCTCGGCGAGGTTGCCTGCCGCGAGTTCGCCCGCGAGAAGCGGCTGGCGGTTGCCGTGCTGCGGTTGGCTGAGCTGGCCGACGCCGAGTCGGCCGCCGGCCGCCCGCCGGAGCGTCCCTGGATCGATCCCCGCGACGCCGCCGCGGCGGTGGCCTTGGCCGTCGCGGCCCTGGGAGGCGAGCAGCGTGCGCTGGGCGACTGGTCGGTGTTCCATATCGCTTCCGCGGCTGTCGAGGCTCGCATCCCTTTAACGCGGGCGCGCCAGCGGCTCGGTTTCCATCCGCAGTACCCCACCTAGCAGGTCTTTTGATGCCGCGCCGCCGCGCGCGGCCGGGAGGTTACTGGCCATGAACGTCCTGCTTCTCGGGGCCACCGGTTACATGGGGCCGCACGTGGTGCGAACGCTCGCCCCCCACCACCACCTGCGGATCACCGACGTCCAGCCCCCGCCGCAGGATATCCTCCGCGATTTCGGCGACGACCACGATTTCTTCGACGTGGACGTCACCCGGCCCGAGCAGGTGCTCGAGGCGGCCGAGGGCTGCGAGGCGATCGTCAACTTCGCCGTCGTCCGCCGCGATCCCGCCTTCGCCTTCCACGTGAACACGCTGGGCTGCTTCCACGTCATGGAAGCGGCCGTGGCCCACGGCATCCGCCGGGTCATCAACACCGGCCCCCACTTCACCATCGCCGGCCCCGGCTACGAGCACTTCGACCACGCCATTTCGCCCGACGCCCCTCCCCATCCCGGCACCGGTCTCTATCCCTTGACGAAGTCGCTCGGGCACCGGGTCTGTCAGCGGTTTGCCGCGGCCCACGACCTCTGGGTGCAGGAGTACCTCTTCTACATCCTGCGCGACCCGGACGAGATCAGCCCCGGCGACCGCGGCATCCCCTTCGTCATCTCTTGGGCCGATGCCGCCGAGGCCTTCCGCCTGGGGCTGGAGATCGACCTGGCCGACCTCCCCTCGAAGTGCGAGGTCTTCTTCTTCCTCGCCGACCTCCCGCAGACGAAGTTCCTCAACGACAAGGCCAAGCGCATCCTCGGCTTCGCTCCCCAGGACGACCTTGCCATCCTCTGGCGGCGGAGCGAGTGGTCTGTCCAGGGAAATTCGAGTTAGACAAACCGCTAGAATGGGAGCTGCGAAGGACATGGTACCCGCTCACGACTGAACCCCGGCCGTGCTCGAAGTCACCCACAACCTGAAGATCCCCGAAGAGGAGCTCTCGTTCACGTTCGTCCGCAGCGGCGGTCCCGGAGGACAGAACGTCAACAAAGTGGCGACCAAAGCAGTGCTCCGCTGGCAGGTCATGGCCAGCGCGAGTCTGCCGGAGGAGGTGCGGCAGCGTTTCGTGGCGCGGTATCGGGGGCGGATCAGCGCCGAGGGGGACCTGGTGCTCACCAGCCAGCGGTTCCGCGATGCCCGCCGCAACGCCGCCGACTGCCGCGAGAAGCTCCGCGCCATGCTCCGCGAGGCTGCCGTTCCGCCGAAGCGGCGGAGGGCGACGCGTCCCACGCGGGGTTCCGTCGAGCGGCGCCTGGCCGCCAAGCAGAGACGGTCCCAGGTCAAGCGGCAGCGGCAGCGGGGTGCCGAGGAATGAGTTCCCCAGCAGCCAAGCGGAGCTTCGGGAGTGGGCATTCCCAAGCTGGAGCTTGGGAACGAGAGGCGAGCTGGAGCTTGGGAACGAGAGGCGGCAAGGGCCGCTTACGGATCAACGAAGGCCGGTTCGCGGTAGGCGTTCTCGTCCGATAGGGGCAGATGGTTCATTCCGTAGCGGAGGTGGGCCACCACGACCGTAACGCGCCGGGATTGAGGCGCCGCCGGGTGGATCTGGACGCCGCCCATTTCGGCCGCGCTCAGGGCCACGAGCCGCACGTCGCCCGGCGCGAGTGGCGGCTGGGTGGTCGCCAGATCCAGAAGGGGACGGAGCAGGGGGATCAAGCCGGGTGGCGCCGCGGCGCCCTCGGCGCACAGGGCGGGGAAGAGCGATTTGGCCGCGTCGGCCGGCTGGGGGCGGGCGGTGACCGTGGCCCCGGTTTCGATTCCCGTCAGCGCCGCCAGACGCAGGCCCCCCTGGGCCGTCCTCTCGACCAGCACCCCCGGCCCGATCGCCAGGCCCGTCTCATTGGCGATCTCGTAGCCGCCGGTGGGCAGCCGCCACAGGGAGAGGGGGCCCTCCAGGGCGAGGAACTGCTCGCTGTGAACCATTCCCGTCGTGTTCGAGGCCACCGGCAGCCCCTGCATCCCCGTCCGCTCGCCGAAGCGGTAGTGGAGCGTCGTCGGGCTGCGGAGAGGCGCGGAGGCGAGGTCGGCGGCATCCCGCCTGGGAAAGGGGTGGAAGATGGTGTTCCGCTCGTCCCAGGTGAAGCGGTAGCGGGTGGCCAGCGAGGTGTAGAGCGCCGTGTAGCGGGTGACGTGGGCCCGGGGACGGTCGCCCTGGATCTCGACGACGGCGATCTCGGTCGCGAGGCGGGCGAAGCCGATGTCGAGCTGCGCCGCGCGGATGACGACGAACGCCCCGCCCAGGGCGATGAGGGGGACGGCGGCCCACGCCCACTCGGTCCTGCCCAGGAGGCGGAACACCAGCCCGTTGAGCGGTACGAGCACCGCCAGGTACCCGGCCACCACCCAGAGGACGAAGTGGCGGCCGGGGACTTCGATTCGCGACGACTCCACCAGGGCGCGGCGCGCCGCCGTGCTCGGCGGATTGAAGGCGTCCACCGCGGCCACTCCCGCGGCCGACGGCGGCGGTTCGTCGAACGCCGCCGCGACCACCGGATCGTCAGCGAGGACGTCGCGGGCGTAGCCGGAGGAGGCGGTGCCGCCGTCGCGGGTGAAGATGCGGAGGTTCGTGGTCAGCCGGGCGTCGAAAAAATCGGCATCCCGGGCGGGACCGGTCCAGCGAGGTCGGACCATCCCGTCGCGGCCGAGAGTGAACCGCCGCGGGGGCCGGCCGAGCAGGCAGGCATTGAAGAAATTGTCGTACCCCGGCCAGACGATCAGGGGGCGCGCGGCCAGCGAAAAGGCGGAGACGACCACCCGCCCCCGCCCCACGCGCCGCTCGGCGAGCAAGGCGCCGGTCTCGGGAAGCCAACGCGCCTCGTCGGCCAGGTCGAGATCGACGCCGCCGATGGCCTCGTCGATGGCGAGCGACCTGCCGGCGGCGGAGAGCGAGAAGCGCCGATCCACCGCTTCGAAGTCGGCCGTGGAAAGCGTTCGCGCAATGCTCTCCCCCGGTGCGAGCGAGACCGGCAGGAAAGGCTCCAGGAAGCTCCCCCGCAGGATGTCGAGCGACTCGGGGCCGCTGATGAGCAACTGCCCGCCCCAGTGCAGCCAGTCGAGCAGCGCCTCCCGCTGCGCGAGGGCCAGCGCGTTCGGATCGGCCCCGTCCCAGACCACGTAGGCGATGGTCGTCCAATAGAGGGCCGACTCGGGCAGCGGGGGCCGGCGGTCGATCGGCACGGGGACCACGCGGTAGTGGCGGCGGTCGAGGCCGCCGAGGAGGTCGAATCCCGGCGGGTGGACCGCGGGAAGGTCGTTGAGGTAACGATAGCGGTCGGCCAGCGGCGAGAGGACCACCAGGTGGTATTGGAAGGAGGGCATGGCCGCCATGGGTTGGCTGGCCGCCACCGAGGCCCGCCGGCCGCGCAAGGGAACGAGGCGCCAGTCGGCCCGCGTGCGGGCCTCCCCGCTCCGCGGAACGAAGAGCGCCGTCGGCAGGATCTTCGGCTGCCCTCGCGAGAGGAGGGCGGGGCGGGTGCCGGCCAGCACGAAGTCCGTTCCCGGTACGGGAAGCGGGTCCCCGCTGCCGTTGGTGGCGGAGAGGTGGAGCTCGCCGAAGAAGTCGAAGTGGTTCGCCTTCGCCTCAAAGTGGACCGTCGACCAGTGCCCCGGCTTGTAGGCCATCTCCTGGGCATCGCTGCCGGGGCGGAAGCTGCTCGCCGGCAGAGGGGCGGGGCCGGCGATCTCGAAATCGGGCAGCGGCGGCCCTTTCTGATCGAGGAGATCCTCGGCCGCCTCCCTCCGGGCGGCCAGGGGGTTGCGGATGCAACCGCGGCAGCCGGGCACGAGCGCCAGGAGCGCCGCCGCAAGAACCACCGCCACCCGCTGCCCCCAAGGCCGAGAGCCCGGCGGGCGGGGGCTCCCGGGACGTCCGGAGGACGTCTCGGGTATCGCTGGAGTCGCAGCCGAGGAAGTCATCGGGGATTCCTGCCCAAGGACGTGTCTGCATCCTTGAGTCTAGGCCATGGCGCGGCGAGGGAAAAGCCTCGGATCATCCCCTTCCCCACGGCGAAGCGGCGTCATTCGGCAGCCTCGAGCTGCCCGCCGGAGCCGAGCGCCGCCCAGCGCCGCAGCCACCGGGCCGACTGCACGCCCAGGGCGGCGAGGAGATAGGCTGCGGCGGCGATGAGGATGATCGTCGGCCCCGTGGGCAGGTCGTGGACGTAGCTGACAGCCAGCCCCGAAGTGACGAACGTCATACAGAAGACCACGGCGAGGGCCATCATCTGCCAGAGCTGCCGGGCGAACTGCCCCGCGGCGGCCGCCGGGAGCGTCAGGAGGGCGATGACCATGACGATCCCCACCACCTGCACGAGGAGCACGACGGTCAGGGCCGTCAGGCTGAGGAGAAGCAGGTAGTGGAGCCGGACGCGAACGCCGCGGAGGGCGGTGAACTCCTCGTCGAAGGCCGCGGCCACAAACTTGCGGTAGAAGAGCACGCCGAGCAGGACCACCACCACGTCGAGCCCCAGGACGATCCAGAGATCCCCCTTGGAAATGAGGAGGATGTTGCCGAAGAGGTAGGCCATCGGGTCCACGTACCCGGGTGTCTTGGCGAGGAAGATCAGCCCGATCGCCATCCCCACCGCCCAGACCGCGCCGATCACCGTGTCCTCGCGCTGGCCGGCGTGGAGGCTCACCAGACCGATGACGACGGCCGCCAGGAGGGCCGCGACAACGCCACCCACGAGGGGATCGAGCCAGGCGACGCCCACGGCATGCTCCAGGAAGAGCCCGGCCCCGATCCCGCCCAGGACGCAGTGGGAGATCGAACCGGCGATGTAGGTGATCCGCCGCGCCACGACGTAGGAGCCCACGATGCCGAAGGCCACGCTGGCGAGCACCCCGGCCAGCAGGGCGTGGCGGAGGAAGGGGATCGTCGGATCGCCGAGGGCGTCGAAGAACTCAGCCACGGGCGGGCTCCTGCGGGACCAGGCACTGCTCGTGGGCCACCAGGCGCATGTCGCCGCCGTAGAGCTCCTGGATCACCCGGCCGGTGACCTCGCGAGTGGGATGGACGGCCACGCGGCGGTTGACGCAGAGGGCCTTCTCCGCCAACTGGGAGACGAACCCCAGATCGTGGGTCACGGTGGCGATCGTCATCCGCCGGCTGAGCCGGTGGAGGATCTCCACCAACTGGGCCTCTCCCTGGCTGTCGACGCTCGCCGTGGGCTCGTCGAGGATCATCAGCTCGGGCCGGCAGCAGAGGGCGCGGGCAATGAGCACCCGCTGCCGCTGGCCCCCGGAGAGCGTGGCGAAGGAGCGGCGCGCCAGGTGGGCCACGCCGACTTCTTCCATGGCCGCCAGGGCGATCCGCCGGTCCTCGCCGCCGTACCAGCCCAGAGCGGCCCGCCATCCCCGCCCCCCCAGCCGCCCCATGAGCACGATCTCCAGGGCGGTGATGGGAAACTGGGGGTCGAAGTGGCTGTGCTGGGGCATGTAGCCGATCCGCAGCCGCGACCGCTCCGGCGGCTCGCTGAAGACGCGGATCTCTCCGCGCTGGGGCCGCAGGATCCCCAGTGCCAACCGCACCAACGTCGTCTTGCCGCCACCGTTGGGGCCGATGATCGAAACCGACTCCCCCGCCGCGAGAGAAAAGGTCGCCCCTTCGAGCACGGGCACCTGCTCGTAGGCGAAGGAAACGTCGCGGAACTCGAGGACCGGCGCGCTGGACATGCCGCGGACTCCCTCTAGGGCATCGACGAGGCGATTCGCTCGGCGATCCGTTCCAGGTTGGCCGTGAGGTCGGGTGCCAGATCGTCGAGCTTCTCGACGCGGCCCCCGATGGCCTCCGCCACGACCTCTGCGGCACTGGTGTCGAACTGGGGCTGGACGAAGAGGACTTCCACGCCGTCGGCCTGCGCCCTGCGGATCAGCTCGCGTAGCTGCCGCGGCGTCGGGTTCTTCCCCTCGACCTCCACGGCCTCCTGGCGCAAACCGTAGGCCGCGGCGAAGTAGCCGAAGGCGGGGTGGAAGACGTAGAAAGCCCGCCCGCGATAGGGCTCCAGCTCTGCGCCGATGCGGCCATCGAGGTCGTCGAGCTCCTCGATCAGCGCGGCGAGGTTGCGGCGGTAGGAGGCGGCGCGGTCGGGGTCGACCCGGCAAAGGGCGTCGGCGATGGTTGTGGCCTGCGCCTTCAGCAGCGGCGGCGAGAGCCAGATGTGCGGGTCGGGTTCACCGTGGTGGTGGTGGGGGGTGCCGTGCGGTTGCCCCTCCGCGCAGATCGTGCAGACGCCCTCGAGCAGCTCGATGCCCGCCCTGGTATCGACGACCTCCAGGCCGGCGTGACTGGCCGCGATCCGCGCCACCAGGCGGCGCTCGAAGGGCATTCCCACCTGAAAGAAGAGCCGTGCCCGCGCCAGCGCCACGACCTGGCTCGGCGTCGGCTCGAAGGTATGCGGGTCCTGGCCCGCCGGGACCAGCTCCTCGACCTTCACCTCGTCCCCCCCGATCCGCTCCACGAGATACGCATGGGGAGGAACGCTCACGAAGACGTGCAGCGGCCGCTCGCCCTGGGCGGCCCAGGAAGGGGAGAAGAATGCCATCCACCCTACCGCTGCTGCGGCGGCCAGCGCTCCGCTGAAGACGCCTGCGCGGATGATGCGGTACTGCGTCCGGTTCTCGTCGGTCTCCATGAGCTTGGTCTCCATGGTGCCCCGTTCACGGGCGCCCCGCCCGGTGGTCGCCCTTGGCCGAACAGACAAGGTGGAAGGCATGGCAGTCGGCACACTGCGCGACGGCGTGGTCCTCGGCGAAACCGTCCCAATGACGGCGCTGCTCCGGCGTGAGGATGCCCGTGCCTCGACACAGGGGACAGAGGCTGTCGAGGGCCGCGAGGATGGCCGTGCGGATGAACTCCGAGCGATTCGGGATGCCCCGCAGCGCCTCGGAGAGCGACTCGTCCACCTTGAAGGTGATGATTTCCTGCTTGCGGTGCTGGGTCACCGGCGTTGTTCCAAAACGGTCTCAAGGCCCCGGCAACGATAATACAGTGTATTACTCTTGCGCCGGCTGCCAAGCCCGTCGAACGGGGGGTCGATTCGGGCGCAGTGCGGGCGCGGCGGTAAGCGGCCGGGAGCAGGGTCCCCGGCGCCGCCCGGTTGCCGCTGGTGATCTGGGCCGAAAACTGAAGCATCGGGGCAGCAAATCGCTGCGGGCGCTCGGTTCTCGGGCGACCAACCGCCGCGAGAGGAGGTTCCGCCCGTACCGGAGCCTTAGAGCCTTCCCCCACTCACGGGCCGCCTTAAGGAGCCGGAGGTTTCGCAGACATCCGATGGGACAAGCGGGGCAAGAGGGCCCGAAGGCTATGCAAGCCGCGGATGGGGCGACTGCCGCGGTCTTCGGGCCGAGCAACGCCCCCGTCCCACGAGGCGGCGCAGGGCCCTGGGGCGTTACAGGGCGATGGGCATTCTACGAGGAAGCCGGCCCGGTACAGGGGACTCGCTGCGCGAGGGCGCCGGCGGCGAGGCGGAGGTAGGTAATCGGCGAGGCGGCAAGGGAGGCTGCCAGCGGCCCGGCGACGCAGGCCACGTGCTCGGCGAGGAAGGCCTCGCGCGCGGCGCGGGTCACTGCGGCGGCCTCCTCCTCAGCGGCGCTGCGGGCATAGGCCTCCTTGAGGTAGAGATAGGCGACAAAGCCCGCCTCGACCGCTACATGGTCCGGCGGTTCGGGGGTGCTCGGCCGATAAGCGAAGGCAGCGTAGAGGTGCTCCAATTCGGCGAGGAGCTTGCCGGAGAGGACGGCGTCGCGATAGCTCACCTCCCGCGGTGCCGCCGGCCCGCCGGGACCAAAGGTGCTGTCGTGCAGCCCCTTGCTCGCCCCGGTTTGCGCGGCGACCGCCGCCTCGGCAAGCTGCGCATCGGCGGCCTCGGTCGCGAGGGCCGCGATCTGCTCGGGCCACCTCGCGTCAGGCGATTCGAAAAACAGAGCCATCAGCCGCCAGGCTGCCGCCTCGCGGAGCAGCTCCAGCACAGCCGGATCAGCAAGAGGCGGCGAAGGCAGGGGATGATTCATGGCGTCTTTTCCTTTTCCCGATCTGCGAGGGTAACTGGACTCGCAAGAGTTCAGGAAATCGTGGGAGGCAACTGAAGTCTTGCGAATTGAGCTACTACGGGGATGTCTGTTCTAGGGGAGCCACTCCATGGGGATCCAGCCGGTCCGCATCTTGCGGGCGCCGGTCTCACCGTGGCTGCCGTCCCAGACGGCCAAGGCCACCTGGGCGGCGGGATCGCCCGCCAGGCCGGGCGGGAGCGTGCGGACGATGACCACCGCCCAACCGTCGTCGGTCCGCTCGCCGCGGCCCTCGGAGCCACCGGTGGGCGAGCTGGTCGTCGTACCTGGTCCCGCGGCGATGAGGTCCTCGACCGCCGACGTGATGGGGCCGGAGACTGGGTTGCCGAGGGCATGCGCCGGGGAGTAACGCAGCGCCATGGCCCGCTGCTGCGGCGAGCCCTCCTCGAGCGAGTCGGCCTCGAAGGGATAGTGATCGACGCTCGCGTGCGGGTAGATGTCGGCGATCGATTCGATGGGGTTCTCGAGAGCTGCTTGGCGCTTGGCGCTCCAGTAGGTGATCTCCACGGCGTGCCCCGGCTCACCCATTTGCGGGGCGGGCAGGGTGGGGCCGGCCTCGGCGGGGAGCTGGACCGCGCAGGCGTCGGCGAAGCGTATCTGGCCGGGGGCGTCGTCAGGATCACGGTCGTTCCACTGGAGGCGGAAGGCGATCCGCCCCCCGGCGGAGAGCGACCGCACGCGGACCTCCTCGGTGGTGATCTCCAGCGTCCGCGGCTCGACCATGTCCTGCAAGAGCAGCCGGGCGATATGCTCCGGGGCGGCCTGCCAGGCGGGATCGAAGGGGTCCAGGGGCAACTCCTCGGCCGCGGTCACCACCACGTGCGGCACCGGCGGCGTCTCCGCCGGACGGCACGCAACGGCCGTTACCAGCAGGAGAGTCGCTGCGAAGGCGACGAGGAGGCGAGTGAAGCGTGACATCACGGATTCTCCCATCGAAAGGCTACGGGCAGTTGACGCGGGCGACCTGGTGGGCGGCATCGAAGGCCTCGCGGACGAGGATCGGCTCCCTGAGCGGAACGCGGATGATCTCCTCGCCGCCTTCGTCGTAGCCGATCGTCCAGTCGTTCTCGTGGCGGAACCAGGGGATGAGCCGCTCCGTCGAGCCCATCAGCCCCAAGAGCCCGGCCAGTTCCGCGTCGTCCGCCGCGGCGCGGTAGGCGTCGATGGCCGCCTCCACGCCGGGGCCGAACATCTGGGTCAGATAGGGGGCGGGGACGTGGATCGGCGGGATGTAGTAGACGTTCGGTTCCAGGCCCCACTGGGGGAACAGCGGCAGGGCCACCTTGCGGACGTGGACCAGGTAGTCGAGGGGGTTCTCCGGGTCGGCGGCCTCGGGCGGGGAGAGCCAGCCGGCCAGGCGGATCTTGCCGATGCAGTTGACGAAGCACTGCGGGTGCAGGCCGTTCTCGATCTTCGGATAGCAGGCGATGCACTTCTCCGAGGCGCTCGTCATGGGGTTGTAGAAGACCTTCTTGTAGGGGCAGGCCCGCGTGCACTCGCGGTAGCCGCGGCACCGCTTCTGGTCGACGAGCACGATGCCGTCCTCCGGCCGCTTGTAGATCGAGCCGCGGGTGCAGGAGGCCAGGCACGCCGGGTAGGTGCAGTGGTTGCAGATTCGCGCCAGGTAGAAGAACCAGGCGAAGTGGGGGATGGGCAGGCTGGCGCCCCGGTCGATCGAGGCCGAGCAGTCGTCCTCGCCCACGTTGGGATAGGCGAAGTCGATCTCCGCCGGCCGCCAGCCCACGCACCGCTCACCGGCCGGCGCCGCTTCGAAGATGGTCCGCCCCTCGTAGCGGCCCCCGTTCCACTCCTGGGGTCCGAGCATCTCCAGGAGCTTCAGGTCCCAACCCAGCGGATAGAAACCGTAGGGCTTGGTCTCCACGTTGTTCCAGAGCATGTACTCCTGGCCCTTTCCGGAGGTCCAGGTCGTCTTGCAGGCCAGCGTGCACGTCTGGCAGGCGATGCACTTGTTGATGTCGAAGACGGCGGCGAACTGCCGCTGCGGCCGGCTCTCCGGATACCAGTAGGCCATCGAGCGGCCGATCTGCCAGTTATGGACACGTGCCATGGGAAGGCTCCCGTTGTGGTGTTTTCCCGTGAAGAGGAAATCAACCGGTTCTTGAGGATGGA
>SLBP01000007.1:0-13094 GCA_007126245.1 Planctomycetales bacterium
GCGCCCATCTGCGCCCTCCACTGGCTGCTGGCCAAGACCGAGGGATTCCATCTCACTTCGCCCGACGCCGAAGTCCGCCGCCGCACCACGGAGTACCTGGGCGAACTGGCGCGCTTCTGCGCCGACCTCGGCGGAGACACCATGATCTTCGGCTCGCCGCAGCAGCGGAACCTGCTGCCCGGCGTCTCTCTCGAAGAGGGCCGGAAGAACGCCGTGGCCGTCCTGCAAGGGGCCCTGCCGGTCTTCGAAGAGACCGGCGTGGTCCTCGCCCTCGAGCCGCTGGCTCCCGGGGAGACCAACTTCATGACCACGGCGGCCGAGGCCGTGGAGGTGATGGAGATGGTCGATTCACCCCACTGCCGCATGATGCTCGACTGCAAGGCGGCGATCACCGAGGAGACGCCCATCCCCGACCTGATCCGCCGCCACCGCCGGGAGATGATCCACTTCCACGCCAACGACCCCAACCTCCAGGGGCCCGGCTTCGGCGACCTGGACTTCGTCCCCATCATGGCCGCGCTGCGCGACATTGCCTTCGACGGCTGGATCTCCGTCGAAGTCTTCGACTACTCGCCGGGCGTTGAACGCCTCGCCCGCGAGAGCATCGAGCACATGAAAGCGTGTCTCGAGAAGGCCGAGTAACCAAGCCCGCTCAGAAGGGGAGCTCGGCGGGGTCGGGACGGGGGACGTCTTCGAGTTCGGGAACGACGATCGGCTCCTCGTCGCCGGGAACCTCGGGGATCTCGAAAAGGATCTGCCCGTACTCTTCCGCCGGGAGAGTCCGGTCACAACCGGTGAAGGCGGCGGCCGCCGCCAGGACGGAAGCGAGGAGCCAACGTGCCGCGTGCATCGAGCGGGCCTCTTCGATCGGTGGAGAAGGAGAATACAATTCCTTGATCCTTCGATTGTAATCCGCCGCCACCGCAACGCTCAAGGCGCATGGCCCCCGAGACGCTCACCGAGAGGCTGAAGGCCGAAGCCCGGCGACTCGGCTTCGATCTGGCCGGGGCCGCGCCGGCCGTCGTTCCGCCGGGGCTCGGCCACTTCCGCCGCTGGCTCGAGGAGGGCTTCGCCGGGCGGATGGAGTATCTCGCTGCGCGGGCCGGGGCCTACGGCCATCCGCGCCATGTCCTCGATGGCGTCCGCAGCCTCCTCATGCTCGCCGTCGGCTACCGCACGTCGGAACCGGCCGCGGCGGGCCCGGGCCAGGGGCGGGTGGCCCGCTATGCCTGGGGCACCGACTACCATGGGCTCGTCCGCGAGCGCCTCCACGTGCTCGCCGACTACCACCGCCGTCTTACGCCCGGAGCCGGGGTCCGTGGGGTGGTCGATACGGCACCGCTCCTCGAGCGCGACTTCGCCCGCCTCGCCGGGCTGGGGTGGATCGGCAAGAACACGATGCTCATCCACCGCGAACGGGGGAGTTGGCTCTTCCTCGCGGCGCTGCTGACCAGCGAAGAGCTCGCCTACGACACGCCCTTCACGGCCGACCACTGCGGGAGCTGCCGCGCCTGCCTCGATGCCTGCCCCACCGGCGCCCTGGTGGCCCCCTACCGTCTCGACGCCCGCCGGTGCATCAGCTACCTGACGATCGAGCTCCGCGAACCGGTTCCCCGCGCGCTGCAGGGGGCGACCGGCGAATGGCTCTTCGGCTGCGACGTCTGCCAGGAGGTCTGCCCCTGGAACCGGCGGGCTCCGGCCACGTGGGAGCCGGCCTTCGCCCCGGAAGCCGACCTGGACCCCGCCGATGCAGCCGAGTTGCTCGCCCTGGACGAAGCGGCCTTTCGCCGCCGCTTCCGTCACAGCCCGCTGGGACGGCCTCGCCGCGCAGGGCTGCTCCGCAACGCGGCCCTCGTCCTCGGCAACCAGCCTGTTGCGGCGGCGCTGCCCGCCTTGTCGCGGGCCTTGAGCGATCCGGAGCCGCTGGTCCGGGGGGCCGCGGCCTGGGCCCTGGGCCGCTACCGATCTCCGCCCGCCCGAGAGGCGCTCCGCGCGCGCCTCCCGCTGGAAACCCACGCCGCCGTGGCCGGCGAAATCCGCGCCGCCATTGCCGAGGGGTGAGCGGGGAGCGAAGCCGGGGCTCGCAGACCGTCAACCCTCTGCGGGGGCGAAGCGGAACGACTCGATGAGCACCTCCGCCTCGCCGGCGAACGGCTCGACGTAATCGGCTCTCACGCTGAAAGCGAAAACGACCCGCCGCCCCTGCGGGTCGGCGATAAGGTAGTAGTACCAGAAATTGGGGGTCTCGTTGATCGTCCCGGCGATCACCGATCGGAGGATGCGGTAGTCGTCGCCGCCGGCCCGCTGACTCGCCTCCACGAACCGGCCGAAGCGCTCGCCCAAGGCGTTGCGGATGTCGTGCTGGAACTGTTCGAGAACCGGGGGCTTCTCCGGCGAAGCTGGAGGGAGCAGGGCAACGTTGCAATGGGCGATCAGTTCGCCCCCCTCGACGAGGCGGAGCGCCGCCGCCTCTTCCTGGTCGTCGAGATGAAACCAGCGCCGGTCGTGAATGAACGACCAGGAGCCGTCGGCGGGCTGGCAGACCAGGAGGAGGGTCTCCGGCGAGGGTTCGAGGGGCAGACTCTCGAGGATCTCCTCGCTGAGTTCCGGCGGGGACTCGCCGGGGGTCAAGGTGATCTGGACGCGGGCCACCGCATCCATCTCTCCGCTGGCCGGCCCCTGCGTCCGGTGCTCGCGAACCAGCATCCCCAGCCAGTCCACCCGCTGCCGCCCGCGAAGGAAGCGGAAGCGGGCTTTCAACTCGATATCCGAGGGAACTCCCTCCGCAAGCCCCGTCACACTGCCGGCCATCTCGAAACGCGATACCACGTCGGCCACCTCCGTGAGCGTCACCGCCACGTCTGATCGCTGTACCTCGTCCATCCGCAGCAACGCTGCCAGAACCCCTTCGTCCAGGGCCCAACTCTCCCCGACGGCCACCGGTTCCGTGGGCAGGAGCAGATCCAGAACCGCAGAATTGCCGATCAGGTCCATGACGTCGAGCTCGTCACGGGTCAGCGGCCCGGCAGGGGACAAGACGGAGACCTCCGGCGGCTCGATCAGGCTGACGATCAGCATCCGCCCGGGACGGACGACGGGCGTGAACGATCGGTCGCTGTGGACGATGGTGGCTGCGGCTTCCTCATAGTAGCGGACAGTGTGGATTCCCCCCTCTCCCGAGGGCACGAAGTCGAGGGTCAGCTCGTCATAACGGAGCGTGCAGCGGACACTCATCTTCTCCTTCCTTGGCTCGGCGCCCGCCAGCACGGCGGTCAGCTCCCCACCCACGTCGAGCGCGAACTCCACCCGGTCGACGGTTCCGGCCGCCCGGCTGGCAACGAAACGGTGCTTCTCGTCCGCCGCGACGGCGGCATCGGCCAGGAGCGGAGCGGCGAGGAGGTACAGGAGAGGCCAGGTCCATCGAAAGGAGGTATCGGACATGATCGAGGCGGCGGCCTGCCGCGTTGGATCGAAGGGAAGTGGAACGGTGGAGACGACCGGTGCGGACGACGCATCCAGGAGTGCTGCCCCCCAACGGCCGAGGCCTTGCGGGCCACCACTGGGGAGTCGCTGCCGCTGTTGTACCCGATAGGAGCGATCCGTTGCCAGAGGAGTTTCCCACAGGAGAGAACCCGGCGACCCATTCCGGGAACCGACCGCCGAAGCACGGCGGTTCGCTGCGGAACGTTTTCGGTCTCTTTGTCCTTGCCATGCGCCTTCGCGGATCTCGAAGGCAGCATTACTGCGATGGTACATCGTGCCCAGCAAGTTCCCGGGGGACTGTCCCGATTTTCGCGGCCACATCGGTATTCCGCGTGGATGACGCGATTCGGCCGCGAAAATGGGACTGTCCCCTTCGGCCGGCGCGGGTCTGTTGACCGAAAAATGGACCAGTCCCCGGCCGGCCCGTGAACGGTTACGCCTGAGCGGACTTGAAATCCGCCCGACGATGGACTCGTAGGCCCTCCCGATTCGCAATCGGTCGCCAGGCGGGTGTACTCCTCGCAGGGGGGCTGGCTTCCGAGCCGCTCGAGATTGGGGGCGAGAAGAGACTCCTCGGCTCTCGGGTAGGTCCTCGCCAAGAAAGCCGATACATCTCGATCACCTTGGCCCGACCGACGATGTAGTTGTCCAAGTACGTAACCCGGCCGTTCAGCGCATTCATCGCGCCAATCACTCGCCAGAGGTGGTTGCCCGATTGCTGTCGTTCTGCCAACGGCCCAGCGGCAGGCACGTCGGCGATTTAATCGCGCGCCGCATCCGGCCAGACACTGTAGCCCATCTCGGAACACCAGTTCGACGCGATCGGGGGCCTTGGCGGCCTGCCGCAAGCACCGCTTCAAGCATCGTGCAACCGCCATACCATCCTGCGCAATCCCCTAACGCCAGTGGAACGAATCCGGTGATCGAGTTCCACCGCGACATGCTGCCACTGCCGGACAATATGTCGCAGTGGAACGCGGTTTTCAACGGGTGCGGTTCGACTTGCGGAAGGCGGCCCCTACGGTTTTTCCGGCGGAACATCATTTGCAGCGACTCACGGACCGATGCATGCGGCGCTGCCGCAGCACCCGCCAGCCCGCTCCCAGGAGTAGCCGACATGAAGGCGATCAATCCGGCCACCGAGGAATTGATACGCGACTATCCGGAGACGAACGAGGAAGAGATCGAACGCGCCCTCCGCAGGGCGGCCGAGGCATTTTCCGCCTGGGGCCGCCGATTGTTCGCCGAACGCGCGGAGAAGATGCTCGCCCTCGCCGCCGTGATCCGCGAGGAGACGGCTGAACTCGCCCGAGTGAATATGCGCGAATCCGGGAAGCCGATCGTTCAGGCAGAGAACGAAGTCCAGAAATGCGCGTGGGTCTGCGAGTACTTCGCCGAGTATGCAGAGCAGTTCCTGCTGTCGGAGACGATCTCGACCGGAGCGATGCACAGCGAGATCCGTTACGAGCCGATGGGGCCCTTGCTGGCGATCATGCCCTGGAACTTCCCCTTCTGGCAGTTCTTCCGCGCCGCCGTCCCGGCGATCATGGCTGGCAACGTCGTCGTCGTCAAGCATGCTTCCAACGTCCCGGGCACTTCGCTGGCCATCGGGGAATTGTTTGGCAAGGCCGGCTTTCCCGCGGGAGTGGTCGAGGTGCTGCTGGTCTCGGGCTCGCAGGCATCGGCACTGATCGGCGACGGGCGCATCCGCGGCGTTACCGTAACCGGCAGCGAAGGAACGGGCCGCAAGGTGGCCGGCGAGGCAGGCCGCCACATCAAGAAGACGGTACTCGAACTCGGCGGCTCCGATCCGTTCCTCGTCCTGGATGATGCCGATATTGTGGCTGCCGCCCGGCTGGGGACCCAAGCGCGCACCCTCAATGCCGGCCAGAGCTGTACAGCCGCGAAGCGGTTTCTCGTCGAGGCTTCCGTCGCCGAGGCCTTCGAGGAGGCCTTCGTCGAACAGATGCGCCACGTGAACGTCGGCGACCCCTCCTACCGGGAGGTCGAAATGGGGCCGCTGGCGCGGCAGGATCTGGTAGACGACCTCCACGATCAGGTCCGCCGCACCGTAGAGCAAGGGGCCACGGTGCGAACGGGAGGAGAGCCCATGGACCGGCAGGGATACTTCTATCCGCCCACGGTACTGACGGGTGTGGAACCCGGAATGGCGGCCTTCGAGGAGGAGACGTTCGGGCCCGTCGCGGCAATCACGCGCGCTGAAGACCGGCAGGAGTTGATCGAGTTGGCCAACCGCTCGCGCTACGGACTGGCGGCCACGATAGTCACGGCGAATCCCGAGGTGGGCCGGCGCATCGCCAGGGAGCTGGAGACGGGTGCCGTCTTCGTCAACAGTATGGCCGGCTACGACCCGCGGCTACCCATGGGTGGCCGAAAAGTTTCCGGCTATGGCCGCGAGCTCAGCCATGTCGGCCTGAGGGAGTTCGTTTACGCAAAAACGGTATCGGTGGAAGAGGAGCAGGGGCCGCCGGAGCTTTGAGGGACTTGATCTGTTCAATCGACCAGGGCGAAAGGGTGCAGCGGCGGATACTGCTGTGCCTCCTCCGGCAGGATGGAGCGAACCGCCTCGGTTTCGGCAAACCAGATCACCTCGTCGAACTGGTGGGGGAGCGAAGCGTCGAAGTAGTGGCTCTGCAGTTCCGTCTGCGGGCGGTACACGACGCCGATGGCCCGTTCCAGCCGCGGATTCTTCAGTTCCTCGCGGAGTTCATCTTGTCGCGGGGCGCGGAGATGGAGCAGGAAACGGTCCACGCCCGACTGAAGGCACGACCGTTCGTAGCTGTTCTCCCGGGAGGGGCGGACGCGCATCGTCTCCACGGGCGCGTCCCAAGCCGGGGCGGCGGCGACCGTTCCCCGGTCGGTCAACTGGCCGACGAGATAGGCATAATCCTGCATTCCGGGGGGCACAAAGGCCTCTCGCGGAACGGCGCCGATGGCTTCGGCAACTGCAGGATCGACCATCCCCTGCCGCTGGATCTCCTGGAACAGTCGGTTCCGTCGCTTCACAAAGTCGGGCAGTGCCGTTCCAGCCATCGTAGCCTCCCCTTCATTCCCCTTGGACCGGCGATAGAAACTCCTTCCCAGCTGCCCCTCTCATGCAAACGAGGTGCCAGTCCTGCCGCATTTGCTCATCTCGCCAGGACCCCCGAGCCCTCATTTCACGGCACCGGGCTGACGTGGGTGTGTCAACTCTATTCCTTCTCGCCTCGTTGAAGCCGAAGGACGGGCTAGGATTCACGGCGTGCCGTAACATCGCACCACCGTCAGCCACCCTGCTTCCCGGCCGCCGTTGACCTGCCCGTAGGCAAGCCTAGCGGGCTCCGGCACGCTTCATCGCCCTTTCAGTGCGCCGTTGCACTTGCCTCTCCACTTCCGCCACGCGCTGTTTCACCTCCACCACGCTGTCGGGGTTCAACGAGATCGAATCGATGCCCGCCTCGATCAAGAAGGCGGCGAAATCCGGATAGTCGCTGGGGGCCTGGCCGCAGATCCCCACCTTGGTGTCGTTCTCGTGGGCGACGGCGATCAGGTCCATGATGCTACGCTTTACGGCTTCGTTCCGCTCGTCGAACAAATCGCGCAGCTCCTCGGCATCGCGTCCTACGCCCAGGACAAGCTGCGTGAGATCGTTCGAGCCGATGGAGAACCCGTCGAATCGCTCGGCGAACTGTTCGGCGAGGATCACGTTGGAGGGGATCTCGGCCATGCAATAGACTTCCAGCCCGCCTTCACCCCGCTCCAGCCCCTCTTCGGCGAGCACCTCCAAGACGCGGTCGGCTTCCTCGGGCGTGCGGCAGAAGGGGATCATGACCACGACGTTCTCCATGCCGATCTCCTCGCGGACGCGGCGGATCGCCCGGCATTCCAGGCCAAACCCGTCGCGGTAGCGTTCGCTGTAGTAGCGCGAGGCGCCGCGGAAACCCAGCATGGGGTTCTCCTCTTTCGGCTCGAAGGGAGCTCCGCCGATGAGATCGGCATATTCGTTGGTTTTGAAATCGCTCATCCGCACGATCACGGGATTGGGGTGTTGGGCCGCAGCAATCGCAGCGATGCCGCGGGCCAGGTGATCGACGAAATACTCCGACGGGTCCTTGTAGCCGCGGGTGAGCTCGTCGATCTGCCGCCGCGTATCGTCGTCGAGCCGATCCGGATGCAAGAGGGCCAGGGGATGTATTTTGATGACGTTGTTGACGATGAACTCCATCCGCGCCAGCCCGATGCCGCTGCACGGCAAGCGCCACCAGCGAATCGCCGCCGCCGGGCTGGCGATGTTCATCATGATTGCGGCGCGCGTTTCCGGAATGTCCTCCAGGGAGACGTCCTCCTCTTCGTAGTCGAGGGAGCCTTCGTAGACCACGGCCTCGTCTCCCTCGGCACAGGAAAGGGTGATCTCCTGGCCGTTTTCGATGGTCTCCGTCGCGTCGCCCGTCCCCACAGTGGCCGGCAGGCCGAGTTCGCGGCTGACGATGGCGGCGTGGCTCGTCCGCCCGCCCTGATCGGTGATGATGCCCGCGGCGCGCTTCATGATGGGCACCCAGTCGGGGTCCGTCATTTCGGTCACCAGGATGGTGTCGTCCTCGAAGCGGTCCATTTCGTCCACACTGCGGATCACGCAGGCTTTGCCCGCGGCGATGCCCTGACCGATGGCCAACCCGCGGATCAGCTCCGCACCTTTCTCTGTGAGGCGGTAGGTCTTCAAAGTCTGCGCCGCCCGCTGCGACTGCACGGTCTCGGGACGTGCCTGCACGATGTACAGATCGCCGGAATCGCCATCTTTGGCCCATTCCACGTCCATGGGCTTGTCGTAATGCCGCTCGATGGCAGCTCCCCAGCGCGCCAGCGTAAGAATCTCCTCGTCCGTGAGCACCAGCGCACGCCGCTTGTACTTGGGCGTGTCCACGTTTTTCGTCTTCTGGCTGCCTCCGCGGGCGTAGATCATGGACTTCTCTTTGTCCCCGAGAGACTTTTCGATGATCGGCTTCACCGAGTCCCGCTCCAGCAGCGGCTTGAACACCCGGTACTCATCGGGATTGATCACCCCCTGGACCACGTTGTCGCCCAAGCCCCAGGCGGCGTTGATCACCACTACATCGGGAAAGCCGGTTTCGGTGTCGATGGTGAACAGCACCCCGGAACCCGCCTTGTCGGCCCGGACCATCTTCTGCACGCCCACCGACAGCGCCACCTTCAGATGGTCGAAACCTTTTTCCTCGCGATAGGCGATGGCCCGGTCGGTGAATAGCGAAGCGAAGCAGTTCCGGCAGGCCTCCAGCACCTCGTCGTCGCCGGTGACGTTCAGGAACGACTCCTGCTGCCCGGCGAAGCTCGCCTCGGGCAGGTCTTCGGCAGTGGCGCTGCTGCGGGCCGCCACGTCCACTTCCGCTTCGCCATATTGGTCGCACAGGGCGCTGTAGGCCCTGCGCACCGCCTCCTCGAGCTCGGCGGAGAACTTCCCCTTCCGAAACAGCCGCCGCAGCGCCTTCCCCACCTCGGGGAGCGCATCGCGATCCTGGTGCAGGCGATCGATCTGTTCTCGGATCGCCTCCTCCAGCTCGTTCTCCTCGAGGAACCGCCGGTAGGCGGCGGCCGTGGTGGCAAATCCCCCCGGCACGCGGACCCCCTGCTCCTTCAACTCCCGGATCATTTCGCCCAGAGAGGCGTTTTTTCCACCCACGCGGGGCACATCGTCGCTGGTGAGGTCCTCCAGCACGACGGTGTACTCGTTCTTTTCAGCCATCGGAAGACTCCTTGCTGAATCGTAGCATTCCTCTCCGAAACAGCCGTCGCCGCTGCGCACTCCAACTATCAGAGGTGGATTCGCCGTTCTCCTGCAGTCTCTTGTCCGGCCAGGTAATCAATCGTAATCACCTCGGGAAGCTGCTGGTTCAGGAAGCCGTACAAGACGGAACCCATTCCCCAAACTCCGAGGAAGAAACTCGTGGCGGCGAACACGGTCAGCGAGAGCGATGCGCTGGCAGCGTTCCCCGAACTGACAATCTCGAACATGGTAACCACAGCGGCCATGATGTCCGCTGCCACGCTCCCTATGGCAAAGGTTCTGAGCATGGTTATCTCCTACGTGTGTGACAGGTTTCCTTCCTTCAGAGCCGTCGCCGCAGGGCGGGACGCTGCTACTCGCCCGACAGCCCCAGGTGGGAGCAAAAGCCATACCACGGCGGAATCCCGCCCGATGGGTTGCCTTTTTTGCTGCTGGAACCTGCTAACGAGAGATGGCACCTGTGCTGTGAGACGTCAAACTGTCGGAGCTGGTTGGCGGAATGTCGCAGGTGCCGCGCCCATTGAGAATGCCAAAATCGGCGCGTAGGCGGCGTCAGTGCGATCCCGTACCGAGGGGGCACGAACCTGAGATGCACGGCGAAACCCGGCTTCCGAGGGGATGGGCAGCGGCGACTGATAGCCAAGACGTCCGGGATGTGGCCTCGAGACGACTGTGGAAGACTTACTCGCGGAGGAGGGGGGACCCGCCGACAACGCCTGGGGACGGAGGACGATCTGCCAAAGCTGGTTGGTGCGGGCGCGGAAGGCACCGGCGCAGGAGAGGAGGTAATAGCGCCACATGCGGTAGAAGCGGTGGCCGTACTGGTGCTGCACGCGGTCCCAGCTCTCTTCGAAGCGGCGGTGCCCTTCGAGCAGCGTGTTGTCGTAGTGGGCGCCGAAGTTCTGCCAGTCCTCGATCACGAACCGCCCTTCTACCGCCTTGACGATGTCGCCGAGCCGCGAATTGGGAAAGATATACCACGCGATCCAAGGATCGGACGCTTTCGAAGGTACCTTCAGCCCGATCGACCTGAGGAGGAGCAAACCGACCTCGGCCAGGAGAGATTCATGAGCCGCGTCTTCAGCAATGCAATCAACGCCGACCCGGAGCTGATTCTTTGGTTGCGGCGGGCGCGGAGCGCGCGAAAGAAGAACTCGTCCAGCCGCGCACAGTACCACCACTTGTCCATGTAGCGTTCGCCGCGGGCCTCTTCCCGGAAGATGCCGTTGACCTCCTCGGCGCTGGTCTCGCGCCCGGTGACGCAGACGATGTCGGCCACCGATCCACAGATCACCGGCCCGCGAATGGCAATGCCGCTGAACTTGCCCTCGAACGCGGGGAGGCATTTGGCCGTAGCTTCGGCAGCGCCGGTGCTCGTGGGGACGAAGTTCATCGCCGCCGCCCGCCCACGGCGGTGCTTGCTGGCGGGGGTGTCGACCACCGATTGGCTGGAAGTATAGGCGTGGATCGTGGTCATGGTCGCCTTCTCCACGCCGATGCGGCGGTTCAGGATTTCCATCACCGGGGTGATGCAGTTCGTAGTGCAGCTCGCGCAGGAGACCAGCGGGGGAAACTCTTCCGGGTCGTTCGCGCCATGCACAACCATAGGAACGCCCTCCGACTTCGGGGGGGCGGAGAGGACCACGTGGGCCGCGCCAGCCTGGAGATGCTTCTCCATCTGCTCCTTCTTCAGAAACACGCCACTGCATTCGAAGACTGCGTCCACCCCCAGGTCCTTCCAAGGGAGCTTGGCGGGATCCTTCTGGTTGAATATGGGAATCTCGCGGCCGTTTTTCGGCCAATAGACGCTGCCTTTAGCGACCGCCGATGCCCGAAAAATGGACCCGTCCCCTTACCCTGCCGCGGCGTACCGGGCGAAGGGGACCGTCCCATTTTCGCGGCCGAATCGCGTTATCCACAGGGAATACGCTCTGCGGCCGCGAAAATCGGGACGGTCCCCCGGGAACGGTCACGCATTTGGCGGCGGGACCCACCTCAGTTCACCTGGTTGGCTCGTCGAGCTCGGCGCACACGTTCCCCGCAAACCCCGGGGTCATGCGCGCGGGTCATGCTCGAGGCGATCGGCTTGATTGTCTTCCCGATCGATCGGGGATTGGAAGTCCCGTTTCGGATGGGCCCAACACCGTTGGATCCGCACAGGCCATAACTCGACCTCCTTTTCGACCTCGAGGGGCGAGGCATCCCCCGCATGATCGGCGGGGGTGACGGCCTCTTCCTCAAGCGGCGGCACCTGGCAGCGACCGGCGCGCGGACGCTGCTGGCCAGCCTTCCCACGGGGCGCGGCCCTACCGCACGACGCTGTCGAAGGCCCGCGCGGGTTCGGGGAGCTCGGCGGTGAGGGCGGCGGGGGTGGTGCGGCCGGCGCGGTCGGGGTCGAAGCGCTCGAAGCCCAGCTCGAAGGCGGGCGAGTCGTCGGCCAGGGTGAAGTCGTCGTTGGCCGGATCGGCGAACTTGGGGTCGGCGATGATGGAATTGCGGTCCTGGCCGCGCTGCTCCTGCCACTCCTCGAAGGAGAGCCCGCCGTAGAAGCGGATGGGGTGTCCGCCGGCGTTGTAGTAGAGATTGTGGTCCATGCGGAAGTTATCATCCTGCCAGTTGCTCCCCGTGGCGGGGCTGTCGTTGTCCCAGTAGACGATGTTCCGCTCGAAGAAGAAGGAGATGTGGTCCTCGGTACGCGTCCGCTGCACCTGGTGCTGCACGGAGAAGGCGAGGATGTTGTTGCGGATGCGGTTCTCGCGGCCGTAGTGCTGGTGGAAGCTCCCCGTCTTGGTGCGGTAGACGAGGTTGTTCTCCATGACGATGTCGGTGGAGCCCTCGTCGGTGTACAGCCCCCACCCGCCGTAGTCGTACGACTTGATGTCGTGGATGCGGTTGTGCGAGACCTCGGTACCCGGCTGGATGCCCAGGGTGTAGACCGCGCCCATGTCGGAGAGGACGTACTGCCCGATGGTGTGCATGTGGTTGAAGACGATCTTGTTCTCCCGGGCCTCGCTGCGGCCGTAGCCCCAGGTCCACCCCGCGGAGACGGCGGTGTAGTAGAAGTCGAAGATGTCGTTATGCTCGATGACGTTGTGGGGCGAGTTCCCGATCCAGACGCCCACCGCCGCCGGGTGCATCCGCCCGCCGTAGGCGATGGTGGTGTTGCGGACGGTGTGGTGCGAGCAGAGCAGGTCGATCTCGTCGGCCGGGGGCATGAAGCGGACGTCGGCCCAGGTGCCGGTGCGGGCGTGGCCGATCTTGATCCCCCCGCCGGCCAGGTCGATGAGCTCGCAGTTCTCGATCGTGTTGTCGCGGCAGCCGAGGCCGAAGGCCATGGCGTAGGCGCCAACATGGCGGATGACGCAGGAATCGAAGGTGATGTTGCGGGCACCGATGGCGGAGACGGCGGAGTCGAGGCCGATTTCCGCCTGGGGGAAGACCTGGCCCCCCTCGGGAAGGAACCAGTTCGTGTGCGCCAGGGTAAGGCCGCGGAACTCGACGTGCTCGACGAACCGCCGCCCGTCGAGATCGCCGGCGAAGACGAGGATCTGTTCCAGCCGGGGAGCGACCACGGCGGTCTGCTCCGGGTCCTCACCGGACCGGGGGATGTAGGTGAGCCGCCCGCTGGGCCGGTCGAGATACCACTCGCCCGGCTCGCTGAGGGCTTCGGCGACGTTGATCACCAGGAAACGGTGCCCCTCGGGCATGGCGGCCCACCAGCTCGGGCTGATCGTGCGGCCGGCGAGCGTGACGACGTTCTCCTCCTCGTCGATCTCGGCGATCCGCAGCCGCGAGGCCGACCACTGGTGGA